>JAODNQ010000200.1 GCA_025464695.1 Frankiales bacterium | reverse complement strand
CGCCGCTGTCGAGCATCGGCCGCTTCTGCCCGAGGTACCAGCCGTACGCCGTCGAGCCGAGGACGTCGAGCAGGACCCCCCGGTCGAGCCCGAGGTCGCGGCCCAGGCGCAGCGACTCCCCGACCCCCGCCGCCATCACGCCGAGCCCCTGGTTGACGCAGAGCTTGAGGGCCGAGCCGGCGCCCACGACGCCCACCCGCCGGACCTTCTCCGGCGCGCCCCACAGGTGCAGCAGCACGAGAGAGTCGGCGTATTCGGCCTGCGCTCCGCCAACGAGCACCCCTAGGTAGACGTCGCGCGCCGGACCCGTCGAGCCGGCCACGGGAGCGTCGACGTACCGCAGGCCCAGGTCGGCAGCCGTCGCGGCGAACTCGCGGGCGGCGTCGGGGCTGAGAGTGGTGCTGTCGACCACGAGCGCTCCTGCCGGGGCACCGGCGAGGCGGGGCAGCACCTCGCGCACGCTGTCCGGGCCGAACAGCATCAGCACGATGCGGTCGGCGCCGTCGACGGCCTCCTCGACGCTGCCCACCTCGTGCGCCGCGAGCGGACCGGCCTTGCCGGGGGTGCGGTTCCAGACCCGGAGGTCGTGGCCGGCGGCGGCGACGTGGGAGGCCAGCAGGACGCCCATGCGTCCGAGGCCGAGGAAGGCGACGGTGCTCATGCGACCGAGCCTCTCACCGCGGGTCCGCGGACGCCGCGGCACCTCCGTCGTGCTTGTGACCGGTGACGGCCGGGCTGCCGCCGGCGTCGTGGCCCGAGGCGCTGGCGGACGCGTGCGTCGACACCGCGGGGTGCAGGGCGACCCCGTGCGGCAGCCCGACGACGTCGTGCGGCGCGACGAGCGGCACGGCGAACAGGAAGGCGAGGGGGCCGACGACCCGTTCGAGCCGGGCCAGCGAGACGTCGAGCAGGGCCCGCACGACGGCGGGGTCGAACTGGGTGCCGCTGCAGGTGACGAGCTCGGCGCGGGCCTGCTCGGCGGGCAGGGCCGACCGGTAGCTGCGGCCCGCGGTCATGACCTCGAAGCTGTCGGCGACCGCGACGATCCGGGCGGCCCGGCCGATCTGCTCGCCGGCGAGCCCCTGCGGGTAGCCGGTGCCGTCCCAGCGCTCGTGGTGCTGCCCGATCGCGTGGAACCACTCGCCGAGGAACGGCTCGAGGTCGGCAGCCAGCCGGGCGCCCGCCTCCGGGTGGCCCCGGACCGTCTCCCACTCGGACGCGTCGAGCCGCGACGGCTTGCCGAGAACGGCGGGCGCGACGGTGAGCTTCCCGAGGTCGTGCAGCAGGGCGGCCCAGCGCAGCCGGTCGCCGTCGGGCTCGGGCAGTCGCAGCGCCTCGCCGAGCAGGTCGGTGTAGGCGCGCACCCGCTCGGTGTGACGGCGCGTGTCGCGGTCGTGCCGGGCCAGTGCGGCGAGCAGGGCGACGACGTCCCGGGCCGGTCCGGCTGCTGCCGACGGCCCGTCCTGCCGCTGCGTCAGCTCCCGCGTCGAGCCGGCCGAGAGGGCGACCGCGAAGCGGCTCGGGGCGTCGCCGGGGAACAGCAGCGACAGCTCCAGCAGGGCGGCGAGCGGCAGCAGCCGGCGGCCCAGCCGCGCGAGCGCCGCGGCGACGGCGAGCGCGGTCAGCAGCGCCAGGAGCAGCCGGACCGGCAGAGGACCGGGCGCGAGCCGCCCGACCGTCCCGGCGAGGCCGGCGGCGCCGAGCAGGGGCAGGACGACGGCATACGCCCGCACCAGCCCCGCGAGGGCGGGCCGGGCGGTCCACCGGTCCGCGCTCACGCCGTCGACCCGCCCGGCAGGTCCGAGGTGCAGAAGGGGCACCGCGAGGCGGCGGCCGGGACGGTCGACAGGCAGCGGGCGCACGTCGTCGTCGCGACCGGTTCCGGGGCCGAGCCCCGGCTCAGGCGGGCCAGCGGGCGGACGACGCAGAAGAACACGCCCGCGGCGGTCAGCAGGAAGGTCACGAGGTCGTTGAGGAACGCCCCGTAGCGGAAGGTGCCGCCGCCGACCCGGAAGGCGAGGTCGCCGAAGTCGGTGTCGCCCGGGACGGCGAGCAGGGGCAGCAGGAGGTTCGCCACGAGGCTGCGCACCAGGGTCCCGAAGGCGATGGCGAGGACGACCGCCACGCCGAGGTTGACCAGGCTCTCCTTGGTGACGAACGCCTTGAAGTCGCGCAGCACGCCGGTCTCCTCCACGGGCGCACGGCGCGCCCTTCCGCAGCATGGGCCAGAATGGGGTTCGGCCCTGATCCCCCAGACGTGGAGCCCCCGTGCAGCAGCCCCAGTTCACCTCGGTCGACGACGTCCGGGAGCGGCTGTCCGCGGCCGGCTACCTCACCGACCACGCCATCGCCACCACGGTCTTCCTCGCCGACCGGCTCGGCAAGCCCCTGCTGGTCGAGGGACCGGCGGGTGTCGGCAAGACCGAGCTGGCGAAGGCGGTCGCGGAGGCCACGGGCTCCGAGCTGATCCGCCTGCAGTGCTACGAGGGCCTGGACGAGGCCCGGGCGCTGTACGAGTGGAACTACAAGAAGCAGCTGCTGCGCATCCAGGCCGCCTCCGACGACACCGCGTGGGACGACATCCACGACGACGTGTTCGCCGAGGAGTTCCTCATGAGCCGTCCGCTGCTGACGGCCATCCGCAACCCGAACCCCACCGTGCTGCTCATCGACGAGACCGACAAGGCCGACGTCGAGGTCGAGGGCCTGCTGCTCGAGGTGCTGAGCGACTTCCAGGTGACGATCCCGGAGCTCGGCACCATCCAGGCGGTCCGGCGCCCGATCGTGTTCCTCACCTCGAACGCGACCCGCGAGCTGTCCGAGGCGCTCAAGCGCCGCTGCCTCTACCTGCACCTGGACTACCCGGACGCCGACCGCGAGAAGGCGATCGTCCTGTCGCGGGTGCCCGAGATCGCCGAGCAGCTGGCGGAGTCGCTCGTGCGCACCGTGCGGGCGCTGCGGGCGCTCGAGCTCAAGAAGTCGCCGTCGATCTCGGAGTCGATCGACTGGGCCCGCACCCTGCTCGCCCTCGGGCTCGACACCCTCGACGAAGCGGCCGTGAAGGACACCCTCGGTGTCGTCCTCAAGCACGCGAGCGACCACCAGCGGGCGTCGTCGCAGCTGAAGCTGAACTGAGGCAGCGGACATGACCGTCGGCGGCCTGCTGGGCCGGGAGATCGCCTTCCTCGACGCGCTGCGCGCCGCCGGCGTGCCGGTGCCGCTGTCGGAGGTGCTCGACGCGACCCGCGCGCTCGGGGCCGTCGACCTGCTCGACCGGGAGGCGCTGCGGGCCGCGTTCGCCGCGACCGTGGTCAAGCGGCCGGCCCACCGCCGCAGCTTCGACACCCTGTTCGACCTGTGGTGGCCCGCTGTCACGGGGGAGACCTCGCTGTCGGAGATGGCGGCCGAGGCGGCCTCGGACGGCCAGCCGGGCGAGGGGGAGCCGGGCGACGGCGACCCGCAGGCGCTCAAGGACGCCTACCGCGACGCGCTGCGCGACCTGCTGCTCAAGGGCGACGAGCAGGCCCTGCAGCGGTTCGCCCGCGAGGTGGTCGGCGACCTCGGCAAGGCCGACGCGCAGCCGGGGCGGCAGAACTGGTTCGCCTACCGCGTCCTGCGGTCGCTGTCGCCGGAGACCCTCATGGCCTCGCTGCTCGAGGCGATGCTGCAGGGGCAGGAGCGCGGCGGGCTGGCCGAGCGCGTGGCCCGGCAGACCATCACCGAGCGCATCCGCCAGTTCCAGGAGATGGTCGAGGCCGAGGTCCGTCGTCGTCTCGCCGAGGACCGCGGCGCCGAGGCGCTGAGCAAGACGGCCGTGAACCCGCTCGCCGACCAGGTCGACTTCCTGCGCGCCAGCCGCGACGACATGGCCGAGCTGCGCCGCCAGGTGTTCCCGCTGGCCCGCCGGCTCGCCACCCGCCTGACCGCGAAGCAGCGGCTCGGCCGCACCGGCAAGCTCGACTTCCGCCGGACCGTCCGGGCCTCCCTCGGCACCGGCGGCGTCCCGCTCGTCACCCACCACAAGCCGCACAAGCCGCACAAGCCGGAGCTGGTCGTGCTCTGCGACGTCAGCGGTTCGGTGGCGGGCTTCGCGCACTTCACGCTCATGCTGGCGTACGCGCTGCAGGAGCAGTTCACGAAGGTGCGCGCCTTCGCCTTCATCGACTCCTGCGACGAGGTGACCCGGTTCTTCTCGGCCGACGGCGACCTCGGCGAGGCGCTGGGCCGGATGAGCAGCGAGGCGAAGCTGGTCTGGTTCGACGGCCACAGCGACTACGGCCACGCCATCGAGCAGTTCGACGAGGACTACCCCGACGCCGTCGGGCCGCGGACCTCGCTGCTCATCCTCGGCGACGGACGCAACAACTACCGCGCCACGGGCGCCGCCACCCTCAAGTCGCTGGTGCAGCGCAGCCGGCACGCGTACTGGCTGAACCCGGAGCCGCAGGCCTACTGGGGCTCCGGCGACAGCGCCACGAGCGTGTACTCCGAGGTCATCGACATGGTCGAGGTGCGCAACGCCGCGCAGCTGTCGGAGTTCGTGACGCGCATCCTGCCGTCGTGAAGCAGCGCCTCGCCGGCGTCCCCGCCTTCACCCTCGGCTTCGTGCTGCTCAGCCTGCTGCAGGCCGCCGTCGACCGGGTGGACCCGACGTCGGGCCAGGTCGAGCGGCTGCTGGACCTGCTGCTGCTGGCCTTCGCCGTCAGCGGCCTCGTCGTCGCCCTGACCCGTGAGCCGGAGCCGGTGCGGGCGGGGTCGGCCCTGACGGGCGTGCTGCTCCGCGCCGCGCTCGCCCTGGCGAGCCTGGTGCTGGCAGTCATGCTGCTCGCTCGGGCCCGCGTCAACGGGCTGGCCGACCTGCAGTTCGTCGTCGCCCTGCTGCTGCTGGCCCTGACCTCGGTCCCGTACCTGCACGACCGCAGCAGCCGCCCCGACGTCCTGCTCGCCCGGTACGCCGTCCCCGCCGGTCTGGTCGTCCTCGCGGTCAGCGTGCCCGTCGTCGTGAGCAAGCTCGCGGACCTGCGCTGAGCAGCCCCGCTAGGGTCGCGCGCGTGGGCAGGCGCATCGGGGTCATGGGCGGGACGTTCGACCCCGTGCACCACGGCCACCTGTCGGCCGCCTCGGAGGTGCAGGCCCGGTACGGCCTCGACGAGGTCGTCTTCGTGCCGACCGGGCAGCCCTGGCAGAAGGCGGAGCGGCAGGTCAGCCCCGCCGAGGACCGCTACCTCATGACCGTGGTCGCCACGGCCTCGAACCCGCGCTTCTCCGTCAGCCGCACCGACGTCGACCGCCCCGGCCTGACGTACACGATCGACACCCTGCGCGACCTGCGGGCGGCGTACGGCGACGACGCCGAGCTGTTCTTCATCACCGGTGCGGACGCCCTGTCGGCCATCCTCGGCTGGCGGGCGGCGGCGGACCTGTTCGCGCTGGCGCACTTCGTCGGCGTCAGCCGCCCGGGCTACGACCCCGTCGACGTCGCCCGGTTCCCCGCCGGCGCCGTGACGCTGCTGGAGGTGCCGGCGCTGGCGATCAGCTCGAGCGCCTGCCGCGACCGGATCGCCGAGGGGCTGCCGGTCTGGTACCTCGTGCCCGACGGCGTCGTGCAGTACATCGACAAGCGCGGGCTGTACCGGGACGCCCGGTGACGGAGGCCGCGGAGACCCGCGAGGGCCGCCGCACCGCGCTGCGCCGTGCCCGTCGCCGGCGCCGTCGCCGGCTGGTCGCCGTCGCGCTGGCCGTGCTGGTCGCGCTGACCGCCGCCCTCACCGTGCGGCTCGCCCGGGGCGGGTCGACGCCGCCGCCTCCGGTGGCCGCGCAGGAGCGGACCCAGCACACGCTGCTGTTCCAGGTGCAGGCCCCCAACGGCGACGCCGTCGCCACGGCGCTGCTCGCCGATGACCCGCCGTCCCGCACCGGCGCCGTCGTGCTGGTCCCGCGGCAGACGATCGTCACGGTGCCGGGGTCGGGGTCGCTGACGGTCTCCCGCGCCCTGCGCACGGTCGCGCCCGAGGGCTCCCGGTCCGCCATCGCGGACGCCCTGGGCGTCTACGTCGACGAGGGCTGGGTCGTCGACCAGACCAGCGCCGCGAAGCTCATCGACCTGCTGGGCGGGGTCGCCGTCGACGTCGACGTCCCGGTGGCGCGCGCCGGGCAGCTGTACCTGCAGCCGGGGTCGCAGCGGCTCGACGGGCAGCACGCGCTGGTCTACCTCGCCTACCTCGCGCCGGGGGAGCAGGAGCAGGCCCGCCTCGCCCGGGTGCAGCAGGTGCTCGACGGTCTGCTCACCGAGCTGCCCGACACCGCCCCCGACACCGCGCCCTTCCTCGCCCAGCTCGGCCCGCGGTCGCTCGCCAGCGTGCCGGTGGGGGAGCTCGCCGAGCGGCTGGTCGGGCTCAAGCAGGCCGACGTCGCCTCCTCCCTGCAGTACGACACGCTGCCGGTCGTGCCGATCGACACCGGCGCGGGGGCCGGCGAGACGTCGTTCCGGGTCGACGCCGAGGCCACGCGGGCCGTCGTCGACCGGCTGCTCGCCGGCTCGATCCCGCCGGGGTCGCGGGACGCCGGGAACCGCTTCCTGGTGCTCAACGGCGTCGGGACGCCGGGCCTCGGCGAGCAGGTGCGGGCCAAGCTGCAGCCGAAGGGCTTCGCCTTCGTCGGCTCGCGCAACGCCGCGCGGTTCGGCTACGCCCGCACCCAGGTGCTGGTGCCCGAGGCCACCGTCGAGGCGCAGGCCCTCGGGGTGCGGGTGGCGCAGGCGCTCGGGCTGGGGGAGGACGCCGTCCGCAGCACCGACCAGCTGGGCTCGGTCGCCGACGTCGTCGTCCTCGTGGGCGCTGACTTCCGCCCGTAGACTCGGGGCATGCCTGCTTCTGAGCGTTCCGTCGAGCTGGGGCTGGCGGCTGCGCAGGCGGCCGCGGACAAGCTGGCCAGCGACATCCTCCTGCTGGACGTGAGCGACCAGCTGGTCATCACCGACGTGTTCCTGCTCGCGTCCGCGCCGAGCGACCGTCAGGTCAAGGCCGTCGTCGACGAGATCGAGGACCGCCTGCGCGAGCTCGGGGCCAAGCCGGTGCGTCGCGAGGGCCAGCAGGAGGCCCGCTGGGTGCTGCTCGACTTCGCCGACATCGTGGTCCACGTGCAGCACGAGGAGGAGCGGGTCTTCTACGCCCTCGAGCGGCTCTGGAAGGACTGCCCGACCATCCCGTTCGTCGACCGTGACGCGCTGCGGGCGGCCAGCCGCACGGCGACCGCCCCCTGACCGGTCCGCTCCCGTCCCGTCCGGTGGATGCTCCTCGCCGGGTCGTCCTGCTGCGGCACGGGCGCACCGGTCACAACGCCTCCGGCCGCATCCAGGGTCAGCTCGACGTCGACCTGGACGAGCTCGGCCGGGCCCAGGCCGCTGCGGCCGGTCGGCTGCTCGTGCCCCTCGCGCCGGCCGTCGTGGTCAGCAGCGACCTCGCCCGGGCCCGCGACACCGCTGCCGCCGTCGTCGCGCTGACGGGGGCGCCGGTGCGCCTCGACGACCGGCTGCGCGAGCTGCACCTCGGCCTGTGGCAGGGGCTGACGTCGGCCGAGGCGCAGGAGCGCTTCCCGGAGGAGCACGCGGCGTGGGTCGCCGGAGTCGACGTCCCGCGCGGAGGTGGCGAGACCTACGCGCAGGCGGGGGAGCGGGCCGCGGCGTGCGTGACGGAGCTCCTGGCGGAGGTCCCCGCGGGCGGCACCCTGCTCGCCGTCACGCACGGCGGCACCGCCCGCGCCGCCGTCGCCACCCTGCTCGGGATGCCGACCTCCGACTGGCTGGCGCCGCTCGGCAACACCCGCTGGTCGATGCTCGTCGAGGCCCGGCGCGGGTGGCGGCTCGAGCGCCACGACGACGGCGACCCGCGGCCGACGCCCGGCCCCGAGGGCCTGTAAGGTGATCCCCGCCCTGCACACCGGGGTAGCGGGGCTGTGGCGCAGCTGGTAGCGCACCACACTGGCAGTGTGGGGGTCAGGGGTTCGAGTCCCCTCAGCTCCACCAGAAGTGAAAAGTTAGAAACGTCGACCAGCGCGGCGTCAGCAAGATCAGAACAGCCAGGACTCAGGTCCTGGCTGTTCTGCGTTGTAGGGGTAGTCGGACGAGTCGAAGGACCGCTTCGGTAGGCCTGCAGGGCCTCGAGCGGCTCTGTCCGGTGTACGTCCTTCACGGAAGGACCCGGCTGCTCGTCACCGTCGACATCGATGTCCAGAGAGTCGAACCAGGCTTGGTTGTAGTCCCGGCGACCCTTCTCGTCGCTGCGGAGGTATGCGTCCCCACACCGGTCTAACAACTCGAGCAGGGCCGAGATCCCGGCACGCTGGCCCTCGTGCGCCCGGCTCAGGCGCTCTAGGGCGGCCTCGGTGCTCAGGAGCTGGTCAGCCAGCTGCTGCTGCTTCTCGCGAGCGATGTCCGCCGGGACCGCACCCTGCATCGCCAGGTCTGACCACTTGTAGCGCTCGCGGCGGATGGCCTGCTGGCGCGTCTCGAGTCTGTCCCGTTCCTGCTGCCTGCCGGCCTCGAAGTCGCCAAGGCTGGCCAGCACTTCCTGACGGATGCTGGCCGCCACTTCGGGAGAGAAGGCCTCCTGCTGCCACTGACCCTCGATGACTTGTTCCAGCTGAGCGACCGGGATGTGGGGCAAGCGGCAGTCAGTCCGGCCGGAGTGGCGTCCGGCGCAGTAGAAGTACTCGTACAGGTCGCCCCGTCGGCCGCGGGTGACCACGAACAGCAGCCGGGACTGGCAACGACCACAGCGCAGCGTGCCGGTCAGGTAGTGCTGCTGGCGGTAGGACCGCTCGCCGGCCACGCGGTGGGCTGCTAGGACCCGCTGCACCTGCTCGAAGGTCTCTGCGGATACGAGCACCGGGTGCTTGCCCTGATGCTCGACGCCGCGCCAGGTCACGAAGCCGATGTAGTAGCGGTTGCGGAGCATGTCGTGCAACTTGTTGGCCGGCAGGGGTCGAGCCGCCCGCTTCGGGGTTGGCCGCTGACTGAGGCCGCGCTCGGCCAGCTCGGTCGCCAGCTGCCGCAGGCTGTACTCGCCACCGGCGTAGGTCTCGAAAGCCCACTTGACCAGTTCGGCCCGCTCGGAGTCGATCTCGATCGTGCGGGTCTCCTGTCCGGCGTTGAAGCGCCGGACGTTCAAGTAGCCGAGTGGTGCTACGTGGGGCGTGCCGCCAGCGCTGACCTTCTGCTGGGTGCCCTTGATGACCTCGTTCGCAAGGTTGCGCGAGTAGAACTCGGCGATCGAACTCATGATCCCGTGCATCAGCGTGCCGCTTGGCGTCTCGTCGATGTTCTCGGTGACGCTGACGAGCTGGGCACCGCTGGTCTGGATGGCTGCCGTGATCTGGACATCGTCGAGGCGGTTGCGGGCCAAGCGATCGACCTTGTGGACGATGACGTAGTCGATCGACTCGCTGACGAGATAGCGAAGCATCTGCTGCAGGGCCGGTCGGTCGGCCGAGCGAGCTGACTCGCCGCGCTCGACGAAGACCTCTGCCACCTCCGCGCCTAGAGCTAGGGCCCGCTTCTCGCAGGCGTCGCGCTGTGCCGGAATCGAGTAGCCGTCCGGGTCTCCATCACCCTGGAGCTGCTCCTTGGTGCTGACGCGGACGTACAGCACCGCTCTCGGCTTGGTGGTGGGCACGGCCGAGAGCTTCGGACTCATGCAGCCTCTCCTGTCGCTAGTGGGGTGGCAGCTCGCTCGTAGCGGCGTCTGGAGCGGCGCTCAGGCCGGTCCGGCAGTTGACGGTGCCTCGGGGTCGGCTCGCGGAGACCGAGGTGCTGCAGGCGAAGGGCCATAGCCCGTTCAGAGACGCCGAAGTGCTCGCTGAGCGCGCCCAAGCCTTGCATGCCCTCGTACCAAACGGCCCGGACGTAGCGGCGCGGCATCAGGAGACAGGCGGCGAAGTAGTCAGCCAGGTGCTCGGCCTGTTGCTCACCGGCGTAGATGATGTTGACGGCTGGATGGTCGATGACGTGCTTCAGCTCATGGGCGAGCGAGAAGCGCTGACGCGTCCAGGGCTCGCTGGCGTTCAGGCTGATCAGCCAGCGACCGCTGACCCATTGAGCGCAGCCGCTGACGGGCAGGTCGGGGCCGAGTCGGACCGCGATGCGCGGTAGCTCCATGATCAGTTCGTTCGGCACTGGGGCCTGCCGCAGACCGGCCAGCTCGAGTAGGCGGTTGGCCTGCAGCTCGGCGACGGTCTCGGCCTCACGGGTGGTCAGCAGCCGGCGTGGCATCAGGCTGCGCAGGATGGCGAGGACGCCACGCTCGCGGGTGTGCTGGGCAGCCGCGCGTGAGGTGGGCAGTAAGGGTTCGTGGCTGGCGCTCCAGCCGGAGTTCAGGTTGTTCATAGGTTGACACCTCCTTTCTAGTTATCAGGTTCTTCGTCTTCTCCAGGAGCAGGCTGGCCGGGTTGGCCGTACTTGGCGCTGAGGCTCTGCAGGTAGCGCTCGACCTCCTCGGCGGCGTCGTCGCTGACGCCGTAGGCCCGGCGCAGGTAGGGCTTGAGGGTCGGCAGTTCCGGCACCGGGTAGCCGGCCAGCCGGTACAGGTGCTCAAGCTCCACCTCGAGCGCTGACGCCAGCACGGCGAGCGTCTCGGGGGTCGGGATCTTGCGGCCGGCCTCGATGCGACT
>JAODNQ010000157.1 GCA_025464695.1 Frankiales bacterium | reverse complement strand
TCGGCCAGGGTGCGGCCGACCGCCACGGCGCCGTCCACGGCCGGGACGTCGGCGGGCACGAACAGGACCTCCTCGACGCCGGCGTAGCGGGCCAGGGCCTGCTGCACCTCGCGCCGGGCGTCGCCGGGCACGGCGGTGCTGCGCAGCCGGTTGACCACGACCCGGGGCTTCACGTCGGGCAGGACGTCGCGCAGCTCGGCCAGGCCGCGGACGAGCCGCTGCAGCCCGACGGGGTCGGCGCTGCCGACGGCCAGGACGACGTCGGCCTCCTCCAGCACGGTCAGCGTCGCGCCGTTGCGGCGCGGGGCGGAGGTGTCGTAGGCGAGCTCCTCGTCCTGCTCGAGGCTGAACGCGCAGTCGACGACGGTGACGGCCGCGAGCGACCGGGCCAGCGACAGGACGGACTCGACCGCGGCGGGCCGCAGCTCCGGCCAGCGGTCGGCCCGGGCGATGCCGGACAGCACGCGCAGGGTCGGCGTGACGGCCCGGGCGAGGTCGGCGAGGGCGGGCAGGTCGAGGGAGCCGCCGTTGGCCAGGCGGCAGGCGGCGGCGAGCCCGGGCGCCTCGTCGAGCAGGCCGAGCACCTGGGCGACCACGCCGCCGTAGACGTCGGCGTCGACGAGCAGGGTGGGGCGGCGCAGCGCGGCCAGCTCGCTGGCGACGCCGACCGCGACGGTGGTCCTGCCCGGGGCTCCCGTCGGGCCCCACACCGCGACGAGCATCCCGCTGCCCAGGGTGACCTCGGGCAGGGCCGGCAGCTGCGGCGGGGGCGGGAGGTCGGGGCCGGAGCCGCTGAACGACAGCGCCTCGCTCGGCGACGGCCCGGCGAGGCGCCCCACGGCCTCGACGACGGCCGCGGAGATGGTCGCGGGGGTGGAGTCCGACGGCAGGACGGTCTCGACACCGAGCTGCCGCAGCCTCCGCTCCGCGTCCTCGTCGTCCGGCGGCACGAGCCCGACGACGGCGACCTCGGCGACGGCGAGCCGGGTGAGCGCGTCGCGGTCGAGCCGCCGCAGGTCGGCCGACAGCAGCGCGGCCCGCGCCTGACCGGTCGCGGCGGTGGCCAGCAGGTCGGCCAGGTCGACGCACCGGCGCACCACCGACACGCCCAGCTCGCCGCGCTCGAGAGCATGGACGAGCTCGGCCTCCCAGACCGCGTCGGAGACGGCGGTCAGGACCGGGACGCGCACTACCGGCCGGCCGGGGAGACGCCCGGCGAGGGGGTCGCGGAGGCGGCCGGGGAGCCCCCGGTGGTCGGCTGCAGCGGCGGGGCGGGCTTGCCGTAGACCCGGACGAGGTCGATCCGGCCCTGGGCCACCGCGGTCACCATGGGGAGCACGTCGCGCGGGACGAGCAGCAGCACGACCGGGACGGCCTCGGAGCCGCCGCCCAGTGCCGAGTCGCCTCCGCCGCCGGCCGACTCGACCGCGATGCCGCTGAGGACCTTGCGGATGCCGGTGGTGCTCAGGTTCGGCGCGGCGCTCGGGGCGGTCGGGGCGGCGCCGCCGTCCTCCTCGGGCGTCACGTAGACGTCGACCTGCTCGCCGTCCTGCAGGTCCGGCGGCGCGTGACCGGGCTCGATGTTGAGGGTGAACTGGCGGAGGTCGAAGTTGCGGCGCTCCTCGAGGCTGCTGCGCAGCACGAGGTCGCCCGCGGTCAGCGGCCGGACGGAGGTGCGCCCGACGGGCGGGCCGTCGGCGCTCACGGGCACCAGCCGGTTGACCTGCGCGACGTCGAGACGGACCTCCTCCGCCCGGAAGTCGTCGTCCTCCAGCGTCACCCCGGCGGCGATGTCGTGGGTGGCCACGTAGACGCGGTACGAGCGGTCGGCGGACGACAGGACGCGGGCACCGACCACCACGCTCACGAGCACGAGCAGCACGCCGAGCACCAGGCGGGTGTCGAGCCAGCTGGGCGAGGCCAGCCGGGCCGCCTTCGGCGACGCGGGCGTGTCGGGCACTGCTCCCCCTCCGGGACCGGGCCCGCCGAGCGACGGGCCGACGGACATCCTCGCGCACGCGCGCGTCGTCGGGTCGCAACCGTCCACAACCCGGGCGGTCCGGGCGCACCTGTGGACAGACCTCGCCATCTGGAAACACCCGGTGCCAGACTGCCGTTGTCGCTCACAGCGGGCACCCGGCGCAGGACGCGCCGCAGAGGAGAGGAGACGCACGTGGCGGACGGACGGTTCCTCCAGCTCTCCGACGTGGCCGAGGTGCTCAACATCTCGTCCAGCCAGACCTACGCGCTCGTGCGCAGTGGCGAGCTCCCCGCCATCAAGATCGGCGGCCGCGGGCAGTGGCGGGTCGAGCGCACCCAGCTCGAGCAGTACATCCAGCGGTGCTACGACGAGACCCGCGCCTTCGTGACGGCCCACCCGCTCGCCCGTGACGGCGAGGCGGTCCCGGAGGACAGCCTCCGCTAGGCGGGGGCGCTGCGGGTCAGACCCGGCGCACCAGCGCCAACCCCTCCAGCGGCAGCAGCCGCACCCCGAGCACGGCGCCGTCCCGGCGGGCCTCCCCGGTGCCGTGCTCGGCCAGCTCGACGAAGTCCGAGGCGACGCGGTCCAGCGTCCCACCGACCGTCGTCCCGTCGCGCAGCACGACGGCCACGCCGGCCCGGTCCCGGGCCAGCCCCCGCAGCGCCCACCGCAGGTCGAGCCGCTTGCCGACCTCCCCCTCCGCGCCCGGGGCCTGCGTCCGCCGGCCCACCCCGGCCACCCCGAGCAGCGCCAGGGCCGGGACGAGGACCTCGCGCCCCCCGGTCTCCTCCAGCAGCAGCCAGTCGACACCGGTGTCGAGCAGGACGCCGTGGAGCACGCCCGCTCCCGCCACCTGGAGCTGCACCGTCGCCCCGATGCTCGACGCCAGGCGGTCGGACAGGCGCAGCAGCGCGTTCTCGCGGCGGATCCGGTCGCGGACCTCCGCCTCGAGCTCGCCCTTCGCCAGGGCCTCCGCCTGCGCCTCCAGGTCGTCGAAGAGCCCCTTCCAGCGCACGGCCGCCCCGATCGTCGTCTGCCTCGTCCCCGGGGACCCGGGTCCCTGCGGATCCTGCCGCACGCGGCAGTCTCCGGCTCCGCTCGTGCACAAGCACGCTCTGCCCGACTTGACCGGCTGCTCCTGACTGCGTACAACAGCAAACGAACGCAAACGCACGTATCGAGCAGCAGGAGGACGAGATGGGCAGCACGGCGACGGTCCGGGTCACCGTCTTCGGCGCGCTCGCCGCGGCCCTCGCCCTGCTGCTGACCGCTCCGACGCCGGGGGAGAGCCTCCGCCGGCTCGCTGACGCCGGCAGCGCCGTGCAGGTCACCGACCCGCTGGTCGCGCTCCTGGCGCTGCTGGCCTGGTGCTGCGCCGCCTACCTGCTCACCCTGGCGGTCCTCGCCGCCGGGGGCCGGCTCCCCGGGATCGTGGGTGCGGCGCTGCGGGCCGTCGTCCGGCGGGCCGCCCCGGCCGGCCTGCGCCGGGCCCTCGAGGTCGCCCTCGGCGTCACGCTCGCGGTCGGCACGCTCGGCGGCGGCACGGCGTTCGCCGC
>JAODNQ010000155.1 GCA_025464695.1 Frankiales bacterium | reverse complement strand
GCTCGACCTCCTCGACGGCGGTCAGCAGGGCGACCTTGCCGATCTCGCGGAGGTAGGCCTTGACGAGGTCGATGCCGGGCGGCGGCTCGTCGATCGCGAGGGGCTTGTCCTCCTCGGCGACCGGCTTGGCCGGCGCGTCGTGCTCGCCCTCGTCGAACTCGACGACAGGGACGGGCGTCGCGGGGACGGCCGGGGCCTCGACGGCGGGCGCGGCGACCGCGACGGTCTCCTCGACGGCGGGCGCAGCGGCGTCAGCGGGGGCGTCGACGACGGTGCGGCCGGCGGGGCGGGTGGCGGCCTTCGGCGCGGCCTTCTTGACCGGGCGGGCAGTGGCGGCGCGCTTGCGCGGCTTCTTGACCGCGGTCTCCTCGCCGCCGGGCAGCGAGACGACACCGGCCTCGGTGAGGCGGCGGAGCACCTCGCCGGCCTCCCCGGGGCCGATGCCGGCCTTCTCGAAGGTGGTGCGCAGCTGCTCGAGGGTCACTGCGCCCTCGGTCTGGGCACGCTCGACCAGCGCCTCGATGACGTCGGCAGGGCGGGCGGCGGTGGGCAAGACGGACTCCTGGGATGTGGTGCGGCGGGTGGTGCAGCCTCGGGGCGACCGGCGCGGCGTGCGCCGGCAGGCGTGGCCGTCGTGACGGTGGCGTCCCGGGCAAGGGGGCCGCAGGGGCGGCCTCCGTTGACTGGTGAACGATCCATCAGAGCGGGCTGTTCCGCACCACCCTCTCACGGTGAGGTCGCTCACAAGCGATCAAGAAGGTGTGTGCCCCGCCGGAAGCGGGTGATGCCTCGCCTTCCGGTCACACCCGCCTGGCCGGACGGGCAGGTCCGCCTCTGTGAGGGTGTCGCCCGTCCGGGGGCTCCTGGCGGCCCGGCAGCGGTCGATGGACCCGAAGTCGTCCCCCCTGCCGAGGAGTCCCGTGCCGCCGCTCGAGTCCCAGCCCGTCGTCCTGATCGCCGACGACAGCACGGCCATGCGCTCCATCCTGCGCCGCCAGATGCTGTCCGCCGGCCTGTCCGTCGTCGAGGCGGCCAACGGCGAGGAGGCGGTCCGGCAGGCCCGCAGCCTGCGCCCCGACCTCGTGCTGCTCGACGTCGACATGCCCGTGCTCGACGGCTTCCAGGTCATGAGCGTGCTGCGCGCGGACGCCGCGAGCCGCGACGTCCCGGTCATCTTCCTCACCGGGCGGGTGCAGACGGCCGAGCTGGTGGAGGGCCTGGACCTCGGCGCCTTCGACTACGTGAAGAAGCCGTGCGACGTCGACGAGCTCGTCGCGCGCGTCAAGGCCGGGCTCCGGGTCAAGGCCCGGGCGGACGAGCTGCGCCGCGCCGCTCAGGACATGGACGTGCTCGGCAGCACCGACGCCCTCACCGGCCTGCCGAACCGGCGGGCCCTGGAGCGCGCCCTCGACCTCCTCGCCACCGACTCCCGCCGGAGCGAGCAGCCGCTGGCGGTGGCCGTCGTCGACGTCGACCACTTCAAGCGGGTCAACGACGTCGAGGGGCACGGCGTCGGCGACAGCGTGCTGCGCGAGGTCGGACGACGGCTGCAGTCGGCCGTGCGCCCCGGCCAGGTCCTCGGCCGCTGGGGCGGGGAGGAGTTCCTCGCCCTGGCGCCCGGCGTCGCGGGGGAGAGCGCCCACCGGTTCGGCGACCGCCTGCGCACGATGGTCGGCTGGGAGCCGGTGCTCGTCGAGGGTGCGCCCCCGCTGACGGTGTCGGTGTCGGTCGGGGTCGCCGCCGGGACCCCGAGCAACGAGCGGACGCTGGTCGAGCTGGCCGACGCCGCCCTGTACGCCGCCAAGGAGGCCGGCCGCGACCGGGTCGTGCTGGCGCCCGCCGAGGGGAGCGTGTCGGTGCCGGTGCAGACCCGCGGGGTGCTGCGCAGCGTCGTCGGGTAGGCGCTCGCCCGGGACCCGGCTGTCAGTCCCAGCCCAGGGCGTGGAGGCGGTCGTCGTCGATGCCCACGTGGTGGGCGAACTCGTGCACGACCGTCACCTGGACCTCCTCGACGAGGTCGTCGAGGTCCTCGGCCAGCAGGCACAGCGGGATCCGGTACAGGCTGATCCGGTCCGGCAGGGCTCCGGAGTAGTGGCTGCGCTCGGTCAGGGCCACGCCCTCGTAGAGGCCGAGCAGCTCCGGGTCGTCCTCGTTCTCGTGCTCGACCACGACGACGACGTTGCTGAAGTGCGCCGCGAGCGCGGGCGGCAGCGCGTCGAGGGCGTCGGCGACGATCCCCTCGAACTCCTCCGGCGAGATCGGCTGCACGGCCGGGACAGTACGACGGCCGGCCCCCGACAGGGACCGGCCGCCGGAGCGCTGCCTGCTAGTCGAGGTAGTCGCGGAGCTTCTGCGACCGCGACGGGTGGCGCAGCTTCGACAGCGTCTTGCTCTCGATCTGGCGGATCCGCTCGCGGGTCAGCCCGAACTCGCGACCGATCTCGTCGAGGGTGCGCGGCTGCCCGTCGACCAGGCCGAAGCGCATCTTCACGACGGCGGCCTCCCGGTCGGTCAGCGTGCGGAGCACCTCGTTGAGCTGCTCCTGCATGAGGCCGTAGGAGACGACGTCGGCGGCGATGGGGGCGTCGGCGTCCTCGATGAAGTCACCGAGGCTCGAGTCCTGGTCGTCGCCGATCGTGGTCTCGAGGCTCACTGGCTCGCGCGCGTAGCCCTGGATCTCGACGACCTTCTCGGGCGTCATGTCGAGCTCCTTGGCGAGCTCCTCCGGCGTCGGCTCGCGGCCGAGCTCCTGCAGCATCTCGCGCTGCACGCGGGTGAGCTTGTTGATCTGCTCGACCATGTGGACCGGGATGCGGATGGTGC
>JAODNQ010000147.1 GCA_025464695.1 Frankiales bacterium | reverse complement strand
CGGGACGATCGCCGGCGCCCTGGTCGCCGGCCTGCAGGCCGCGGGGGAGCCGGTCGCGCGCCTCGAGGACGTCCTGCGCGCCGTCGACGTGCGGCGCTTCCGCGACACGGCCGGCGTCGGGCGGCTGCCGCTGGTGGGCCGTGGGCTGGCGCTGCTCGCGCACGACGGCCTGTACGAGGGCCGCTACCTCGAGCAGTTCCTCACCGGCGCGCTCGCCGAGCTCGGGGTGCGCACCTTCGGCGACCTCCGCCTCGACGACGCCGGCTCCGCGCTGCCGCCCGCGCACTCCTACCGGCTCGTGGTCACGACGTCGGACCTGTCCCGGCGGCGGCTGGCCCGGCTGCCGTGGGACCTCGACAGCTACGGCACCGACCCCGACGCCTTCCCGGTGGCCCGCGCCGTCCGCGCCAGCGCCGCCATCCCGTTCTTCTTTCGCCCGGTCGTGCAGCGGACCCCGCAGGGCGACGCCACGTGGGTCGACGGCGGCCTGCTGTCGAACGTCCCGGTCGACCTGTTCGACCGCACCGACGACGCCACGCCGCGCTGGCCGACCTTCGGCGTCCGGCTCACCGCCCGCCCCGGCACCCCGCCCGCGACGCACCCCGTCCGCGGTCCGCTCGGCATCGGGCTGGCCGCTCTCGACACCCTGCTCACCGACCAGGACGCCGCCCACGTCGGCGACCCCTGCACCGTCGCCCGCACGGTCTTCGTCCCCACCGACGGCGTCAGCGCTGTCGACTTCGACCTCAGCCGGGCCGACGCCGACCGGCTCTACGCGGCAGGCGTCGCCGCCGCGGAGGGGTTCCTCGAGGGCTGGGAGTGGCCGGCGTACCTGCAGGAGTGCCGCGGCGTGGCGGCACCCGCGGCGCGCCGGAGGGCCGTCCAGCCGGACCAGCCGGGCCTGTGGTGAACGCGCGACCTAGCCTGGTGCGATGAAGCTGTCGCACCGCGTCCGCACGAGCGCCTCGCCCGCCGAGGTGTGGGCCGTGCTGGCCGACCCGCAGCGGTGGCCGGAGTTCGACCTGTTCCTGCGCAAGGTCCGGGGCGCGCACGGCCGGGCCACGACCGGTCAGCACCTGCTCGGGGTCGCCCGGGTGGCCTCCCTGCGCATCCCGCTCGACATCCTCGAGGCGGTGCCCGAGAAGCGCCTCGTGATCCTCGTGCACACGGCTCCCGGGCTGCGCGAGACGGTGACGACCGAGATCACGCCCACCGTCCGGGGCGGCAGCGACATCGTCGCGTCCGTGGTCGTCGAGGGCCTGTGGGCCCGCGCCGGGGCGCTGCCGCTGTGGATGGCGAGCGCGCTCAACCTGCGGCTGCTCGCGACCCTGACGGAGCGCGCGGTCAGGAAGCAGCGGCGCGAGCGCTCGGCGTGAGCACGCCCCTGCTGGCCCTGGTCGGGTTCGGCGTCGCCCTGGTCGTGCTCGGCCTGGTCACGGCACGCCGGCCGGAGCACGTCGTCGAGGACCGCGACGGGTACTTCGACCGCTGGCAGGTGCTGCACGGCGGCTACGACCCGCGCACGGCCACCGTCTGGGTGCGCTTCTGGCTGACCCTCGTCTACCGGATCGGCCGGCCGCTGGCCCGGCGCGGCGTGCAGCCCGACGTCGTCACGCTGTCGTCGGTCTGGATCGCTCTCGCCGTGTTCGTGCCGGCCGCGGAGGGGGGCCACTGGCCGATCCTCGCCGGCTGGGTGCTCGTCGCGAGCGGCCTGTTCGACACCCTCGACGGCTGCGTCGCCGTGCTGGAGCGGCGGACGACCAGGTGGGGCTACGTCCTCGACTCGCTGGTCGACCGCGTCAACGACGTCGTCTACCTGGTCGCGGTCGTCACGGTCGGCGCCCCGGTGGAGCTGGCCGTCGTCTGCGGCACCGGCTTCTTCCTGCTCGAGTACAGCCGGGCCCGGTCCGGCAACGCCGGCGGCGACGACGTCGGACGCGTGACCGTGGGGGAGCGGCCGATGCGGGTGATCTTCCTGTCCGCGTCGATCCACTTCGGCGGCGTCTTCGTCGCGCACGCCGACACCGTGGCGACCGTGGGCCTGTCGGTCATGACGGCCTTCACCGCCGTCGGCCTGGTGCAGCTGCTCGTCACCCTGCGGCGGCAGCTGCTCGCGCTGCCGGTGCAGGAGCCCGCCGAGGTCTAGCCGGCCTGCTTGCCCAGCCGCGCGCCGGTGACGGTGGCGGCCCCCGCGGTGAGGAGGGCGGCGACGCCCGCCACGAAGCGGTCGCGCAGCCCGGGCACGACGGCGGCCACGAGGACGACGACCAGCAGCAGCACCAGGTGGGCGCCGATGGTCGACCCCACCCGCTGGAGGCTGACCCCGGTGCGCCGGGCGAGGTCGGTGCCCTTGCGTCGCCCGCGCAGGGCGGCGGTGCGAGCGACCGGCAGGCCCAGGAAGACGCCGGCGGCGGTGCCGAGCACCCCGAACACCAGCGACACCTGCAGGACCAGGAACGCCAGCACGACGACGAACCATGCGAGGAGCAGCGCGCGCTCGGCCTTGTTCATGGGCCGATCATGCCTGACCCGGGTCAGGCCCCGCTCTGGATCGCCTGCTCCAGCGCCTGCGCCAGCTGGGCGACCAGGTCGTCGGCGGCCTCCGAGGCCTGGTCGGCGGCGGTGGCGGCGGCCAGGT
>JAODNQ010000142.1 GCA_025464695.1 Frankiales bacterium | reverse complement strand
GTGGCGCTGGTCGTCGCCGCGCTGGCGCCGCTGCTGGGCCGCTTCCTGCACGTCGGGGTGGCCGGCCCGCTGTGGCTCGCGGCCGGCCTGCTGCCGCTGGCGGTGCTGTCCGCCGTGCTGGGCGTGCTGCAGGGCCGGGAGCACTTCGGCGCCCTGGCGCTGGCCGTCGTCGTGCAGGGGCTGGCCAAGCTGCTCGCGCTGGTGCCGCTGGCCTTCGGCGGCGGGCCGGCCTCGGTGCTCGCCGGCTTCAGCGCCGGCACGGCGGTCGCGGCCGGCCTCGGGCTGCTGCTGCTGCGGCCGGGCCCGCGTGGAGCCGCACCCGCGCTCCCTCCGGCCCGCGAGCTGCTGCTGGCGGGCGGCGCCCTGCTGGCCCTGCTCGCCCTGGCGAACCTGGACCTCCTGCTCGCCCGCCACGCCCTGCCCCGGACGGAGTCGGGGCGCTACGCCGTCGGGTCCGTGCTGAGCAAGGCGGCGTTCTGGCTGCCGCAGACCGTCGCCGTCGTCGTGCTGCCCCGGCTGACCGACGTCTCGGCGGGGCGGGAGGTGCTGCGCCGGGCCGTGCTCGTGGTGGCGGGGCTGGGCGTGCTCGAGGTGCTGGGCTGCCTGCTGCTCGGCGGACCGGTGGTCGCCCTGACGTTCGGAGAGCAGTACCGGTCGCTCTCGGGCGTCGCGCCGCTGTTCGTGCTGCAGGGCGCGACGCTGGCCGTCGTGCAGCTGCTCGTCTACCGGGGCATCGCGCTGCACGACGGCACCGTGGGGCGGCTGGTGGTGGTCGCCCTGGCCGTCGAGGGCGCCACGGTGCTGACGCTGCAGCCCACGACGCCGACGGGCGTGGTGCTGCCCGCCGTCGTCGTGGCGCTGCTGCTGGCGGTCGCGGGCCTGCTCAGCGACCCCGGTCGGGACCTAGGAGCTGGTACCCGGGGCTGACCAGTGCACGACCTTGTACTGGCTCATCTCGTCGAGCAGCTCGGGGCCGTACCCGACGCCCTGGCCGCTGCCGCGGTGCGGGTGGGCCGAGCCGCCGGGCGCCCCGCCGAACGCGGCGTTCACCTTGACGGTGCCGACAGGGAGCTCGCGGGCCGCGGCCTGCGCGTGGGCCATGTCGGGGGTGAGCACGGTGGCGGCGAGCCCGTAGGTGGACCGCTTGGCCGCCGCCAGGGCCTCGTCGAAGGAGCCCACGACGCGCACCGCCGCGACCGGCCCGAAGGTCTCGGTCGACATGACGTCCATGTCGTCGGTGCAGCCGGAGAGCACGGTGGGCGGGAACCAGGCGCCGGGCCCGTCGGGGGCCGAGCCGCCCGCGAGGACGGTGGCCCCGCCGGCGACGGCCGAGGCGACGTGCTCCTGCACGACGGTCCGCTGCCGCTCGTCGACCATCGGGCCGATCTCGAACGAGCCCGCCCGCGCGACCAGGGCCTCGAGGAAGGCGGGGGCGACGTCCGAGTGCACGTAGACGCGCTCGATCGAGACGCAGATCTGGCCGGCGTTGGCGAAGGCGCCGAGGGCGACCTGCTCGGCGGCCCAGACCGGGTCGACGCCGGCGTCGACGATGCAGGCGTCCTTGCCGCCGCCCTCGAGGATCGCGTGCGCGCCGCTGCGGGCGCAGACCTCGGCGATCGCGCGGCCGGTGACGCTGCTGCCCACGTGGTAGGCGACGTCGACGGCGGGGTGCTCGACCATCAGCGCGCCGGTGCGGCCGTCGCCGTGCAGGACCTGCAGCACGCCGGGCGGCAGGTGCTCGGCGAGGACGGAGGCGAGGAGGGCTCCGCAGAGCGGGGTGCGCTCCGACGGCTTGAACACGACGGTGTTGCCGGCGGCGAGCGCGCCCCCGAGGCCCTGCAGCACGATCGCGGCGGGGTCGTTCCACGGGGTCAGCACGACGGCGACGCCGCGCGGCTCCCAGGTCATGAGGTCGAAGGAGTCCCAGCCGCCCTGCAGCGCCTTGCCGCGGTGCAGCGGGGCGAGCTCGGCGTACTGCTCGAGGGTCCCGATCCCGGCCTCGACGCCGCCGCGGCTGTCGCCGAGGGGCTTGCCGCCCTCGCGGGACTGGAGCTCGGCGATCTCGTCCACGCGGTCGCGCAGGGCGCGGGCGGCGGCCTTGAGCATGCCGCTGCGGTCACCGGGCGAGGTGCGGCGCCAGGTCTCGAAGGCCTTCACGGCCCCGGTGAGGGCGGCCTCGACCTCCGGAGCCCCGCAGAGCGGGACGCGGCCGACGAGGGAGCCGTCACGGGGGTCGAGGACGTCGAGCGTCTCGCCCGGTCCGGGCACCTCGGCGCCGTCGAGCAGGAGGGGGGCAGGGTCGAGCGAGGGCACGCGGTACCTCCGGGACAGGGGACTGTTCCCGGGGCCGCTACCCGAGGACGCGCGGGACGAACCTGCGCCCTACTGGGAGGAGTTGCTCGTCTGGTCGTCGTTCTGGCCGGGAGCCTGGCTGGCCTTGCTGTCGACGCCGCTGCCGTTCTCGCCGCGGACGGGCACGTCCTCACCGGAGCACCCCGCCACGAGCAGCAGCGGGGCCAGGGCGACGGCGGCGAGGCCCAGCCGGACGGGGACAGCGCGGGCGGGACGGCGCACGGGGGGCTCCAGTGTCGGGACGAAGGGGACACGGAGCGTCTGCCCGGAACCACCCCACGGACACCCCCGGGTGCACCAGACTGTCGGCACACCACCCCCACTCACGAGGAGACCGACACCGTGGCGCAGGCCCACCTGGACCGGCTGAGCAGCATCGACGCGGGCTTCCTCCACCAGGAGGACGGCGGTGCGCACATGCACATCGGGGGCCTCGGCGTCTTCGAGGGCCCGGCGCCGTCGGGCGAGGAGTTCCGCGAGCACATCGCGTCGCGGCTGCCGATGGTCCCGCGCTACCGGCAGCGGCTGGTCGAGATGCCGCTGGGCACCGGTCGCCCGCTGTGGGCCGACGACCCCGGCTTCCGGGTCGGCTACCACGTCCGCCACACCGCCCTGCCGCGTCCCGGCACCGAGAAGCAGCTGCTGACGCTCGCCTCGCGGATCCTCAGCCAGCGCTTGGACCGCGACAAGCCGCTCTGGGAGATGTGGCTCGTCGAGGGCCTGGAGGGCGACCGCTGGGCGATCATCGCCAAGACCCACCACGCCATGATCGACGGCGTCGGCGGCGTCGACCTGCTGACCACGCTGTTCGACCTCGCGCCCGACAGCCCGGCCGTCCCGCACGTCCCGTACACGCCGCGCCCCGTGCCGAGCGGTCTGGGCCTGCTCGCCGCCGCCACCCGCAACGGCGTCGGGCACGCCTTCGGCCTGGGCAGGCAGGCGGCGGCCCTCGCCGTCCGCCCCGACCGGCTGGTCAAGGAGGGCCTGTCCACGCTGGGCGCGCTCGCCGCCGTCGCCGAGCCGCTGGTCAACCGGGCGCCCGCGACACCGCTGAACAAGCAGCCGGGGCCGCACCGCTCGGTCGAGCTCGTGCGGACCGACCTCGCCGACTACAAGACGGTGAAGAAGGCGTTCGGCGCCACCGTGAACGACGTCGTCCTGACGGCCGTCAGCGGCGCGCTCGGCCGCTTCCTCGAGGACCGCGACTTCAGCACGGCGGGGCTGACCATGAAGGCCTGCGTGCCCGTGTCCGTGCGCACCGCCGCCACGGCGGGCTCGGCCGGCAACGAGATCACGATCATGACGGCCCCCCTGCCGGTCGGGGTCCGCGAGCCGGTCGCGCGACTGGCGCAGGTCCGCAAGGCCATGGAGGACCTCAAGGGCTCGCGCCAGGCCGAGGGCGCCAAGGTCATGACGTCGCTGGAGAACGCGCTGCCGCCGGCGGTGCTCGCCCGGGCGTCCCGGCTCGGCTTCTCCAGCCGGCTCTACAACCTGCTGGTCACCAACGTCCCCGGCCCGCAGGTGCCGATCTACCTGCTGGGCCGCCAGCTCGTGCAGCTCGCGCCGCTGGCCTTCCTCGCACCCGAGCACACCCTGGCGATCGCGATCATCAGCTACCACGGCTCCGTCACCTACGGCCTGCTCGCCGACGCCGACGCCGTGCCGGACCTGCCGGTGCTCGCCCGCCACCTCGAGGACTCCCTGGCGGAGCTCGTGAAGGCGGCGAGCGAGGCACCGCAGGCCTGACGGCGCTAGCCGCCGAGCGCGTCCAGCGCGTCGAGGTCCTCCGGTGCGAGCCGGAAGCCGTCGACGTCGGCGTTGCTGAAGATCCGCGTCTTGTCGGTCGACTTGGGGATGACGACGACCTCGCTGTCGAGGTGCCACCGCACCAGGACCTGTGCGGGCGTCCTGCCCAGCCGCTGCGCGATGCCCGTGACCACCGGGTGCTCCAGCGTGCCGCCGCGCAGGGCGCTGTAGCCCTCGAGCACCACGCCGCGCTGCCGGTGGCCCTCGAGGACGTCGACGTCGAACCGCAGCGGGCTCCAGGGCACCTGGTTGACCGCCGGCCGGATGCCGGTGGCGGCCTCGAGGGCGTCGAGCTGGGCGAGCGAGTAGTTGCTGACGCCGATGTCGCGCACCAGGCCGTCGGCCCGGGCCCGGGCGAAGTCGGTCCACAGGTCCTCGCCGACGCCGGAGTCGGGCGTCCAGTGGATCAGCCACAGGTCGACGTGGTCCGTGCCGAGCGCCTCGAGGCTCTGCTCCAGGGTCTCGCGGGCCCGGTCGGCGAGGGTCGGCGGGCACTTCGTCGTCACGAAGACCTCGCGACGGTCGACGCCGCTGGCGGCCAGGCCGCGCCCGACCTCGGCCTCGTTGCCGTAGACGGTGGCGGTGTCGAGGTGCCGGTAGCCGGCCTCGAGCGCCCAGGCGACGGCCTCGGTGGCGGTCGGGCCGGTGATCTGCCACGTGCCGAAGCCGAGCAGGGGCATGGCGCTGCCGGACGGCAGCGGGCTGGTCACGTCCAGGGGGACGGCGGGGGTGCTCATGCCGACCCCCTACCCAGCCGGCCTAGGACGACAGCAGCAGGGCCCGTTCGGCGTCCGAGACCGGTACGGGCCGGTGGTCGGCGTCGACCTTCACCAGCACGACGCGCCCGGTCGCGACCGGGCGGCCCTCGACGGTCAGCTCGTGCAGCAGCACGATCGACGTCCGCCCGACCGACTCCGCCGAGACGGTGACGTCGACGGTGCGGACGTGCGCGCCGATCTCGGCCCGGTGGTCGCACTCGCTGCGGGCGACGAGCACCCGGCCGATGCTGCCGCGGACCTGGTCGATGAAGCGGATGCGCGCCGTCTCCATGTAGGTGAAGAACGCGACGTTGTTGACGTGACCGAGCGGGTCCAGGTCGGCGAAGCGCGTCTGGACCGCGGTGGTGACCGAGCGGGACGCCACTAGTGCCCCGCCTCGTCCCAGGTGCGCCCCACGCCGACGCTCACCGTGAGGGGGACGTCGAGCGCGTACGCCGACCCCATCTCCCGCCGCACGAGCACCTCCAGGGCCTCCTGCTCCCCCGGGGCGACCTCGAGCACGAGCTCGTCGTGGACCTGCAGCAGCAGCCGGGAGCGCAGCCCCTCGGTCCGCAGCGCCCGGTGCACCCCGAGCATCGCGAGCTTGATGATGTCGGCGGCCGACCCCTGGATCGGGGCGTTGAGCGCCATCCGCTCGGCCATGGACCGGCGCTGCCCGTTGTCGCTGGTGAGGTCGGGCAGGTAGCGGCGGCGGTCGAGGATGGTGCTGGTGTAGCCGTCCTTGCGGGCCTGCTCGACGACGTCGCGCAGGTAGTCGCGGATGCCGCCGAACCGCTCGAAGTAGGCCGTCATCTGCTCCTTGGCCTCGTCCGTGGGGATCCGGAGCTGGGTCGCGAGCCCGTAGGCCGACAGCCCGTAGGCGAGGCCGTAGCTCATGGCCTTGACCCGCCGGCGCAGCTCGGGGTCGACCTGCTCGACCGGCACGCCGAAGGCCCGGGACGCCACGAAGGTGTGGAGGTCCTCGCCGGTGTTGAAGGCCTCCTTCAGCCCGGCGTCGGCCGAGAGGTGGGCCATGATGCGCATCTCGATCTGGCTGTAGTCGGCCGTCATGAGCGCCTCGAAGCCCCGGCCGGCGACGAACCCCTGCCGGATCTCGCGGCCCTGCTGGGTGCGGATCGGCACGTTCTGCAGGTTCGGGTTGTCGGACGACAGCCGGCCGGTGGCCGCCACCATCTGCTTGAACGTCGTGTGGATCCGGCCGTCGTCGGCCACGGTCGGCAGCAGCTGCTTCTCCACGACCATGAGCAGCCGGGTGATCTCGCGGTGCTGCAGCAGCGCCTCGATGACGGGGTGCGTCCCGAGCAGGTTCTGCAGGGCGTCGGC
>JAODNQ010000121.1 GCA_025464695.1 Frankiales bacterium | reverse complement strand
GCCGTCGGCGACCGGTCGGGGCTGGCGCTGCTGCGGGACCCTGCCACGCGGCGCACGGTCGGGGTGCCCGCAGCGCTGGCCGTGGGAGCCGCCACCGCCCTGGCGCTGAGCGGTGACCGCGAGGCCGCCGGTGACACGGCGCGCCTCACCGCCCTCGCGCTCGTTGCCCCGCCGTCGCTCGCCTTCGCCGGCTACTTCGGCGGCTGGCACGCCCTGCGCCACACCGCCCGGGTGACCGACGCGCTCGTGGCCGACGACCGCCTGGCCGACCCCGGCACCCTGCCCCGCGCCGTCCTGGCACTGGGCCGGCGCAGCGCGTGGGCAGTGGCGGTCGGGCTCGTCGGCGCCGGGGTCCTGGCCGCGCGCGACCCCCGGCGGGCGAGCGACAACGCCTTCGCCGCGGTGCTGGGGCTGACCGTCCCGCACATGACGACCGTGGCACTGGAGCTGGCCCGCAAGGGCTCCTGAACGCTCCGTCACGCCCGTGTTGCAGGGACGGGGGCCGACGACGTCGAACAGGGAGGGCGTGAGACTCCTCCGCGCTGCCGTCGCCGCCTCGCTCGCCACCGCCGTCGTCGCCTCGGGGCTGGCCGCCGCCGCCCCCGCGACGGCGTCCGGCTTCGACGTCACCGTGACCCGCACCGAGTTCGGCATCCCGCACATCACGGCCAAGGACTACGCGTCGCTCGGGTACGGCTACGCGTACGCCTTCGCGCAGGACGACCTGTGCACGATGGCCGACGACTACGTGACCGTCGACGGCGAGCGCAGCCGGTTCTTCGGGGCCGGCGGCACGTACCTGCAGCGCGGCAACGGCTACAGCTCGACCAACCTCGACAGCGACGTCTTCTGGAAGGGCGTCATCGGCAGCGGCGTCGTCGACAGGCTCGTGCGCACCCCCGCGCCGATGGGCCCGAAGGCCGAGGTGAAGCAGCTCGCCACGGGCTACGTCGCCGGCTGGAACCGGTACCTGAAGGACGTCGGCGGCAGCAAGGGCGTCCCGGACGCGCGCTGCCGCGGCAAGGCCTGGGTCAGGCCGATCTCCGAGGCCACCGCCTACCGCCGGCTCTACCAGCTGGCGCTGCTCGCCTCGAGCGGCGTGCTCGTCTCGGGCATCGCGCAGGCCCAGCCGCCCGCGGCCGGCGTCGTGCCCGCCCTGCCCGCGCCGCTGGACGTCGACACCACCGCGAGGAGCATCGCGGGCGGGTTCCACCTCGACATCGGCAGCAACGCCGTCGCGCTCGGCAAGGACGCGACCCGCGGCCCCAACGCCGGCCACGGGATGCTGCTCGGCAACCCGCACTTCCCCTGGTACGGCACCGAGCGCTTCTACCAGTCGCACCTCACGATCCCCGGCAAGCTCGACGTCGCGGGCGGCTCGCTCTACGGCGCCCCCCTGGTGCTCATCGGCCACACCAAGAGCCTGGCCTGGTCGCACACCGTCTCGACCGCCCGCCGCTTCACGCCGTACCAGCTCACCCTCGTGCCGGGCGACCCGACGTCGTACCTGGTCGACGGCGTGCCGACGAGGATGACGTCGCGCACGGTCTCGGTGCAGACGGCCACCGGCCCGCAGACGCGGACGCTCTGGAGCACCCGGTACGGCCCCATGGTGACCGAGCTGGCCAGCGTCCCGCTGCCCTGGACCTCCGCGGTGGCGTACACCATCCGCGACGCGAACGCCGACAACCTCCGCCTGCTCAACCACTTCTTCGACACCGACCACGCCCAGTCGACCGCGGAGCTGCAGCAGGTCCTGAACAGGTACCAGGGCATCCCGTGGGTCAACACCATCGCCAGCGACCGGCAGGGGCGCGCGCTCTACGCCGACATCGGCGCGGTGCCGAACGTGCCCGAGTCGCTCGTCAGCCGCTGCAACACCCCGCTCGGCGTCGCGGTCTACCAGCTCGCCCGTTTCCCGGTCCTGGACGGCTCGACCACCCGCTGCGACTGGCTCACCGACGCCGACTCGGCCTCCCCCGGGTTGTTCGGCGCCTCGCACCTGCCCTCGTTGACGCGCAGCGACTACGTGACGAACTCGAACGACTCGTACTGGCTGGCGAACCCGGCGAAGCCGCTGACCGGCTTCCCGCTGATCGTCGGTGACGAGGGCACCGCCAGGACGCTGCGCACCCGCATCGGCCTGGTCATGACCAAGACCCGGATCGACGGCACGGACGGCCGGACCGGCAAGGGCTTCACCCGGCAGGACCTGCAGGACCTCGTGTTCTCGGACCGCTCCTACGCCGGCGAGATGGGCCGCGCCGACGTCGTCGCCATGTGCCGCAGCTTCCCGGGCGGGCAGGCGCCGACGTCGGGCGGTGCGCCGGTCGCGGTCGACAAGGCGTGCGACGCCCTGGCAGCCTGGGACCTGCACGAGGACGTGCGCAGTCGCGGTTCGCTGCTGTGGCGCACCTTCTGGAGCGGAGCGCTCGCCGCGACCGGTGGCCCCTGGGTGCACGCCTTCGACGCCGCCGACCCCGTGCACACGCCCAACACGGTGAACACGGCCAGCCCGCTCGTGCAGCAGGCCTTCGGTGACGCCGTCGCCTCGCTCGCGGCCTCCGGCATCGACGTCAGCGCCCAACAGGGCAGCTACCAGTACGCCCAGCGCGGCAGCCTGCGGATCCCGGTCCCCGGCGGCCCGGGCGACCCCGAGGGCCAGTTCAACGCCATCTCGGTCCGCGCCACCGGCGGGAAGGCGGGGCTGGTCGACCCGGTGCACGGGTCGTCGTTCGTGCAGGTCGTGGGCTGGACGTCGTCGGAGTGGCCGGACGCCCGGACGATCCTCACGTACAGCCAGAGCGACAACCCGAGCTCACCGCACTACGCCGACCAGACCCGCCTGTTCACCTCGAAGACCTGGGTGACCGAGCGGTTCAGCCCGGCGTCGGTCAAGGGCCACGCGGTGAGCACCGTGCACCTCGTGGGGCGGTAGCCCTCAGGTCGCCAGCGTCTCGACCGTCAGGGCGTCGTCGCCGTACTGGGCGCGCAGCACCTTCTTGTCGAACTTGCCGACGCTGGTCTTGGGGACCGCCTCGACGAACGTCCAGCGCTCCGGCAGCTGCCACCTGGCCACCTTCCCGGCCAGGAAGTCGTGCAGCTCCTGCGCGGAGGTCGAGGCGCCGGGCGCCAGCACGACGCAGGCGAGGGGCCGCTCGTCCCAGCGGTCGTCCGGCACCGCGACGACGGCCGCCTCGAACACGTCGGGGTGGCCCATGAGCTGGTTCTCGAGCTCGACCGAGCTGATCCACTCGCCGCCGGACTTGATGACGTCCTTGCTCCGGTCGGTGATCTGCACGAAGCCCCGGGCGTCGACGGTGGCGACGTCGCCGGTCCGCAGCCAGCCGTCGGAGAACTTGTCCGGGTCGGCGTCGCGGTAGTAGGCGCCGGTGACCCACGAGCCCCGGCACTGCATCTCGCCCACCGAGACGCCGTCCCAGGGCAGGACGGTGCCGTCGTCGGCCACGATGCGCATCTCGACGCCGGCGCTGACCCGCCCGGTGCGGGACCGGTAGGTCCACTCGTCCTCGGGGGTCGCGCCCTTCGGCGGGTGCGAGATGGCGGCCAGCGGCGACGTCTCGGTCATGCCCCAGGCCTGCACGATCCGGACGCCGTGCCGGTCCCAGAAGGCCTGCATGAGCGAGAGCGGCACGGCCGAGCCGCCGCACGGGACGAGCCGCAGCGAGCTCAGGTCGGTCTCGTGCTCGTCGACGTGGCGCAGCAGGTCGTTCCAGATGGTCGGGACGGCGCCGGCGAGGGTCGGCCGGAACTGCTCGATCATCCGCGCCAGCGGCTCGGCCTGGAGGAACCGGCCGGGCATCACGAAGTCGGCGCCGGCGTAGAAGCCGGAGTAGGGCAGCCCCCACGCGTTGGCGTGGAACATGGGCACGACCGGCAGGATCGAGTCGCGCTCGGTGATCCCGAAGCCGTTGCCGGTGCAGGACGCCATCGAGTGCAGGTAGGCCGACCGGTGGCTGTAGACGACGCCCTTGGGGTTGCCGGTCGTGCCGCTCGTGTAGCACATGGCCGCGGCCGACCGCTCGTCCAGCTCGGGCCACTCGAAGGTGCTCGGCTGGTCGCGCAGGAGCTCCTCGTACGAGTGGACGCTGCCGGGCAGCCCGGTCGTGTCGGCGTCCCCGATGACCACGTAGTGCTCGACCGTCGTCAGCCCGGCGGCGACCTTCGCGAGCAGCGGCAGGACCGTGGCGTCGACCAGGACGACCCTGTCCTCGCCGTGGTTGACCACGTACTCCAGCTGCTCCGGGAACAGCCGCAGGTTCAGCGTGTGGAGGACGGCG
>JAODNQ010000091.1 GCA_025464695.1 Frankiales bacterium | reverse complement strand
CCGCCCCCACGACGACGCGCGCCGACGTCTGCCCGTCCAGCACCACGCGGTCCGGGCGCACCTCGAGGGTGCGGACGGTCTGCCGGCGCAGCACCGCGCCACGGGCCACCGCGGCGTCGACGAGGCGGGCGTCGAACAGGGTGCGCGGCACCACGTGGTCGGGGCGCTGCAGCCGGCGCACCACCTCCGTGCCGCCGGGGGAGCGCAGCCGCAGGTGCCAGACGGGGACGCGGTCGGCGAGGACGTCGGCGACCCCGAGGCGGGCCAGCTCGTCGAGGGCGTGCGGGGCGATGCCGTCCCCGCACGACTTGTCGCGGGGGAAGTCGGACCGGTCCAGGAGCAGCACGCGGGCGTCCGGACGGGCCCGCAGCGCGGCGAGCGCGGCGGCGCTGCCGGCGGGCCCGGCGCCGACGACGGCGAGGTCCCAGCTGTCGTCTCCGTCGTCGTCGGGCTCCAGAGCGGTCACCCGCGAAGCCTGCCCTGCACCTGCGCGACCGTCACCCGGAGGGGCATCTGATCAGCCCGCCGGTCGGTCGGTGGCAGGATGCCTGCGTGTCGGCTGCGAGTGGTCCCCGTCCCCGCGTGCTGTCGGGCATCCAGCCGACAGGCCAGGGCAAGCACCTCGGCAACTACCTGGGGGCCGTGCGGCACTGGGCGGCGATGCAGGACGAGTACGAGTGCTTCTACTTCGTCGCCGACCTGCACGCCCTCACCCGCACCCCGACACGTGAGGAGCAGCGCGAGCGCACCCTGCAGACGGTCGCCGAGCTGCTGGCCATGGGCGTCGACCCCGAGCGCTCGACGCTGTTCCTCCAGAGCCACGTGCCCGAGCACGCCGAGCTGGCGTGGGTGCTGTCGTGCCTCACCGGCTTCGGCGAGGCCAGCCGCATGACGCAGTTCAAGGAGAAGGGTGGCGGCAACGTCGGCATCTTCACCTACCCGGTCCTGCAGGCCGCCGACATCCTGCTGTACCGCCCGAAGGCGGTGCCGGTCGGTGAGGACCAGCGCCAGCACCTCGAGCTCACCCGCGACCTGGCGCAGCGGTTCAACACCCGCTACGGCGACACCTTCGCGGTGCCCGACCCGTACGTGCAGACCAGCGCGGCGCGCATCAAGGACCTGCAGGACCCGACCGCGAAGATGAGCACCAGCCGCGGCGGGCCGGGCACGCTCTGGGTCGTCGACGAGCCCAAGGCGCTGACCAAGAAGGTCAAGAGCGCGGTCACGGACACCGGTCGGGAGGTCGTCGCCTCCGACGACAAGCCGGGCATCACCAACCTGCTGACCATCCTGTCGGTCTGCACCGGACGGTCGGTCGAGGAGCTGCAGGGGGACTACGAGGGCAAGGGCTACGGCGACTTCAAGGGCGACGTCGCCGAGGCCGTCGTCGCGCTGTTCGCTCCCGTGCGCGAGCGGTACGCCGCCCTGATGGCCGACCCGTCGCAGCTGGACGACGTCCTGGCCGCCGGCGCCGCGCGGGCGGGCGCGGTCGCGTCGGCGACGATGGCCGAGGTCCGCGACCGGGTCGGGCTGCTGGCGCGCTGATGCGGACGCGGGAGTTCGGGGTGTCGATCGGGATCCCCGAGCCGTACACCACCGAGCTGCAGGGGTGGCGCGAGCGGCTCGGCGACCCCAACGCCGCCGCGGTCCCGCCGCACGTCACCCTGCTGCCCCCGACGCCGCTCGACGACGCCCGGCTCGAGGAGGTCGAGGAGCACCTGCGCCGGGTGGCCGAGTGCGAGGAGCCGTTCGACGTCCACCTGCGCGGCTCGGGCACCTTCCGCCCGGTCTCGCCGGTCGTGTTCGTGCCGCTGGCCCGCGGGATCAGCGAGTGCGAGCGGCTCGAGGCGCAGGTGCGCAGCGGCCCGCTGGCCCGCGAGACCCTGTTCCCGTACCACCCGCACGTCACGGTCGCGCACGACCTCGGCCCGGCAGCGCTCGACGAGGCCTACGACGCCCTCGCCACCTACGACGCCCGCTTCCGCGTCTGGGGCTTCACCCTCTTCGAGCGCGGCGGCGACGGCGTCTGGCGGCCGCAGCGCGACTACCCGTTCGGGCCGGGCGGGCTGCCCGGTCCGGTCGAGCCCGTCCTCTTGCCCTCCGCATGACGGGGTAGGCGCTGCTCGTGGTCTCTCCCTCCGCCCTGCTCACGCGCGCCCGGCAGCGGCGTCCCTTCCTCGACCACCTCGTGCGTGCGGTGCAGCGCTACCAGGCCGACACGGGGGACCGGCTCGCCGCCGCCGTCACCTACTACTGGTTCCTGTCGCTGTTCCCGATCGTGCTGCTCGCGGTCTCGCTGCTCGGCTACGTCTACGGCGACGACGCCAGCGCCAAGGTGCAGGACGCGCTGGGCGGGGTGCTGCCGCCGGCGCTCGTCGAGACCCTGGGCACCACCCTGGAGGAGGCGAAGGGCCCGGCCGGAGTCCTCGGCATCCTCGGCACGCTGTACTCGGGGCTCGGCTGGATCGACGCCCTGCGTGAAGCCATCCGCAGCATCTGGCACCAGAACGTCACCGCCGGCAACATCGTCGTCCGCAAGCTGCTCGACGTCGTCGTGCTCGTCGGGCTGTTCGCCACCATCGGCGCGTCCGTCGTCACCACCGGGCTGGTCACGGGCTTCACCGCGGACGCCCTCGACCTGCTGCACGTCGACGACTCCACGCCGGCCCGCGTCTTCACCCGGCTGCTCGGGTACGCGCTGGCGCTGGTCGCGGACACGGCCCTGTTCCTCTACCTGTTCGGACGGCTGTCACGCGTCGCGAACCCGTTCCGCCGTCTCATCCGGGGCGCCCTGCTGGGCGCCGTCGGGTTCGAGGTGCTCAAGGTGCTGGGCGGCATCTACGTCGCGCGCACCACGAGCAAGGGCGAGGCGACCTACGGCACGTTCGCCGTCGTCGTCGGTCTGCTGCTGTTCCTCAACCTGTTCACCCGGTTCCTGCTGCTCACCAGTGCCTTCGTCGTCACCGCGCCGTACGACTCCGACGTCGCGCCGTCCGGCACCGCGTCGACGGAGCAGGCGCGGAAGGCGGGCATCCCGGAGGAGTTCGCCGACCACGACCCGGACGACCCGCCGACGCTGTCCGAGAGCGGCGCACCCGCGCCGCTGGTGGCCGCCGTGCAGGGACGGACGGCCCCGCAGGACGAGCCCGAGGGGCGCGAGACCGACGGCCGCCGGGCCTCCGCGCTCGTGGCCGCGGGTCCAGGCCGGCTCCCCGGCGAGGCCGCGGTGACGACGGCGGCGCGGTTGCTGGCGGCCGCCGGTGGCGTGGTCCTGGCGAGCGTCGGGCTGCACGCCCTCGGGACGGTCCGGCGGCTGCTGCGCCGGCGCCGCGCCTGACGGTGCTGGTGACCGCTGACCGCTGACCGCTGACTGCTACCGGGGCAGGCGCGGGGCGACGCTGCGGTCGACGGCGGGTCGCGCGGGACGGGTCGGTCGCGCGGGAGCCGCGGGCGCTGCAGGTTCCGGCGCAGCGGCCTCCGCGGGCTCGACCGCTGGCTCGGGTGCAGCGGGCTCGGGTGCAGCGGGCTCGGGTGCCGCGGGCTCAGGTGCGATCGGCTCGGGGGCGGCAGCGACGTCGGGCTCGGCTGCGGCCGGTGCGGCGTCCGGTGCGGGGGCTGCGTCGGGTGCCGGCACGGGCTCCTGGTCCGGCGCCGGCGTGACGGCAGTCGGGTCCGTGGCCGCCTGCTCCTGCGGCGCGGCGGGCCGGGCCTGGACCGCCGACGCCACGGCCTCGGCCACCGCGGTCTGCACCGCACGTGCCACGTGCTCCTGCAGCTGCTCCGCCACCTGCTGGGCCACCGTGCCGCTGAGCCGCTCGACGACGCCGTCGACCAGCCCGCCGACCAGGCCCTCAGGCAGCTCCACCGGCTGCTGCGCCTGCTGCTGGACCTGCTCGCGGACCGCCTCCAGCTGCTCCACGTGGCGGCTGGTGAGGTCGCCGCTGCGGGCGACCCGCTCGGCGAGCTCCGTCTGCGCCTGCGCCAGCTGCTGCACCCCCTCCGCGGTCACCTGGAGCAGGCCGGCCTCCGGCAGCCGGTCGAGCAGCCGCGCCGCCAGCGTCGCGACGCCCTGCACCACGCCCTCCAGGCCGTCGAGCACGCTGCTCTCCAGGCCCTCGACCTGCCCCTTCACCGAGGTCGCGTCGGTCCGGACGGCCTCCAGCAGCCGGTCCTCGAGCACCTGCAGCCGGGCCTCGACGCGCTGCGCGAGCCGCTCCTCCAGCGCCGCCAGGCCCTCGACCAGGACCGCGCTCGTCGGCAGCTGGTCGAGCCGGGCGAGCACGGGAGCCTGAGCGCGCTCGAGCGCGGCCTCGTCGAGCGTCCGCTCCGACAGCTCGCCCAGCCGGGTCCCGAGGTCGGCGGCGAGCGCGCTGCTGTCCGGGAGCTCGGCCAGCCGGGCGGAGACGGCGTCGGTGACGGCGCCCAGGTGCTCGGGCGTCACGCTCGGACGGGCAGCGAGCTGGTCCGAGAGCTGGTCCGACACCCGGGCGGTGAGCCGGTCGGCCAGGGTGTCCAGGTCGGCGCGCCGGGCGACCTCACCGGCCAGCCCCGCCAGGTCGTCGCCACGCCGCGCGACGTCGCCGAGCAGGGCGACCAGGTCGTCGCCGCGGCGAGCGACGTCGGACGCCAGCGCGTCGACGCCCTCGCGACGGGCCAGGCCGGTGAGGTCGTCGCGGCGGGCGGCCGCGTCGACGAGCGCACGCAGGTCTGCTGCCAGCAGCTCGACGGCGTCGGCCCGGGCCAGCCCGTTGGTGCGGGCGGTGAGCTCGGCGGGCAGCGCGTCGAGGGCGCGGCCCAGCGGCTCGGTGCGGCGGGCGACCTCTGCCTGCAGCGCCTCGACGGCCTCGGCCGTCGCCAGCGGTCCCGTGCGCCCGGCGAGCTCTGCCGACAGCGCCTGGAGAGCGGGTGCGAGCGCGCCGGTGCGCCGGGCGACGTCGGCCGCCAGGTCCTCCGTGCGCCGGGCGACGT
>JAODNQ010000072.1 GCA_025464695.1 Frankiales bacterium | reverse complement strand
ACGCCCCCGCCCGCTCCCACACCTGCGCCCGCGCCGACGCCCCCGCCGGCCCCCACGCCTGCTCCGGCTCCGACGCCTGCACCGGCTCCGACGCCGGCTCCCGCGGCTCCCGCTCCGGTGGCCTCGGCCCCCGCGTCCGGTGGCGAGAGCGCCTACGTCACGCCGCTGGTGCGCAAGCTCGCGACCGAGCACGGCGTGGACCTCGCGTCGGTGCAGGGCACCGGTGTCGGGGGACGGATCCGCAAGCAGGACGTCCTGGACGCCGCCGGCTCCGCCTCCGCTGCCGCCCCCGCCCCTGCTGCCGCCCCTGCCCCTGCTGCGGCGGAGGCCGCGCCGGACCGGCAGGAGATCCCGACGCCCGCGACCGCCCCGAGCGCTCCGGCGCCGGCGTTCGTCGACCAGGCCGTCGCAGCCGCGCCCAAGACCAGCGTCCGGGGACGGACCGAGCCGCTGACGCGGCTGCGGAAGGTCATCGCGACCCGGATGGTCGAGTCGCTGCAGACCTCCGCGCAGCTCACGACCGTGCTCGAGGCCGACGTCACTCGTATCGCGCAGCTGCGGCAGCGCGCGAAGGGCGCTTTCGAGGCCCGCGAGGGCACCAAGCTCAGCTTCCTGCCGTTCTTCGCGCTCGCGACGGTGGAGGCCCTGAAGGCCCACCCGGTCGTGAACTGCAGCATCGACCAGCAGGCCGGGACCGTGACCTACCACGAGGCCGAGCACCTCGGGATCGCCGTCGACACCGACCGCGGCCTGCTCGTGCCGGTCATCCAGAACGCCGGCGACCTCAACCTCGGCGGGATGGCCCGCAAGATCGCCGACCTCGCCGAGCGGACCCGCACCAACCGGGTCACCCCCGACGAGCTCGGTGGCGGCACGTTCACCCTCACCAACACCGGCTCCCGCGGCGCCCTGTTCGACACCCCGATCCTCAACCAGCCGCAGGTCGGCATCCTGGGCACCGGCGCCGTCGTCAAGCGGCCCGTCGTCGTCGAGGACCCCGCCCTGGGCGAGGTCATCGCCGTCCGCTCGATGGTCTACCTCGCGCTGACCTACGACCACCGGATCGTCGACGGCGCCGACGCCGCCCGCTTCCTGGTCACCGTGAAGGAGCGCCTCGAGGAGGGCGACTTCGCCGCCGAGCTCGGCCTCTAGCACCCCGCACGGCCCCACGGGGGCGGTCACCGGAGACGGTGACCGCCCCCGTCGGCGTTCCCCGCGGGGACGTGAGCCGCGCCACACCGTCGTGCCAAGTGGAACAGATCCTCCGGTTAGGCTGTAGACACTCGGTACACCCCGAGAGCGACGGAGCACGCCTTGTCCCGCAGCAGCACCCCACCGACTCCCGCCCACGAGAAGACCGCGCCAGGGCACGCCACCGACTACCGCGCCACCTTCGCGGTCCTGCTGGCCGGCGTCACCGCGTTCTCGCTGCTGCAGTCCATGACGAACCCGGTGCTGCCGACGATCCAGCGCGCCCTGGACACCGACCAGCGGACCGTGACCTGGGTCCTGACGGCGTACCTGCTGTCGGCCTCGGTCTTCACGCCCATCGTCGGGCGCGTCGGCGACAAGATCGGCAAGGAGAAGATGCTGGTCGCGGCGCTGGCGATGCTCTCGCTCGGCTCGCTGATCGCGGCGCTCGCGCCCACCATCGAGGTGCTCATCTTCGCCCGCGTCGTGCAGGGCGTCGGCGGCGGCGTGCTCCCGCTGACCTTCGGCATCATCCGCGACGTCTTCCCGCGCGAGAAGGTCGCCGGCGCCATCGGCACGGCTGCCGCCCTCCTCGCCGTCGGCGGCGGCTTCGGCCTCGTCGTCGCCGGGCCGATCGTCAGCGCCCTGAGCTACCACTGGCTGTTCTGGCTGCCGATGATCATGACGATCGTCGCGACGATCGCCGCCGCCCGCTACGTCCCCCGCTCGGTCAGCCGCACCCCGGGCCGCATCAACCTCGTCACCGCCGCGCTGCTGTCGGCCTGGCTGGTCTGCCTCCTGCTCGGCGTCAGCCAGGGCCGCAGCTGGGGCTGGACCTCCGGCAAGGTCCTCGGCCTGCTGGCCGCCGCCGTCGTGCTGGCCGTCGTCTGGGTGCGCACGGAGTCCCGCAGCGACGCTCCGCTGATCGACATGACCATGATGCGCGTCCCCGCCGTCTGGACGACCAACCTGGCGTCGCTGCTCGTCGGCTTCGCGATGTACGCCAGCTTCGCCTTCGTGCCGCAGCTGCTGCAGACCCCCGAGTCCACCGGGTACGGCTTCGGGCTGTCCGTCACGCAGTCCGGCCTGCTCCTGCTGCCCCAGTCGATCGCGCTGTTCGTCGCCGGTCTGCTGTCCGGCCGGCTCGCGGCGCGCCACGGCTCCAAGCGGGTCCTCGTCGTCGGCACCGGCCTCACCACGCTGGCCCTGCTGTCGATCGCCTTCGTGCACCAGGAGCTCTGGCAGCTCGTCGCCGCCCTCGTGGTCAGCGGCTTCGCGATCGGCCTCGCCTTCGCGGCGATGTCCAACCTGGTCGTCGAGTCGGTCCCGCCGGAGCAGACCGGCGTCGCGAGCGGCATGAACGCCAACATCCGCACCGTCGGCGGCGCCCTCGGCGGCGCGGTCCTCGCCAGCGTCGTCACCGCGGGGGCCCGCCCCGACGGCCTGCCGGTCGAGGCGGGGTACACGCACAGCTTCGCCGTCCTCGCAGGGGCGTCCCTCGTCGCCATGCTCGTGGCGATGCTGGTGCCGCGGGCGACGTCGCCGGAGCCGGAGGACTTCCCCGGCGAGGTGCGCCACCCCGAGCTCGCCGTCGTCGCCGGCGGGACGCTCGTCAGCGACTCGGCCTGACGTGGAGGTCCGACCGCTGCGGCGGGACGCTGCCGCGAACCGCGAGCGGCTGCTCACCGCGGCCGCCGAGGTCTTCCACGAGCAGGGCCTGACGGCCGGTCTCGACGACGTCGCCAAGCGGGCCGGCGTCGGCGTCGGCACCCTCTACCGGCGCTTCCCGGCGCGCGAGGACCTGCTCGACGCGCTGCTGACGGACCTGCTGCAGACCTACGTCGACGCCGCCGGTGCCGCCCTCGCGCTGCCCGACGGCACCGGCCTCGCCGCCTGCATCCGCACCTTCGGCGAGGTCCAGGCCTCGCCGCGCGGCTGCGCCACGAAGCTGTGGAGCTCGCCGGCGGTCGAGGCGCTCCGGCTGCAGCTGCAGACCCGGATGGCGGCCCTGCTGGAGGACGCCAAGCAGCACGGCACGTGCCGGGACGACGTCACCGTCGAGGACGTCCTCGCGGTCCTGGTGGGGCTGCGGGGCGTCCGCGAGAGCCTGCAGACCACCGTCGCGCTGGACTGGCGGCGCCACCTGGAGCTGTGCCTGCGCGGGCTGCGGCCCTGACCCTGGACGTGCGCCGCGCCCCCGCCCGGGCCATGATCACGTCATGAGGATCGCAGTCACCGGCGCGTCCGGGCTCATCGGCACCGCCCTCGTCCCCGCGCTCCGGGCGGCGGGGCACGACGTCGTCCGCCTCGTCCGCGGGGACGACCCCTCCCCCGACGCCCGCCGCTGGGACGGCACCTCCCTGTCGCCCGACGCCGTCGCCGACCTCGACGCCGTCGTCCACCTCGCCGGCGCCGGCGTGGCCGACCACCGCTGGACCGACGACTGGAAGCGGCAGGTCCTCGACAGCCGCGTGCAGGGCACGACCGCCGTCGCCCGCGCGCTCGCCGAGGCCCGCCCCGACGCCGTCCTGCTGTCGGCCAGCGCCGTCGGCTGGTACGGCGACACCGGCGACCGTCTCACCGACGAGACCGGCCCGTCCGGCGCAGGCTTCCTCGCCGACGTCTGCCGGCAGTGGGAGGCCGCGACGGCGCCGGCCGAGCAGGCGGGCGTGCGGGTGGCCCACCTGCGCACCGGCATCGTGCTGTCCGCGAAGGGCGGGGCGCTCAAGAAGCAGCTGCCGCTGTTCAAGGCCGGAGGCGGCGCGCCGCTGGGCAGCGGGAAGCAGTACGTGCCGTGGATCAGCCTGGCCGACGAGGTCGCCGCGGTCGTGCACCTGCTGACCGCCGACGTGCGCGGTCCGGTCAACCTGGTCGCGCCCGGCGTCGTGACGAACAAGGAGTTCACCAAGACCCTGGGGCGGGCGGTGCACCGGCCGACCCTGCCCGTGCACGTCCCCGGCTTCGCCCTCAAGGCGGCGCTGGGCGCCTTCGCCCAGGAGGGCGTGCTCACCGGCCAGCGGCTGGTGCCGGCCGTGCTCGAGGGCAGCGGCTTCTCCTTCGCCCACCGCACCGTGGACGAGGGGCTGGCGGCCTCGCTCTAGAGGGCGCTGACCTCCCGGAGCCGGAACCCCTGCGCCGTCCGCACGACCACGACGGCGTACGGCGCCTCGCCCCGCGCCGGGCGCTGCTCGAGCACGGAGCCGTCGCGGTCCAGCACCTGGTAGGCGGCGAGGACGTCGCGAATGCGCAGCCGCGCGGTCGTGCCGTCGAACGCGACCTGCTGCACGGAGCGCACCGTGTGGCGCACCCCGCGGGCCGTGCGTCCGGCCGCCACGAGCTGCCGCAGCACGGCGGCATCGGCAGCCAGCGCCGGCGACCCCGCCGCGTACGTGCGGCTGAGGGAGGCGACGTCGCCCGAGGCGAACGCCTCGGCCCGGGCGGCGTCGAGGTCGTCGAGCACCCGCTTCCAGTCCGGCGCGGTGCTGGCGGCGACCGACGGCCGCGCGACCGCGACCGGCAGCGGCGCCACCTGCGCGTCGCCGTCCCCCAGCCGCCACCCGACGACGGCGGCCGCCACGAGGACCAGCCCGACTCCTCCCGCGACCAGCGCCCCGGCCGGGGGACGGCGCCGGCCGGTCCGCGACGACGTCGCGGGCGACGGCGGGGCCTCGCGCACCCGGTGGGTCTCCCGGACGGGGTCGGACCGGGCCGCCGCGGCAGGGGCACCGGTCAGCCGGACGGGCGTGGCGCTGTGCGCCCGGCGCAGGGCGACCGCG
>JAODNQ010000280.1 GCA_025464695.1 Frankiales bacterium | reverse complement strand
GCGCCCGAGCACGCGGGGACGGCCGGTGCGCAGGCGCCGGCGGCGGGGGTCGCCCTCGGACTTGCGGCCCGGCCGGACGGTCGCGGCGGCCGCGACCACGGTCGGGACGCGCAGCGTGCTGCACATCAGCCAGGCGAGGACGAGCGCCCCGACGAGCGCCACCGGCTCGGGGGCCCAGAGCGTCAGCAGCATGGTGAGCCCGCCCGCGGACGGCGTGGGCAGCCCGACGAAGTGGCCCGACTCCTTCACCAGGGGGAAGCGGGCCAGCCGCCAGGCGCCACCGAGCACGAAGGCGACCGCGACCACGCGGCCGGCGACAGGGTGGTCGGGCCCGACCGCACGGGCCAGCACGACGGCCGGCACGACGCAGAAGCAGAGCAGGTCGGTGAGGGAGTCGAGCTGGGCCCCGAACCGGTGGTCGCCGCCGCGGCGGCGGGCCAGGTGACCGTCGACGCCGTCGAGGACGCCCGCGAGCACGACGAGCGCGGTGGCGAGGGCGACCTGGTCGCGGCCGAGCAGCAGGGCGAGGACACCGGCCGACAGGCTGGCGCTCGTGACGAGGTTCGCCGGCACCAGGTGCTCGCGCACGTCAGGCCCCCGTCGCCGAGGTCGCGGTCGGGGCCGTCGCCGCGACCGGCAAGAGGCGGGCGAGCGGCGTCACGCCGCCCGTCACGCGGGTGCCGCGCGACACCAGCACCTCGACGCTGCCCGCGGGCAGCAGCACGTCGGTGCGCGACCCGAAGTGGATGATCCCGAGCTTCTGACCGGTGGTCACGGTGTCGCCCGGGCGGACCCAGTTGGTGATGGTCCGGGCCAGCGCGCCCGCGACCTGCACGACGACGAACGGGCCGGACGGCCCCTCGAACACCAGGCGGTTGCGGCGGTTGTCGGCCGCGCCCTTGAACAGCGCGGGGGCGAAGCCGTCGCCGAGCTGCTCGGACGTGACCAGCCGGCCCGGCAGGGGCGCCCGGTTGACGTGGACGTCGGTGAGGCTGAGGAAGACGGTGACGCGGGTGCCGCGGCCGCCCGGCAGGGCGGGGTCCTCGACGTCCTCCTCGACCGCGGTCACGAAGCCGTCGGACGCCGCGTAGACGACGTCGTCGGTGGGCGGGGTGCGCCGGACCGGGTCGCGGAAGAAGGCGACGACTGCGGCGCCGACCCCGAGCAGGGCCCAGCCGCTGCGGCGTCCGGTGACCACCAGCGGGACGCCGGCGGCCAGCGGGGGGACGGCGTACCGGCGGGCGACCGTCCAGGTCTGTCTGCTCACGCGGCGGGCGTCTCTCGTGGGTCCGTGCAGCCGTAGAGGAAGGCCGGCGGGACGTTGAGCACGCAGATGCGGCGGCGCAGCGTGACGAACAGCCGCTCGAGCTCCTTCTGGATGAAGGGGCTGTACTGCAGCACGAGCAGGGTGCCGCCGGGAGCGAGCACCTGCGCGGTGCGCTCGAGGATGGTGCGGCCGAGGCCGGACGGCAGCGAGGTGAACGGCAGCGCGCTGACGACGACGTCGGGACGCTCCCCGGCCAGCTCGGTGACCAGGTGCTCGGCGCTGCCCTCGACGACCCGCAGGCGGGGGTCGTGGATCCGGGCCCGCAGCGACGCCGCGAGCGCGGGGTCGATCTCGAAGGCGACCAGCCGCGCGTCCGGGGCCATCCGCTGGAGCACCGGGCCGGTGTGCGAGCCCGTGCCGGCGCCGAGCTCGACGACGAGCTTGGCCGGAGTGAAGTTCACGAAGTCGAGCATGTCGTTCACCGCACGCTCGGACGTCGGCAGGACCGCGCCCACCTGGCGGGGGTTGGCGAGGAAGGAGCGCAGGAACAGCAGGCGCTCGGACAGGTCGGGCCGCACGGGGTTGCCTCTCGACGGTGACCGGAGACTGTATCGGTGCCCCGATCGTCCCACTCGTGAACGACCTACCGCGGAGCGACCAGCAGCGACTGCGCGCCCACGGCCACGGGGCCCTCGACGTCGGACAGCACGGAGGTCGCCAGTCCCGACCCGCCGTCGCTCACCGTGGTCTGCGCGTCCAGGCAGACCCACTCGCCGACGGCGTCGCGGGAGCTGTGCACGGTGAGCTCGGGGTTGATGAAGAACCAGGAGGCGAGGTCGAGCTCGCTGGACAGGCCGTTGCCGCTGTCGGCCACCACCAGGACCCGCTGCAGGGGGCTCGGCTCCTCGTCGGGGACCAGGGGCAGCCGCATCCGGGTCCACGCCGCCGCCGGCCCGGGCAGGTCGAAGCGACCGGCGACGAAGCGCCACTCCACGGCGCGCAGGTAGCCGCCGCCCCAGCTGCCCGGCAGGTCCTCGCCGGTGTCCGGCAGGGGCGGCGCGGTCCGCGCCCGGCTCGCGACCGTCACCCCCTCGGTCCGCCGGACCCGCCACGCGCTGGCCCGGGCGACGTCGCGGCCACCGGCCGACAGCGCCGCCTCGACCAGCTCCACGCTCCGCCCCGGCCGCGCGACCCGGGCCCGGAGCTCCAGGTCGCCCACGGGGACGGCCCCGAGGATCTCGACGGTGACCCGGGCGATGCGCAGGTCGTCGCGCGGTGCGCAGCGCTCCACCGCCCGGCCGAGCAGTGCGCTCGGTGGACCGCCGTGCTGCGACGCCGGGTCCCAGGGGCCCGCGGTGTGCTCCGTGGCCCGCCAGCGGCTGTCCGCCGGGTCCGCGGGGTCGGACAGGGGCTCGAAGAAGGCGGTCACGGGCCGGACCCTAGGTGAGCGGGCCCTGCCCGGCGGACGCAGACTGGGAGCGTGACCCGCCCCGCCCTGCTCGCGCCCTCGGGCCCTGCGGCCCGCTGCCTGCTGGCCCTCGCCCTGCTCCCCCTGACCGCCTGCAGCGGCGGCTCGGACCCCGGCACGAGCGCGGGCGACCGCGCCTCCGCGTCCGCGCCCGCGTCCACCTCCGTCGCGTCGCCGTCGTCCGTCCCCTCCCCGGTCCCCTCCGCGACGCCCTCCGCCCCCGCGGCCACCCGGGCGTCGGCGGCCCCGTCGCCCACGGCGTCCGCCGGTGCCCCTGCCTCCCCGTCGGCCGCCGCGGCCTCCC
>JAODNQ010000277.1 GCA_025464695.1 Frankiales bacterium | reverse complement strand
GGACGCGGGGAAGGGGGCGGCGGCGCAGCCCCGGAAGGCGCAGCCCGCCAAGGCGCCGGCGCAGTCCGCGGGGTCGCAGGGCGGGGCGCAGCAGGCACCGGCGCAGTCCGGCTCGGGGCGACAGGGGGCAGGCCCGCAGGGACAGGGTCAGCAGGGACAGGGTCAGCAGGGGGCAGGTCAGCAGGGGGCGGGTCAGCAGGGGGCGGGTCAGCCCGCCCCCGTGAAGGCCCAGCCCGCGGCGGCCCAGCCGGCCGCCAAGGCGCAGCCGGCTGCCCGGCCGCAGCCGCTCGCCGGCCAGGGCACCCGTCCTGCCGCGCCTGCAGCCCCCGCCAAGCCCCCGGCACCCAGCGGGCAGAGGGCGGAGGAGCAGGCCGAGCAGCCTGCCGCGCCCCGGCCGTCCTGGCAGGGCCGTGAGGACCAGGAGCCGCCGTCGGGCGAGCGCCCCCGGCTGTTCCGCCGCCGCAAGCAGCAGTAGCGGGCTCCGGCCGGGCCGGTCGGGTTCAGCCGGACGTCCGGTCGGTCGGGCCCGACCGGTCCGGCCCGACCGGTCCCGCCCGACCGGTTCCGGCCGCCCAGTCCGCCCGACCGGGCCGCCTGACCCCGGGCGGACCGCGAGCCGGTCGGCCGGACCGCGGGCCGGCAGGACCGGCTGGTGGGACCGCGAGCGTCATGGTCTTGCGGTCCGGCACGGCGTGTCGGTGACAAGATCCGGTAGATCGGCGAGGCGGCCGGGGTCGCGGCCGGGGCCGGGGTCGGGGATCGGGACTCGGGATCGGGACCCAGGGCCCAGGTCGGAGTCCGGGTCGGACCGGGGGTCTGGCCAGGGCCCGGGCCCTGCCCGGCGGCCCGCGACCCGGCCCACCCCGGAGCGGCCCCGTGAGACCGACCTTGCGGGCTCGAGCAGCAGGTCCCGGTGCCTGGTCGAGGTCCACGGTGTGCTCCGGGGGGGTGCCCGGACTGTGGCGGTCACGATGTCCCTGAACCGCTTGACTCTGCGTGACGACACGCGTGTAATTCTCTTCGTGTCGTTCCCCCCCGTACGCCCCCGATCGGGGTACGCGGGAGACACGTCCCTGGTGGTGCCGCGCTCGGCGGGACCACGCGCTCAGCGACGAGGAGTCGACATGGACGAGCTGCACCTGGTGCCCTTCACCGGCCCGGACGAGGTCACCCTCGAGGACGAGGGGCTGCTGGGCTGGCAGCAGCAGGCCCTGTGCGCCCAGACCGACCCGGAGGCGTTCTTCCCGGAGAAGGGCGGCTCGACGAGGGAGGCCAAGCGCATCTGCGTCGGCTGCGAGGTCAAGGCCGACTGCCTCGAGTACGCCCTCGGTCAGGACGAGCGCTTCGGCATCTGGGGCGGCCTGTCCGAGCGCGAGCGCCGTCGCCTCAAGCGCCTCGCCGTCTGACCTCCGCACCCCCACCGCTTCCCCCTGCTGGCACCGGCGCGACCCGCCTAGCCTCGGGGTCGATGTCCGCCCCGCCGCCCGCCGCTCCGACGCAGGCCCCCGCCGACGTCGTCGTCGTCCTGGTCGCCCACGACGGCGCTGCCTGGCTGCCGCGCACGCTCGCCGCCCTGCAGGCCTCCACCGTCCGCCCCGCGGCCGTCGTCGGCGTCGACACCGGCAGCCGGGACGGCAGCGCGGAGCTCCTCGCCGCTGCCTGCGCACCCGTCCTCCCGCTCCCGCGCGCCACCGGCTACCCGGACGCCGTCGACGCCGGCCTGGCCGCCGCACCCGCGAGCCGCTGGCTGTGGCTCCTGCACGACGACAGCGCGCCCGCACCCGACGCCCTCGCGGTCCTGCTGGCCCACGCCGACGCCGACCCGAGCGCGGTCCTGCTCGGCCCCAAGGCCGTCGACTGGGACGACCCGCGCCGCCTCGTCGAGGTCGGCCTGACCGTCGACGGCGACGGCGTGCTCGTGCGGGGCCTCGAGCCGGGCGAGCCGGACCAAGGCCAGCACGACGCCGTCCGCGACGTCCTGGCCGTCGGGACCGCCGGGGCCCTCGTGCGCCGCGACGTGTGGGACGCCGTCGGCGGGCTCGACCCCGCGCTGCCGCTCCTGCGCGACGACGTCGACCTGGGCTGGCGCACGAACGCCTTCGGAGCGCGCGTGGTGGTCGTGCCGCGAGCGGTGGTCCAGCACGTGCGCGCCACCACCACCGGGCGGCGGGAGGCGACGGCCCTGCAGGGCCGCCGCGCGGGGGCCGTGGACCGCCGGCACGCCGTCCTGCTCCGCCTCGCCCACGCGCGGGTACTGCCCCTGGCCGTCCTCGGCGTCCTCGCGGCGGCGGTCCTGCGGGCGCTGGCCCTGGTGCTCACCCGCCGCCCCGCCGACGCCGCGGACGAGCTGACCGCCCTCGGCCTCCTGGCCCGGCCCGGGGAGGTCGGTCGGGCTCGCCGGCTGCGGACGGCGGGCAGGCGCGGACCGGCGAGCTCCCTGCGCCCGCTGTTCGCGCGCCGCCGCACCCGCCTGACGTCCGCCGCCTCCTCCCTTGCCGAACGGGTGGCGGCGCGGAGCTCGGCTGGCGACCCCGTCCCGCTGCGCCAGCGCCCGGGCCTGCTCCTGCTGCTCGGCCTGCTCGTCGTCGCCGCGCTGGCGGAGCGGTCGCTGCTGCCCGGCACCGGCCCGGTGCTCGCCGGCGGCCGCCTGCTCCCCGCGCCGCCGGGCGCCACCGACCTCTGGGACGCCTACGGTCACGAGGGCGCGGCACCGGTCTTGGCGCTGCTGGCCGTCCTCGCCGGTCCGCTGCTCGGGAGCGCCCGCGCCGCTGTCGACGTCGTCCTGCTGCTGTCGGTGCCGCTGGCCGGGCTGGCCGCGTACGGCTGCAGCGCGGGGTTGGTGCGCAGCCGGGCCCTGCGTGCGTGGGCGGCCGCCACCTGGGCCCTGCTGCCGGTGGCGACCGGGGCCGTCGCGGCGGGCCGGCTCGACGCCGCACTGTCCCAGGTGCTGCTGCCGCCGGTGCTGCTGCTCGGCGTCCGGCTGCTCGCCCGCGACCGCGCCCCCGACGGCGGACGGGCTGCTGCCCGCCTCGGCCTGTTGCTGGCCGTGGTCGTGGCCG
>JAODNQ010000263.1 GCA_025464695.1 Frankiales bacterium | reverse complement strand
GCCGCGGCCTCGCCGGCGAGGTCATCGGCCGGCTCGAGCCGAAGGGCCTGACCCTCGTCGCGATGGAGCTGCGCACCCTCGAGCGTGCGCCCGCGGAGGAGCACTACGGCGAGCACAAGGAGCGGCCGTTCTTCGGGGAGCTGGTCGACTTCATCACCGGCGGTCCGCTGGTCGCGCTCGTCGTCGAGGGCCCGAACGCGGTCGCCGGTTGTCGCGGGCTGATCGGCTCCACCAACCCGGTCGAGGCCACCCCGGGCTCGATCCGCGGTGACTTCGCGCTCGAGATCGGCGAGAACCTGGTGCACGGCTCCGACTCGGTCGAGTCCGCCCAGCGCGAGGTCGGCATCTTCTTCCCGGGTCTCTAGCCCGCCCGCCCGCCCCGGCCCGGTCCTCCGCACGCGGGAGGGCCGGGCCGCGGCGTGTCCGAGAGTCCTCGGGGTGCGACACGCCGGCGCGCCGGAGCAGCGACGACGGTCTCGGGCGGCCGGCCGGACGAGCGCGACCCGCGCCGACGCAGGCGCAGGACCCGGACATGACGGACGCGTCACGACCGCCTCTCAGCGGCCTCGGGAGCACCTGCGCCCGCTAGGGTTGGGACCTCCGCCGGACCGGAGCACGACGGTCCTGCAGCACCTCTCCGGAAGGCCCCGCATGGCGTGGAAGTCCCTCTCGTTCCTCGGCCGGGACATGGCCGTCGACCTCGGGACGGCGAACACGCTGGTGTACGTCCGGGGCCGCGGCGTGGTCCTCAACGAGCCCTCGGTCGTCGCGATCAACACCACCACCGGGGCCATCGTGGCGGTCGGGACCGAGGCCAAGCGGATGATCGGGCGCACGCCCGGCAACATCGTCGCCATCCGGCCGCTCAAGGACGGCGTCATCGCCGACTTCGACACCACCGAGCGCATGCTCCGGTACTTCATCAAGAAGGTGCACAAGAGCCGCTTCGCCAAGCCCCGCATCGTCATCTGCGTCCCGAGCGGCATCACCGGGGTCGAGCAGCGGGCGGTCAAGGAGGCGGCCTACTCGGCCGGAGCGCGCAAGGTCTTCATCATCGAGGAGCCGATGGCGGCCGCGATCGGCGCCGACCTCCCCGTCCACGAGCCCACCGGCAACATGGTGGTCGACATCGGCGGCGGCACCACCGAGGTCGCCGTCGTCAGCCTCGGCGGCATCGTCGTCAGCCAGTCGATCCGCACCGGCGGCGACGAGCTCGACGCCGCGATCATCGCCTACGTGAAGAAGGAGTACTCCCTCGCGCTGGGGGAGCGGACGGCCGAGGAGATCAAGATGGCCGTCGGGTCGGCGTTCTCGACGCCGGACGAGCCGCAGGCCGAGATCCGCGGGCGCGACCTCGTGAGCGGGCTGCCGAAGACCATCACGGTCACGGCGGAGGAGATCCGCAAGGCGATCGAGGAGCCGGTCAACCGCATCGTCGACGCCGTGAAGACGACGCTCGACACCTGCCCGCCGGAGCTGTCCGGCGACATCATGGACCGCGGGATCGTCCTCACCGGCGGTGGCGCCCTGCTCCGCGGCCTGGACGAGCGGCTGCGCGACGAGACGGGCATGCCGGTCCACGTCACCGACAACCCCCTCCACTCCGTGGCCATCGGGTCGGGCAAGTGCGTCGAGGAGTTCGAGGCGCTGCAGCAGGTGCTCGTCCCCGAACCCCGGCGGTAGCGGCACGTGCGGGGCTCCCGGCTCCTGCTCGCCCTGCTCGTCCTGACCTCGCTCACCCTCGTGGCCCTCGACGGCGGCGGCCCCACCGCGGCCCTGCGCCGCGGCGCGGACGCCGTCCTCGGGCCCCCGCAGCGGGCGGTCGGCGGCGTCGTCGGCCGGGTGCTGGGCCACGACGACGAGAGCGACCTCGCCCGCGACAACGCCCGGCTGCGGGCGCTGCTGCGCGACACCGACGCCCTGCGCCGCCGCGACGCGGAGCTGCGCCGGCTGCTGGCGCTGGAGCCGGTCGGCAGGTACCCGGTCGTCCCGGCCCGGGTCGTGGCCCGCGGCACGGTGCTCGGCGGCGACACCGCCACCCTCGACGCCGGCAGCCGCGACGGCGTCCGCGCGGGGCAGACGGTCCTCACGGGGGAGGGGCTGGTCGGCCGCACCACGCGCGTCGGCCCCTTCACGTGCACCGTCCTGCTGCTCACCGACCCGGGCTCCACCGTCGGCGGGCGCCTGGCCCGGCTCGGCGGCGTCGGGCTGGTGGACGGGCAGGGCGCCGACGGGCTGCGCTACGAGCTCGTCGACGCCAGCGCGGCGATGAAGGTCGGCGACGTCGTCACGACCACCGGCTCGGGCACCTTCGTGCCCGACGTCCCCGTCGGCCGGGTCACCCGGCTGGTCACCCAGGCCAGTGCCCTCACCCGGGTGGCCGAGCTCGAGCCGCTCGTCGACCTCGGCCGCCTCGACCTCGTCGGCGTCGTCGTCGGGCCGGCGCGCACGGGTACGCGGAAGCCGCTGTCGTGAGGACCGCTGTGCTCGTCGTGCTCGCGCTGCTGCTGCAGGTCTGCGTGCTCAGCCGCCTCCCGCTGCCCGGTACGGGGCCGGACCTCCTCGTCGTGCTCGTCGTGGCCCTGGCCCTCGCCGGCGGCCCCGAGGCCGGGGCGGCCGGGGGCTTCGCCACGGGCCTCGGTGCCGACCTGCTCGGCGACGGCGCCCTCGGCCGGCTGGCGCTCGCCTACGCAGTGGTCGGGCACCTGGTGGGGCTGGCCCGCGCCGACGCCGACCGCTCCGTGCTGGTGCCCTCGCTGCTGGCCGCAGCGGCCGCCGGCGGCGCCGTCCTGCTGTTCGCGGGGGAGGGCGTGCTGCTCGGCGACCCCCGCGTCGGCCTCGACGCTCTCGGCAGGGCGCTGCTGGGCACCGCTGCCTACGCTGTCGTCCTGACGCCGCTGGTCGTCCCGCCGGTGCGCCGGCTGGTGGCCCGGGAGGACCTGGACGCACCCCTGTCGCGGCGCTGGACGTCCGGGCGTCGCGGCAGCACCCGTCGGTGGGGAGGGGTGCGCAGGTGAGGGACCGGCCCCGCGCGCGGCTGTTCGTCCTGCAGGTCCTGGTCGTGTCGCTGCTCGCGACCCTGCTCGGGCGGCTGTGGTTCCTGCAGGTCCACTCCGCGGACGCCTACGCCGAGGCGGCCAGCACCAACCGCGTGCGCCAGGTCGTCACGACGGCCCCGCGCGGCGGCGTCTACGACGTCCGCGGCCGGCCCCTGGTGCGCAACCGGACGGCGCTCGTCGTCACCGTCGACCGCGCCCGGCTGCGCCGCGAGCCCGACCACGGCGCGTCCGTCCTGGCCCGGCTCGGCAAGGTCCTCGGGAAGCCGGCGACGCTGCTGCGCTCGGAGACGACGCCCTGCGGGGGCACCGTCAAGCCGCCCTGCTGGCGCGGGTCGCCCTACCAGCCGGTGCCGGTGCAGGAGTACGCCTCCGACGACGCCGCCGGCCTGCGGCGCGTGCTCGCGGTCGAGGAGCACAGGGAGGACTTCCCGGGGGTCGCGACGCAGTACGCCGCCGTCCGCGACTACCCCCAGGGCACCCGCGCCGCGCACGTCCTCGGCTACCTCGGGCCGATCAGCCCGGAGGAGACGGCCCTGCCGCAGTACGACGGCGTGCAGGACAGCGCGCTGGTCGGCCGGTCCGGCGTCGAGGCGTCCTACGACGCCGCCCTGCGCGGCGCCGACGGGGTGCAGCAGCTGCTCGTCGACCACGTCGGCACGGTCACCGGCGTCCAGTCCGACACGCCCGCGCGCCCCGGCGACAGCCTGGTCCTGTCGCTCGACGCCGGCGTGCAGCAGGCCGCGGAGCAGGCGCTGGAGCACGCGGTGCAGCGGGCCCGCACGCTGCCGGCGCGCGGCGGTGGCGGCACGTACAAGGCCGACTCCGGGTCGGTCGTCGTGATGGAGGCCAAGACCGGCCGGGTCGTGGCGATGGCCAGCTACCCCTCGTACGACCCGTCGGTGTTCGTCGGTGGGGCGTCCGACGAGGAGTACGCGCAGCTGGTCGACGAGAGCCGCGGCGCACCGCTGGTGTTCCGCGCCATCCAGGGGGCCTACGCCCCGGCGTCGACCTTCAAGCCGGTGTCGACGAGCGCCGTGCTCGGCGACGGCTACGCCCGGGACGGCATCTACCCGTGCCCCGGCGCGTACGCCCCGCTCGGCGGCAAGCGGAACTTCGAGGGCGAGTCCTTCGGCCCCATCACGCTGCGCACCGCCCTGGTGAAGTCCTGCGACACGGTCTTCTACGACTTCGCGTACGAGCAGTGGCTGCGCGACGGCGGGAACGACCCCGTCGCGAGGCCGAAGGACCCGATGGTGCGGATGGCCCAGGCGTTCGGCCTCGGTACCCGCACCGGCGTCGACCTGCCCGCCGAGCGCAGCGGCACGATCGCCGACCGCGCGTTCCTGCAGGAGCGGTGGGAGCGGCTGCGCGGCGAGTACTGCAAGGGGGCCGACAACCCCGACCTGGACGCGGAGCGGCGGCGGGCCGACCGGGAGTTCTGCGACGACGGCAACCGCTTCCGGGCCGGCGACGCCGCGAACTTCGCGATCGGCCAGGGCGACACCCTCGTCACGCCGCTCCAGCTCGCCACCGTCTACGCGGCCATCGCCAACGGGGGCACCGTGCTGGAGCCGCACGTCGCCCGGGCGCTGCTGTCCGCGGACGGGAGCACCGTGCGCGAGGTCCGGCCGAAGGTCCGCGGGCACGTGCCCGTCAGCAAGGACGACCTCGCCTTCCTGCGCGAGGCGCTGCACGGGGTGACGACGGAGGGCACGGCCCGGGGCTCGTTCGGCGGGTTCCCGGTCGCGGTCGCCGGCAAGACCGGCACCGGCGAGGTGGCGGGCAAGCAGGACACCGCCTGGTTCGCCTCGTTCGCCCCGGTGCAGGACCCGCAGCTCGTCGTCGTCGGGATGGTGTCGCAGGGCGGGACCGGTGCCACGACGGCCGCCCCGATGGTGCGCGAGGTCTACGACGCCCTCTACGGCGTCGGGCGGCCGAGCGTCCTGCCCGGCGGGAGGCTGCCCTCGGGCCTGCCGGTGGTGCGGGCCGACGGCACGGTCGGTCCGCCCGGCAGCAGGGGCGCGCGGCGTCCCGCCACGGTGCCGTACGTCGTCCCGCCGACGGCCGCGCTGGCCAAGGGCAAGGGCGGGCGCCCCGCCACGGCGGCCGGCCGGTGACGGCGTCGCTCGTCGGCCCCCGGCGGCGTCCGCTGCGGCAGCGTGCGCTGGAGCGCGAGTCGGTGCTGCGCCGGCTCGACCCGGTGCTCGCCCTCGCCGTCGCCGCCCTCGTCGTCCTGGGCGCGCTGCTGGTCTGGTCGGCCACGCGGCAGCGCATGCTCGACGCGGGCCTGGCGCCCACCACCTTCCTCACCAAGCACCTCGTCAACGCGGCGATCGGCACGGTGCTCGGGACCGCGGCAGCGGTCGTCGACATCCGCACCCTGCGGGCCTACGCCCCGGTCGTCTACGGGGCCTCGTGCCTCGGCCTGCTGCTGGTGCTGTCGCCGCTCGGCGCCACCATCAACGGCGCGCACAGCTGGATCCTGCTGCCCGCCGGGTTCCAGGTGCAGCCGTCGGAGTTCGCCAAGGTCGCGCTCGTCGTCGGTGCCGCGGTGCTGCTGGGGGAGGGGCGCGACCACGAGGCGGAGCCGCGCGACAGCGACGTCCTGCTCGTGCTCGGGCTGGCCGCCGTCCCCATGGCGCTGGTGATGCTGCAGCCCGACCTCGGCACCTGCCTC
>JAODNQ010000250.1 GCA_025464695.1 Frankiales bacterium | reverse complement strand
CCTGGTGCAGGCGCTCGCTGCCGCGCCCCGGGCCCTGGTCCTGCTGCCCGTCGACTACCGGAGCCTGCTCCCGTACCTGCGGCTGGCCCACGACCGCGAGGTGCCGGTCGTCGTCGTCGACGAGCCGACCGACCCCGAGAACCCGACCTTCGTCGTGGCCTTCGTCGGCGCGGACCCCGTGGCCCAGGCGGCCCGGCTGGCGCCGCTGCTGGGCCCCGGACCGGTGCAGGTGGTCGGCGGGCAGGGCTCGGCCCGGGGCCGCCTGCTCGCGGCGGCGCTCCGGGCGCGGCTCCCCGGGCGGGTGGTCCGCGAGCAGACCTCGCCGGCCGGGACCACCGGCAGCGTGGTCCTCGCCGAGGCGGGCCCGGTGCCACCGACGGCAGCCGGCGTCCGGGTCCTGTCCGCGGTCCTCACCGCCTCCGTGACCGACGCGCTGCGCGCGGGGCGGCTGGTCGCGGCCGTCGCGCCGCCTCCCTGCCGCCTGCTCCGCGAGGGGGTGCGGCTCGCGGCCGCCGCGGCGCGCAACGACCCGAGCGCGTCGTCCTCCCAGCAGGACCTGCCGTCCTCGACGGTCCTGCCGGGCGCCCTCGAGCCGCCCTGCTGACCGGCCCGAGGGCGGGCGTTCAGCGGGGCGAGGCGACGATCAGCGCCCCGCCGAGCGGCCCGAGGGCGGGCGTTCAGCGGGGCGAGGTGACGATCAGCGCCCCGCCCAGCGGGCCTGCCCCCGCGGACGTCAGCGCCACCTGGGCGCCCTGCACCTGGCGCTCGCCGGCCTCGCCGCGCACCTGGACGCAGCTCTCGTAGAGCAGCGAGTGCGCGTGCACCCGGCCGCCCGACAGCTGCCCGCCGCCGGTGTTCAGCGGCATGGCGCTGCCCAGCCTGATCCGCTCGCGCCCCTCGACGTAGGCACCGGCCTCGCCGCGCCCGCAGAACCCGAGTGCCTCGAGCCAGCAGAGCGTGATGAACGAGAACCCGTCGTAGAGGTTCGCGGTGTCGATGTCGCCCTGCCGCAGGTCGGTCCGCGACCACAGGTGCTTCGCCGCGGTGTGGGACGCCATGTCGGTGGGGTGGGCGAACTGGTCCCAGTAGGGGCGACCCGCGTACGCGCTGCCGATGGCCTCGATCCGCACCGGGGCCCGCAGGTCGGGCGCGGTCTCGACGGCCGACACCACGAAGGCCACGGCGGCGTCGCACGGCACGTCGCAGTCGTAGAGCCGCAGCGGGGAGCTGACGACGCGGGAGGCGAGGTAGTCGTCGATCGTGATGGGGTCGCGGTAGACGGCGTGCGGCGTCAGGGCGGCGTGCGCCCGGGCGTTGACGCCGACCCAGCCGAGCTGGTCGGGGCGCAGGCCGTACTCGTGCACGTACCGCGTCGCCATCATGCCCATCCAGTGGGCGGCGGAGACCGAGCCGAACGGCCGCAGCCACTGCAGGTGGCCGACGAGACCGTTGGTGTCCATCGGGTGCTCGGAGGTGCGCCCGCTGGCCTGTCCCGTCGACTCTGCCGTCGCCCGGTAGACGAGGACGTGCTTCGCGACGCCGGCGGCGACGGCCTGGCAGGCGGAGAACAGGGCAGCCAGCTGGCTGGCGCCCTCGGTCCAGGCGCCGTGGACGGCGAGGTCGCCGAGGCTCAGGGCGTCGGCCACCCGCAGGGCCGCCGGACCGGTGAAGCCGGCCGGGGCGGGGGTCTCGCCGGGCCAGGCCAGCACGCCGTCGATGTCGCTGAGCTGCAGCCCGGCGTCGGTCACGGCGTTGCGGCACGCCTCCACGGCGAGGGAGAGCTCGGAACGGCCCGACCGGCGGGCGAAGGCGGTGCGGCCGGCGCCGGACAGGACGACGCGGTCCTCGAAGCGCGTGCTCACGCGGAGGCCTCCTCGAACAGGGGGACGAAGACCTCGCCGTGCTGCTCGAACACCACGCGCAGCGGCATCCCGATGCGGACGTCGTCGGGGGCGATGCCGACCAGGCGCGACGTCAGGTGCAGGTCGTCCTGCTCCTCGAGCGCCACCAGGGCCACGGTGTAGGGGACCTCGACGTCCGGCAGGAGCTTCTGGTGGCTCGTCGTGTAGGACCAGAGCGTCCCCCGGCCGGAGACCGGCGTCGGGGCGACGTCCTCGGAGCCGCACCGCCGGCACTGCGGCGTCGGCGGGTGCAGGTAGAGGCCGCAGGCGCCGCAGCGCAGGAACGACAGCGTCCCGTCCGCGCCGGAGGTCCAGAAGAAGGCGGACTCCGGGGTCAGCCGCGGCAGCGGCAGTCCGGAGCTCATGCGGTGGCAGGGGTCGTGCTCACAGGAGGCTCCTCGATGGTCGGAGTGCGCACGCTAGTGAGTGCTGGCGAGACAGACAAGACACAAGTAGTCTCGCCCGACCACCCGTCTTCGGAGGTCTCCTCGTGTACACCCTCATGTCCGGCGTCCGTGTCCTCGAGCTCGCCACCTGGACCTTCGTCCCTGCGGCAGGCGCGGTCCTCGCCGACTGGGGCGCCGACGTCGTGAAGATCGAGCACCCCGAGAAGGGCGATCCGCAGCGCGGCCTCATCAGCTCCGGGATCGTCCCCGGCCTGACCGCCGGCGCCGACCACCTCATCGAGGTGCCGAACCGCGGCAAGCGCAGCCTGGGCCTGGACATCTCCACGCCGGAGGGCCGGGCGCTGCTCGACCTGCTCATCGCCGAGAGCGACGTCTTCCTGACGAACTTCCTGCCCCCCACGCTGGCGAAGCTGCGGCTGAACGTCGAGGACGTGCGCGCGGTCAACCCGCAGATCGTCTACGCCCGCGGGACGGGCCAGGGCACCCAGGGCCCCGAGGCCGGCCGCGGGGGCTACGACGGCGCCTCCTACTTCGCGCGCGGCGGCGTCTACGCCTCGCTGACCCCGCCCGGCTCCGACACTCTCCCGGAGCAGCCGTCGGCGTTCGGCGACCTGATGGGCGGCATGACGCTGGCGGGTGGCGTCGCAGCCGCGCTGTTCAAGCGGGCGCAGACCGGTGAGACGTCGACCGTCGACGTCTCGCTGCTCGGCCTGGCTGCCTGGAACATCGCCCCGAACGTGGTGGCCAGCAAGCTGCTCGAGGGCGTGGAGATGCCGGTCTACGGCCCGGACGACCGCCCCAACCCGATCGCCCGCGCGGCGTACCGCACGAAGGACGACCGTTGGCTCGCGTTCGTCATGCTGGAGTCCGACCGCTTCTGGCCCGACCTCGTGCAGCACCTCGACCGCCCGGAGCTCGCCGACGACCCGCGCTTCGCGGACGCCGTCGCCCGCAAGGAGAACCGGCGCGAGTGCATCGCGCTGCTGCGCACCATCTTCGCGGAGCGCACCTTCGAGGAGTGGAAGGCCAAGCTCGCCACCGTCAAGGGAGTGTGGGCGCCGGTGCAGACCCCGCTGGAGCTGCACGACGACGTCCAGGTGCAGGCCAACGGCATCCTGCGCACGGTGACCACCAACAGCGGTCACGAGTTCGCGACGGTGGCCAGCCCGGTCCAGTTCGACGGTGTCCCGCCGGAGCTCGGCGCGGCCCCCGACCTCGGTCAGCACACCGAGGAGGTCCTGCTCGAGGCCGGCCTCACGTGGGACGACCTGATCGCGCACAAGGAGACCGGCGTCATCTCCTAGGTGGCACGCAGAAGGGCCCCTCCCGCGGGAGGGGCCCTTCGTCGTGCCCGACTACGCGTGCTCGACGATCTCGATCAGCGCGCCGTCGAGGTCGTCCGGGTCGATCCGCAGGAACGGGCCGTCCGTGCCCTCGAGGTGCGCGAACGACGTCCCCCGCCGGCGGAGGTCCTCGGCCTTCGCCTCGAGCCCGTGCGCCGACAGGGTGATGGTGAACGGGCCGGGGCCCCAGTTGTTGAGGTAGCGGCCGGCGTAGGAGTCCCAGCGGGTGGGCTCGAGCAGGTCGAGCGTGGCGCTGTGCGGCATGGCGAAGCCGAACCGGGCACGGCGGACGCCCTCGGCCTCGAGGACCTCGACCGGGCCGGACGGCTCCCACTCCAGGTTCTCGCGCAGGCGGCGCAGGACGTCGTCGAGGTCGCGGACGACGAAGGCCCGGGAGACGACCCGCGCCAACGAGCCGGGCTCGGGGTCGCGCGGCTCGGGCGGCGGGACCTCGGACGCAGCCTCCGGGATCTGCAGCGGCGCGAGCCCCATGATCTCGATGCACAGGCCGCCGTCGACCGAGGGGTCGTACCGGGGGTCCTCCGGGGTGCAGCCGACCCAGAGCCGGTCGAAGGGCATCTCGGGGGTCAGCCGCGCCAGCCGGAACGGCACGCGCTTGTCCTGCAGCCGCTGCACGACGGCGTGGAGGTCGTCGCTGATGAGCACGGTCGCGTGCGTCTTGACCGGGCGGTCCAGGCCCTGGAACTCCTCCAGGGAGTGCAGGTACACCGGGAACATCGGGTCGCCGGCGTTGGGGGCGTCGAGGTGGCCCTGCGGCTCGATCCGGGTCGGCGCGACCGCCAGGGACTTGTGGGTGCGGAGGAAGTGCGCGACGTACGGGTGGCCCGGGAAGGCCTGCCGCCAGTTCGGGTGGCCGAGCAGCCCGACCTTGTCGACCAGCAGGGCCGCCATCGCGTCGGCGTCCTTGACCATGAGGTCGCCGGACATGAGCAGGGAGAACGTCGTCACGGGTGGGCACCCACGACGTTGGTGAGCGTGCCCAGGCGCTCCAGGGTGGTCTCGACGACGTCGCCCGGCTGGAGGTAGCGGCCGTCCTCGTGCGCCACGCCGTGCGGCGTCCCGGTGTAGACGACGTCACCCGCCGACAGGCTGGTGCGCTCGTCGGCCCAGCGGACCAGGAAGTCGACGCCCCACGCCATGGCGCTGGTGCGCTCGTCCTGCCGCTTCTCGCCGTTGACGGTCAGGGTCAGGGCGAGGTCGGGGTGCACGTCGCCGAACTCGTCGCGGGTGACGATCCACGGACCGAGCGGGGTGCTCGCGTCGGCACTCTTCGCGCTGAACATGTCCATGCCGGTGACCGAGCCGGCGAACTGCAGGTCGCGCAGCGAGATGTCGTTGCCGACCGTGTAACCGAGGATGCTGGCGAACGGGGCCTCGGGGTCCACCTCGGTGCCGACGACGATGACGAGCTCGACCTCGTAGTCGAGGCCCTTCGTGATCCTCGGGTAGCGGATCTCGTCGTCCGGGCCGATCAGGGCGCTGTAGGGCTTCCAGAAGCCGGCCGGCTGGCCGGTCATCTCCTTGCCCAGCCCGACGACGTGCTTGGCGTACGTCGCCCCCAGGCACACCACCTTGGCGTCGGGCTGCGCCGGCGCGAGCAGCGTCAGACCGGACAGCGGGCGGACGTCGCCGGCGTACGGCGGCTCGCCCCCCGCCGTCACGGTGGGGGCCCAGTCGGCGATGTCGCCGGCGAGCGGACGCACCGACTGCGCGTCGTCCTGCAGCACGGCCCAGAAGGGCGTGCCTCCGTCGGAGAGTCGTCCGATCCTCATGCGGGTCCCATCGCGAGAGGCTGCCGGGTGGGCAGCGTGGTGTCGGCGGCGAGTGCCGCCAGGTCGTTGGTCGGGTCCTGCAGCGCCTGGAGCGGCACGACCCGGTGGGTGGTCATGAGGGAGCGGACCGCGCGCACGTCCTCGGCCCGGTTGAACGACACGCAGCCGCACAGCTCGCCGTCGCGGGTGAGCACCGCGGAGAACGACCAGCCGTCGACGTCGCCGCGCAGGTGCACCTCGTCGGTCGGCTGGGGGCGCCCCACGATCTGGATGTTCACCTCGTACTGGTCGGACCAGACCCACGGGACCTCGCCGAACGGCACGTCGCCGCCGACCATGTTCTTGGCGGCGACCTTGGCCTGGTGCTGGGCGTTCTGCCAGTGCTCGATGCGCATGCGCTCGCCCCCCATGACCGGGTTCGGCGCGTTGGCGACGTCGCCGACGGCGAACACGTGGGGGTCGGAGGTGCGGCACTGCGCGTCGACGACGACGCCGTTCGCGACCTCGAGCCCGGCGCGCACGGCGAGGTCGTCGTTGGGCAGCATGCCGATCCCGACGACGACGACGTCGGCCGGGTACTTCTCGCCGCTGGCGGCGTGGGCGACCAGCCCGTCCTCGTGGACCTCGAGGTCGGTGATGGCGACGTCGGTGAGGAAGGTGACGCCGTGCTCGCGGTGCATCCGCTCGTAGAGCTGCCCGACCACGGTCGGGAGCACGCGCTGCAGGGGCGTGCTCAGGCCCTCGAGGACGGTGACGGTGCAGCCCTTCTTGATCCCGCTCGCCGCGACCTCGGCGCCGATGAAGCCACCGCCGACGACGACCAGGCGGGCGCCCGGGACGAGGCGCTCGCCGATGGCCAGGCTGTCCTCGACGGTGCGCAGCGTGTAAACGCCCGGCAGGTCCTTGACGCCCGGGAGCGACCGGGGACGACCGCCGGTGGCGAGCAGCAGGCGGGTGTAGTCGAGCTTGGTCCCGTCGGCGAGCACGAGGGTCTGGGCCGCGAGGTCGAGGTCGGTCGCGGCCACGCCCGTCACCAGCTCGATGCCGCGGTCGGCGTACCACTTCTCCGGGCGCAGGGCGGTGCGGGCGGGGTCCTCCTCGCCGCGCAGCACGCCCTTGCTCAGCGGCGGCTTCGAGTACGGCGCGCGCGGCTCGTCGCACACCACGACGATGCGTCCCTCGAAGCCCTCGGCGCGCAGGGCGAGGGCCGCGGTCCCGCCGCCGACACCGCCCCCGACGACCACGAACGTCTCCTGCACGGTTCCTCCTGCGATCGCGGTCCAGCTCGAGCGGTGTGACAGAGTGAACAGTCTCCGCCCGTGTTGTACAAGTCCCGGCGTCGATCCGGACCGGCGCGGCGGCGGGGAAGGGGAGTCGGCATGCGGCTGGCCAGGTTCGCGGGACCCAGCGGGACCTCGTGGGGGGTGCTCGACGTCGAGGGGCGCTCGGTGCAGCCGCTCGCCGGCAGGATCGCGGAGTGGGCGCCGCAGCTGGTCGCCTCCGGGTTCACCGAGGTGCCCGCGGTGGGGGAGCCCGTCCCGCTCGACGCCGTGCAGCTGCTCGAGCCGCTCGAGGAGTCGGCGAAGGTGCTCGGCACCGGCGCGAACTACTGGGCGCACCTCGAGCGGCTCGGCCGCAAGGAGCGCCCGAAGCACCTGGCGTCCTTCCTCAAGCCGCGGACGGCCGTCATCGGCCCGGACGCCGAGATCCGCTACCCGGCCCTGACGGCCGAGCTCGACTACGAGGTCGAGCTGGTGCTCGTGGTGGGCGCGCAGATCACCCCGATGACCGCGGACCCGGTGCCCGCCCTGCTCGGCTACACCGTGGGCAACGACATCAGCGCCCGGGACATGCGCAACGACCACGGGCCCGACCTCATCAGCATGAAGGCGAACGACGACACGACGCCGATCGGCCCGTGGATCACGACGGTCGACGAGCTGGGCGCGCCCGACGGCCTCGACGTCGTCATCCGCTCCCGGGTCAACGGCGAGGTCCGCCAGGAGGACACCACCGCGAAGATGCTCTGGGACGTCCGCGAGATCCTGCAGTTCTTCCGCGCCCGCATCTCCCTCTTCCCGGGGGACGTCGTCTTCACGGGCACCACCTGCGGCGTGGGCATGGAGGACGGCCGCTACCTGCAGGCCGGCGACGTCGTGGAGGTCGAGGTCGAAGGCGTCGGCGTGCTGCGCAACACCGTCGGGGTCCGCGGGGCGCGGGGCTAGCCCGGTGCGCGCGGCGGTGGCTCGCACGCTGGGCGCGCCCGAGGTCGTCCGGGTCGAGCAGGTGCCCGAGCCGGTCCTGCGACCGGGGACCGCGCGCGTCTCCGTCACTGCTGCCGCGGTCAACTTCCCGGACCTGCTCGTGCTCGCCGG
>JAODNQ010000242.1 GCA_025464695.1 Frankiales bacterium | reverse complement strand
GACGCTGCTGATCGTCATGGTGCTCGCGGGGGTGGTGGGGTCCGCCGTCCTGCCGCCCCTGGTGGCCCGGCGGGGCGTGCAGCAGGCCGTGCTGGGCGGGTCGCTGGCCACGACCGTCGTCGGCTGCCCGCTGCTCTCGGTCGTCTCCGGAGCGGTGGCGCTCGGCGTCGTGCTCGCGGTCCTCGGGCTCGTGCTCCTCACGACCCTTCCTGTCGTGCTCGAGCTGACCGAGCGCCGTGCCGGAGCGGCCAGCGGCACCGCCGCGGCCCTGCTGTGGATGGCCGGCAACGCGGGCGGCCTCGTCGTGACGCTCGCCCTCGCCCCGCTGCTGGACCACCCCGGGGCCGCCTTCGGGCTGCTCGCCGTCGTCGCGCTCGTCGGGCTGCCCGCGGTGCGCGGGTCCGGGCCGACGTGGTGGAGTCGACGGCATGAAGACCCGCACCCTGCTCCTGGCCGCCGCTGCCGGAGCGGCCCTCGACGCGTACTTCCGCGCCCCCGGCTACCCCACCTCCGACCTGACCGGGAAGACGGCCGTCGTCACCGGCGCGGGCTCCGGCATCGGCCGGTCGCTCGCGCTGCTGCTGGCCTCGAGGGGCGCGACGGTGCACGTCGTCGACGTCGACCTCGCCCGGGCGCAGGAGGTCGCGGGCGAGGTCGGGGGCACGGCCCACCGGGTCGACGTCAGCGACGCCGCCGCGGTCGAGGCGCTGGCCGAGACCGTGTTCGCGGCCGGGCCGGTCGACCTGCTGTTCAACAACGCCGGCATCGGTCACGCCGGAGCGGTCGCCGAGACGACGCTCGAGGACTGGCAGCGGCTCGTGGGGGTGAACCTGCTCGGGGTGGTGCACGGCGTGCACGCGTTCCTGCCCCGGCTGCTCGCCCAGGGCCGGCGCAGCGTCGTGGTGAACACGGCGTCGATGGCGGGGCTGATGCCGGCCGCCGGCATGGTGCCGTACGCGACCACGAAGGCCGCCGTGGTCGGGCTGTCGGTGGCGCTGGACCGCGAGGTGGTCGGGCAGGGCGTGCGCGTCCACGCCCTGTGCCCCGGCGTGATCGCCACCGACATCATCCGCAGGTCGACCATGCGCGGGTCCTGGGCCGACAAGCAGGCCGGCATCACCGGGCTGTACGCCTCCCGCGGGACCTCGCCGGACGTCGTCGCCCGGCAGGCGCTCGAGGCGGTCGCATCGGGGCGCACGCTGGTGCCGACGCCGCGGCACCAGGTCGTGCCCGGCTGGCTCGTCGCGCGGCTGCTGCCGTCCGCGGGAGCGGCCCTCGCGTCGAAGCTGGTGACCGGGCTGTCCGGCTCGCGCTGACCGCTTGACCGGCGTCCGGCCGGACGTGAGGATCGCTCACGTGCAGACCGGGCAGCCGTGGCGGAACTGGGCGCGCAACCAGGCCATGACGCCGGTCCGGGTCGAGCACCCGGGCTCCGTCGACGAGCTCGCGGGCGTGGTCAAGCAGGCGGCGGCCGACGGGCTGCGCGTCAAGGCGATCGGGTCCGGCCACTCCTTCACCGCCATCGGCCTGACCGACGGTGTGCTCGTGCAGCTGGACCGGATGACCCGGCTGCTGTCGGTGGACCGGGCGACGTCGCAGGTCACGGTCGAGGCGGGAACGGTCCTGCACGACCTCAACGCGACGCTGGCCACGTACGGGCTCGGCCTGACGAACATGGGCGACATCGACGTCCAGACGGTCAGCGGCGCGCTGTCGACCGGGACCCACGGCACCGGCCGGGACAGCGGGGCGCTGGCCACCCAGGTCGTGGCCCTCGACCTCGTCCTCGCCGACGGCAGCGTCGTCACGTGCAGCCGCACCGAGCGGCCCGACCTGTTCGCCGCGGCGCGCCTCGGCCTCGGCGCCCTGGGGGTCATCGCCACGGTGACCCTGCAGGCCGAGCCGGCGTTCCTGCTGCGCGCCGACGAGCGCCCGATGCCGCTGGACGAGGTGCTGCGCGACCTCGACGCCCACGTGTCGGCCAACGAGCACTTCGAGTTCTACTGGTTCCCCCACACCGACGTCGCCCTGACCAAGCGCAACAACCGGGTCGACGGTCCGGTCGCGCCGCTGCCGCGGGTCAAGGCGTGGGTCGACGACGAGCTGCTGAGCAACGGGTTGTTCGCCCTGACCTGCCGGCTCGGGGCCGCGGTCCCGGCCGTCGTCCCCGCGGTCAACCGGGTCTGCACGAAGGCGCTCTCCGCCCGGACCTACACCGACCGGGCGCCGCACGTGTTCACCTCGCCCCGCCGGGTGCGGTTCCGCGAGATGGAGTACGCCGTCCCGCGGGAGGCGCTGGTCGAGGTGCTGCAGCAGCTGCGCACCCTGCCCGAGCGCACCGGGCAGCGGATCAGCTTCCCCGTCGAGGTCCGGGTCGCCCCGGCCGACGACATCGCGCTGTCCACCGCGTCCGGGCGCGACAGCGCCTACGTCGCGGTGCACCAGTACCTCGGGACGCCGTACGAGCAGTGGTTCGCCTCGGTCGAGCCGCTGTTCGACGCCGTCGGGGGGCGGCCGCACTGGGGCAAGCTCCACACCCTGGGCGCCGAGCAGCTCAGCCAGCGCTACCCCCGGTTCGGGGAGTTCACGGCGCTCCGCGACCGGCTCGACCCGGAGCGGCGCTTCGGCAACGCCTACCTCGAGCGGGTTCTCGGCAGCTGACGGCGCCGGCCTGGCTGGGTCTGGCGCTCCGCGCGCTGGCGCCGTCTCGGCGCCCCTCGGTGATCTTGCCGCGCACCGCATGATCAACGGAACCTGTGGCTGCGATCGGGCCCAGGGACGCTGCCTCAGGTTCCGTTGATCACGCACGCGGGGGCCGGGAGCGGCCCAGCTCACCAGCCGCGGAGGTCGACCTCCAGCACGTCGACGACCTCGCCGGCCTCGTCGACCACGTGCATCCGCTCGTGCAGCGCGACGGTCGGGTCGACGTGCGCCGGGTGCGCGCGCACGACGTCGCCGACGGCGAAGCTGCTGCCGTCCTGCGCCGAGAAGGTGGTGTGCTCGTCGGAGCAGAACCAGACGTCGGCCCCAGGGACGGTGGGGTTGCCGTGGTCCATGCCGAGGGACTTGAGCCCCAGGTCGGCGACCGCCCAGCCCTGCCGGTTCACGCTGATCACCCGGGCGAGGACGGTCAGCGCCTGGCGGAAGGGCAGCCCCTGGCCGCCGTACGCCGTGTCCATCAGCGCGTAGCTGCCGGCCTGGATCTCGTTGGCCCAGGTGTTCTGCAGGTAGTTCCCCGTGCCGCCGGCACTGACCAGCTCGCCCCCGACGTCGGCCGACGCCTTGAGCAGCAGCTCCATGCACTCCTGCGTCTTCGCGGCCCGGGTGTCGCCGGGCTCCATCATCACGTGCCCCTCGTAGCCCATGACGCCGCGGACCTCGAGGCCCCTGCTGCGGGCGAGGTCGGCGAGGCGGCCGGCGTCGTCGGGGTCGCAGCCGCAGCGGGGTAGTCCGACGTTCACGTCGATCACCACCTCGCGGACGCCGCCGTCGACCGCCGCCTGCACCGTGGTGTCGCTGTCGACGGCGAGCGTGACGCGTGCACCGCCCGCCACGACGGCGCCCAGCCGGCGGGCGTCGAGCACCTCGTTGGCGAGCATCAGGTCCTCGCCGAGCCCGGCCGCGGCCATGCCCTCGACCTCGCGGACCGTGGCGAGCGTGAAGCCGCGGTGCCCCGCCGCCTGCTGCCGCCGGGCGAGGTCGGTGCTCTTGTGCGCCTTCACGTGCGGCCGCAGCCGCGCACCGGGCAGCGCGGCGGCCATGGTGTCGAGGTTGTGCTGCAGCGCCGCGGCGTCGACGACGAGCGCGGGCGTCTGCAGGTCGGTGAGGTGCACGCGGGCTCCTAGAGCGAGAGGACGACGACGGCGAGCAGCCCCAGCAGCAGGACGTTCGCGATGGTGGCGACCGCGACGATGGCGAGCAGGCGGTCGTCGGCGTCGGGCAGCAGGGTGCGGCGCACCTCGACGCTGCCGGCGGGGGCGGGGGCGTCGCAGACCGGGCAGCGCCCGTCGGTCAGCCGGGGCGCGTAGGGGGCGCGGCAGGTCGGGCAGGCGACCCGGACGAGGGCGGTGCTCATCCGAGCTCCAGGGCGGCCAGGCGACGGCGTCGCTCGACGAACGCGTACAGCGTGGCCGTGGACAGGGACAGGAACTGCCAGGCCGCGAACCCGGCGAGCAGGGTGGCGGCGGGCATGCGGCGGCCGGCGAC
>JAODNQ010000230.1 GCA_025464695.1 Frankiales bacterium | reverse complement strand
TTCAGCGCCGACGACCTGACCGAGGTCGCGCACCTGATGAACACCCGCCCACGCAAAACGCTGGGCTGGGAAACCCCAGCCCAGCGTCTTGCCGCGCTACTCGCCTAGGTACACGATACGTTCGTGTTGCGACGACCCGTTGAATCCGCCCCACCGGGGACCGGGCCTCCGTCGGAGCGGCAGGACTAGACGGGGCGCACCGCGTCGGCCTGCGGGCCCTTCTGGCCCTGGGTGATCTCGAACTCGACGCGCTGGCCCTCGTCGAGCGAGCGGTAGCCGTCGGACTGGATCGCGCTGTAGTGGACGAAGACGTCCGCGCCGCCGCCGTCGACGGCGATGAAGCCGAAGCCCTTCTCCGCGTTGAACCACTTCACTGCGCCCTGTGCCATGTGCCTGTTCTCTCTCTCGCTGACGGTCGCCGCGCTGCGCGGGACCGAGTCGTGCCGGTCCGTGCGGCGTGCGACTGCGCGGAGAGTACACACGAGCGCGCCGCCTGGACAGCGCTCCGCGAGGAGGTCTGCCAGACGGCGTGCGGGTGGTGCAGAGGTGCGACGCCGCTAGGCGCGGGCGACCTTGCCGGCCTTGATGCAGGACGTGCAGACGCCGAGCTTCTTCGGCGTCTTGCCGGCCTTGCCGACCATGGCGCGCACGGTCTGGATGTTCGGGTTCCAGCGTCGGCGGGTGCGGCGGTGGGAGTGGCTCACGGACATGCCGAAGCCGGGGCCCTTGCCGCAGACGTCGCAGGTGGCAGCCACGGTGTATCTCCAGTGCAGTCGAGTGAGCGGGGGAGTCACGGGGCATCGACGCTCCGGACACCCGAAGACTAGCAGCGGCGGCGGGCGGGGCGCCGCCGTCGCCCGGTCCTGTCGGGGCCGAGGGTTAGCCTCGGCGCTGCCCGGACCCCCGGTCCCGGTGACCCGCGTCCTCCGGTCACCGCCCCCGCCCCGCTCTGGGGCCCGACGTGCCGGCCGCCCGCGAGCGGCCGGCGGACGAGGAGCGGTGTGCTGCAGGTGCTCGACGCCGCCGCCGTCCGTCGCTGGTGCAGCGCGGGCCTCGCCGCGCTGCGTGCCGCCCGCGACGAGGTCGACGCGCTCAACGTCTACCCCGTGCCCGACGGCGACACCGGCACCAACCTGCTGCTCACCATGCAGGCGGTGGAGGACGCGGTCGCGGTGGCGGCTCCCGACATGGCCTCGACCGCCCGGGCGGTCGCGCGGGGCGGGCTCATGGGCGCCCGGGGCAACTCCGGCGTGATCCTCAGCCAGCTGCTGCGCGGGTTCTGCGAGGCCGTCCCCGAGGCCGGTGCCGGACCGGAGCAGCTGCGGGCCTGCCTCACCCGGGCGGCCGACCTCGCCTACGCCGCGGTGGCGACGCCCGTCGAGGGCACCGTCCTGACGGTCGCGCGGGCCGCGGCCGACGGCGCCGTCGGTCCCGACCTCGCCGCCGTGGTGCGGGGCGCCCGTGCGGCGGCGGTGGCCGCCCTGGCGCGCACGCCCGACCAGCTGCAGGCCCTGCGCGACGCCGGGGTGGTGGACGCCGGGGGCCGCGGGCTGTGCGTGCTGCTCGAGGCGCTGGAGCAGGTCGTCACGGGCGAGGCGGTCGCCCCGGTGCCGGTGCCCCTGGTCCCGCGCGCCCGCAGCGGCGTCGCCGTCCGCGAGTGCGGCAGCGAGGACCTCGCCTACGAGGTGCAGTTCCTCCTGCGCGACGCCGGCCCGGCCGACGTCGACGTCCTGAAGGGGGCCCTGTCCGCCCTCGGCGACTCCCTGGTCGTCGTCGGTGTCGAGGACCTGTGGAACGTCCACGTGCACGTCGACGACGTCGGCGCGGCCCTGGAGGCGGCCGTCGAGGCGGGGCGGCCGTTCCGCATCACGGTCACCCGCTTCGCCGACCAGGCCGGCGCTCCCGTCCCGCCCCCGGCGCATGCCGAGGCGGTCCGAGCCGTCGTGGCGGTCGCCCCGGGTCCGGGGCTGGCCGTCCTGTTCCGCGGCTGCGGCGCCACCGCCGTCGGCGGGGGACCGACCGGCCCGTCCACGGCGGAGGTCGTGGCGGCCGTCCACGCCACCGGGGCCCGCGAGGTGCTGGTCCTGCCCAACGACGGCAACGTGCTGGCCGTGGCCCGCGCCGCCGCGGCTGCCTGCGCCGACACCGGTCTCGCCGTCGAGGTGGTGCCCACCCGCAGCGTCGTGCAGGGGCTGGCCGCCCTCGCGGTCGCCGACGACGCCCTGTCCCTGGCCGACTGCGCCCGCACCATGTCGGCCGCCGCCGAGGCCACCCGCTGGGCCGAGGTCACCACCGCGGTGCGCGACGCGACCACCGCGGCGGGTCCCTGCCGCAAGGGCGACGCGCTGGGGCTGCTGCAGGGCGAGGTGGTCGAGGTGGGGGGCGGCCTGCTCGACGTCGCCGACGCCCTGCTCGCCCGCCTGCTCGCGCCCGGTGCGGAGCTCGTGACGGTGCTCGTCGGCGCGGGCGCGCCGCCCGGTGCGGGGGAGCGCCTCGCGGCGCAGGCCCGCGCGGCCGGGGCGGAGGTCACCGTGTACGACGGCGGGCAGCCCCACTACCCGCTGCTGCTCGGGGCGGAGTAGCCGTGCTCCCCGAGACCCCGCTCGTCAAGGCGCTGGGCGACCGCACCGCCAAGGCGCTCGCGACGCACCTCGGCCTGCACACCGTCGGCGACCTCATGCACCACTACCCCCGCCGGTACGCCGAGCGCGGCAAGCTCACCGGCTTCGACGAGCTCGAGGTCGGCGAGCACGCGACGGTGTTCGCCGAGGTCGTGAAGTGCAGCGGCCGCAAGCTCCGGCCCAAGCTCTACAAGACCGACGTCACGGTGTCGGACGGCTCGCGCTCCATGACGATGGCCGTGTTCAACCGGCCGTGGGCCGAGCGCGACCTCCGTCCCGGCCGCCGCGCCTTCTTCGCCGGGAAGGTCGAGACCTTCGCCGGGCGGGTGCAGCTGGCCAACCCGGAGTGGCAGCTCGTCGACGACGACGAGGGCGAGGTGACCGCCGACTTCGCCGGCGCCCTCGTGCCGATCTACCCGGCGACGGCCAAGGTCTCGACGTTCGTGCTGCAGACCAGCGTCCGCACCGTCCTGCCCTCCCTCGACGTCGGACCCGACCCGCTGCCCGAGCACCTGCGCGAGGAGCACCGGCTGCCCGGGCTGTTCGAGGCGTTCGCCGGCATCCACGCGCCCTCGGGGTGGCCGGACGTGCAGCGCGCCCGGGCCCGGCTGCGCTGGGACGAGGCGTTCGTCCTGCAGGTGGTGCTCGCACAGCGGCGGGCGGCGCTGCAGGCCAGCCCCGGGACGCCGCGGGTGCCGCGCCCGGGCGGCCTGCTCGACGCCTTCGACGCCGTCCTGCCCTTCCAGTTGACCGAGGGGCAGCGCGCGACCGGGGAGGTGCTGCTCGCCGAGCTGGCGCGGCCCGCCCCCATGAACCGGCTGCTGCAGGGCGAGGTCGGCTCGGGCAAGACCCTGGTCGCGCTCCGGGCGATGCTGGCCGTCGTCGACGCCGGGGGGCAGGCGGCCCTGCTGGCGCCCACCGAGGTCCTGGCCCAGCAGCACGCGCGGTCGCTGCGGGCGCTGCTCGGCCCGCTCGCTCAGGCCGGAGAGCTGGGCGCGGCCGAGACGGCGACCCGCGTCGCGCTGCTCACCGGCTCGCTGGGTGCCGCGGCCCGGCGGGCCGCTCTGGCGGAGGTGGCGAACGGCGAGGCGGGGCTCGTGGTCGGCACGCACGCGCTGCTGTCGGAGGGGGTCGCGTTCTCGGACCTCGGCCTGGTCGTCGTCGACGAGCAGCACCGCTTCGGGGTCGAGCAGCGCGAGGCGCTGCGGGCCAAGGGCGCCACCCCGCCCCACGTCCTCGTGATGACGGCCACCCCCATCCCGCGCACCGTCGCCATCACGGTCTACGGCGACCTCGAGGTCAGCACCCTGTCGGAGCTGCCGCGCGGGCGCTCGCCGATCCGCAGCAACGTCGTGCCCGTCGCGGAGCACCCCGCCTGGCTGGACCGGGCGTGGCAGCGCGTCCGCGAGGCGGCGGCCGAGGGGCGCCAGGCGTTCGTCGTCTGCCCCCGCATCGGGGGCGACGACGCCGACGCCACGGAGGACGGGCGCCGGCCGGCGGCGGCCGTCGAGGACGTCGCGCCGATGCTCAGCCACGGGCCGCTGGCCGGCTTGCGCGTCGCCGCCCTGCACGGCCGCCTGCCGGCCGAGGACAAGGACGCCGTCATGCAGGCGTTCTCCCGCGGCGAGCTCGACGTGCTGGTCGCCACCACGGTCATCGAGGTCGGCGTCGACGTCCCGAACGCGACCGTCATGGTCGTGCTCGACGCCGACCGGTTCGGCATCAGCCAGCTGCACCAGCTGCGCGGCCGGATCGGCCGGGGCGAGCACCCCGGGCTGTGCCTGCTCGTCACCGAGGCCGAGACCGGGTCGCCGGCCCGGGAGCGGCTCGAGGCCGTCGCCTCCACCACCGACGGCTTCGCCCTGTCCGAGCTCGACCTCGAGCAGCGCCGCGAGGGCGACGTCCTCGGGGCGTCCCAGAGCGGGAAGCGCAGCAGCCTGCGCATGCTGCAGCTGCTCCGCGACAAGGACGTCATCCTGGCCGCCCGCGACGCCGCGGGTGCCCTGGTGGCCGAGGACCCGATGCTCCAGCAGCACCCGGCGCTGCGGAGCGCCGTCGTCAGCCTGCTCGACGAGGAGCGGGCCGACTACCTCGAGAAGGCCTGAGCTACGGGCGGTCCTGCAGGCCGAGCGCGTAGCCCTCGACCGCCCGGGCCACGGGGGAGCTCCCGGGCCCGGTGACCTCGAAGGCGACCTCGTCGGTGCCGACGTGCGAGCGCAGCTGCAGCGTGTAGCGGCCCGGCGTCGGGAAGGTGCCGGTCACCGGCACGACGACGGCGGTCTGCGCCTTGTGAACGTTGACGGCGACGTCGACGTGCTGGTGCCCCGCGGGGCCGTCCGGACCGGTGACGTGGAAGTCGAGGTGGAAGCTCTGGCCCACGTCCTCGAGCGCCGGGCGCAGCAGCACCACGACCGGGATCTCGTGGGAGGCGGGGAAGGCGGTGGCCGTCAGGCCGTCCCACAGCCCGCCCTGGACCCGGAGGCGGTCGGTCGTGTGGTCGGCACTCTCGGCGAAGAACATCGCGGCGACTCGCATGCGCCCAGTCTCTCAGCCGACGGCGCGGGCCGGTCGGGCAGGCTGTCGGCATGCTGCACCCCGAGCCCTGCCCGTGACGCGCATCATCGCCGGGAGCGAGCGCGGACGGCGCCTGCAGGTGCCCGACGGCACGGTCACCCGGCCCACCAGCGAGCGCGCCCGCGAGGGCCTGTTCAGCAGCCTGCTGTCGCTGCTCGACCTCGACGGCGCGCGGGTGCTCGACCTGTACGCCGGCAGCGGCGCCCTCGGCCTCGAGGCGCTGAGCCGCGGGGCGGGGTCGGCGACGCTCGTCGAGGCCGACCCGAAGGCGGTCCGGGTGTGCGAGGCCAACGCCGCCGTCGTCGGGCTGCCGGGGGCGCACGTGGTGCACAGCCCGGTGGCGCAGTTCCTCGCGCACGGCGCGGAGCCGCGCTACGACCTCGTCCTGCTCGACCCGCCGTACGACCTCGACGTCGCTCCCGCGCTCGAGGCCCTCGTGCCCTGGCTCGCCCCCGAGGCCGTCGTCGTCGTGGAGCGGCGTCGCCGAGGCCCGGCCCTCGTGTGGCCGGGCGGCCTCGAGGCCGTCCGCGAGCGCAAGTACGGTGACGCCGTGCTCTGGTACGCGGTCCACGCAGCAGGAGCGGCAGCCCGTTGAGGCGCGCCGTCTGTCCCGGCTCCTTCGACCCGGTGACCCTCGGGCACCTCGACATCGTCGGGCGCGCCAGCGCGATCTACGACGAGGTCACCGTCGCGGTGCTCGTGAACAAGAAGAAGTCGTCGCTGTTCACGGTCGAGGAGCGGATCGAGCTCCTGCGCGAGGTGACGGCCCACTACGGCAACGTCGTCGTCGACAGCTTCCACGGCCTGCTCGTCGACTACTGCCGCGACAAGCAGATCCCGGTCATCGTGAAGGGCCTGCGGGCCATCAGCGACTTCGACTACGAGCTGCAGATGGCGCAGATGAACCACGGGCTGGCCGGCGTCGAGACGCTGTTCATGACGACGAACCCGCTGTACTCGTTCCTGTCGTCGAGCCTCGTCAAGGAGGTCGCGACCTACGGCGGCGACGTCAGCGGCCTGGTGCCCCCCCACGTCCACACGGTGCTCGTGGAGCGGCTGGCCCGGGCGTGACGGCGACGGGCTGATGGACGCGGTCCACGACAAGCTCGACGAGGTCGTCCGGCTCGTCGAGGCGGCCCGCGCCATGCCCATGTCGAGCTCGGTGATGGTCCACCGGGGCGAGGTGCTCGAGCTGCTCGACGAGCTGCGGGCGCTGCTGCCCCGCGTGCTGGACCGCGCGCAGCAGGTGCTCGGCGACCGCGACGCCGTCGTCGAGCAGGGCCGCCGCGAGGCCGACCGCCTGCTCGACGAGGCCGCCCGCGAGCGCGACCGGCTGGTGGGCGAGACCGAGGTGCACCGCCGCGCGGCGGACGAGGCGGCGCGGCTGCTCGAGGACGCCCAGGCGCAGGCCGAGACGATGCGCGTGCAGGTCGACGACTACGTCGACGGCAAGCTGGCGAACTTCGAGATCGTCCTGCACAAGACGCTCGAGGCGGTGGAGCGCGGCCGGGAGAAGCTGGCCGGACGGTCGGCGCTCGACGAGCTGTCCGGCGGGGACCTGACGCTGTAGCGCGACCGGGCCGGCGCAGGTGCGCCGTCCGGTAGTGTGGAGCCCGACGATGAGCAGATCAGCCGTGCCCGACGACAGGCAGCAGTCCACCCACCCCCGACTCGACCCGCACGCCCCCCTCGTGATCGACACCCGCGAGCTGGGACGGCGTCCGGGCTCGATGCGGGAGGTGCGGCGGACCGCGCCTGCCCCCGAGGGCCTCGGCCTGGTCGACCTCATCGGCGTGCCCGTCGGTGGCGAGCTCGACCTGGACCTCAGGCTCGAGAGCGTCATGGAGGGCGTGTACGTGAGCGGGACCGTCACGGGCCCGCTCGAGGGGGAGTGCGGCCGCTGCCTCGAGCCGATCAGCGACGAGCTGACCGTCCGGGTGCAGGAGCTGTTCACCTACGCCGAGCGCGACGCCGCTGCCAGCAACCGGGGCGACGACGAGGACGACGAGGTCTCCCACATGCAGGGCGACCTGCTCGACCTCGAACCCGTCCTGCGCGACGCGGTGGTGCTCGCACTGCCGCTCACGCCGCTGTGCAGCCCGGACTGCTCCGGGCTGTGCGTCCAGTGCGGCGAGCGCCTGGACGACCTGCCCGAGGGCCACACGCACGACGTGGTCGACGCTCGCTGGGGGGCCCTGTCCGGGCTCCTGGGCGCCAGCCCGACCGACAAGACCACGACCAGCACCGACCAGCCCGCCCGCAGCACCACCGAGGAGTAGTCATGGCCGTCCCGAAGCGCAAGATGTCGCGCAGCAACACCCGATCGCGTCGCGCGCAGTGGAAGACCACCCTCCCGGTGCTCACCACCTGCGACCGCGGCCACACCACGCGCCCCCACACCGTGTGCCACGAGTGCGGTCGCTACGACGGCCGCACCGTCCTCGCGGTCTGACCCAGCTCCTCCGGACCGCACGACGTTGACGCGCGTCGCCCTCGACCTGCTCGGGGGTGACCGTGCTCCCGAGCAGGTCGTCGACGGCGCCCTGCTGGCCGCCGACGAGCTGCCCGGGGTCGACGTCGTCCTGGTCGGCCCGCCCGACGTCGCCGCCCGCCTCCTCGCCGAACGAGGAGCTGCCGGGCGGCTCGACGTCGTGGCGGCGTCGCAGGTGGTCGGCATGGACGAGGACCCGGCCCGCGGGGTCCGGGCCAAGCGCGACGCCACCGTGCGGGTCTGCGCCCGGCTCGTGCGCGACGGCGGCGCCGACGCCATGGTCTCCGTCGGCTCGACGGGGGCCGCGCTCGCCGCGGCGGTGTTCACCCTCGGCCGGCTCAAGGGGATGTCCCGCCCGGCCCTCGGGGTCGTCGTCCCGGCCAAGGCCGGCCCGCTGGTCTTCCTCGACGGCGGCGCCACGATCGAGGCGACCCCCGAGCTGCTGGGCCAGTTCGCCCTCGCCGGCGCGGCCTTCGCCACCGTCCGGCTGGGCCTCGCGAGCCCCCGGGTCGGACTGCTGACCAACGGCGAGGAGCCCGGCAAGGGCGACCTCCTGCGCAAGGACGCGTACGCCGTCCTGTCGGCCCTCCCGCTCGACTTCATCGGCAACGTCGAGGGTCGCGACGTCCCGTACGGCGGCGTCGCCGACGTCGTCGTCACCGACGGGTTCACCGGCAACGTGCTGCTCAAGGGCCTCGAGGGGGCCGCGCGCATGCTCACCGAGGTGCTGCAGGAGGCGTTCGTGGCGACGCCGGAGCGCAGGGTCGCCGCCGAGCAGCTGCTGCCGGCGATGAGCGAGGCGACGGCCCACATGCAGCCGGAGGTGCTCGGAGGCGGCATGCTGCTGGGCGTGGACGGCGTGGTGGTGGTGGGGCACGGCAGCAGCTCGCCGCGCGCGGTCGCGAGCTGCATCGGGGTCGCCGCGCAGGCGGCCCAGCAGGGCATGGTGCCGCGGCTGGCCGCGGCCCTCGAGGCACTGCGGGCGAGCGCATGACCGCCGGCGTCCTCACCGCCGACGACGTCCTGGCGGTCGTGCAGTCGGCGGTCGCCACCGTGCTCGAGGTCGACCCCGCCTCGGTCACCCGGGCCACGCGCTTCCGCGAGGACCTGCAGGCCGACTCCCTCGCCCTGGTCGAGATCGTCGAGATCGTGGAGGAGACCCTCGCGCCCCGGGCGCAGCAGGGCTTCCACATCGAGGACGAGGACCTCGACGCGCTGGCCACGGTCGGCGAGGCCGTCGACTACGCGGTCGCCCGGCTGTGAACGCTCCCGCCTCCTACGCCCTGCTCGAGACCGCGCTGGGCACACCGCTGGAGCCCGCGCTGCTCGAGCGCGCCCTGACGCACCGCTCCTACGCCTACGAGCACGGCGGGCTGCCCACCAACGAGCGGCTGGAGTTCCTCGGCGACGCCGTCCTCGGCCTGGTCGTGACCGACGCGCTGTACCGCAACAACCCCGACCTCCCGGAGGGGCAGCTGGCCAAGCTCCGGGCCGGCGTCGTCAACACCCGGGCGCTGGCCGACGTCGCCCGCCGGCTGGACCTCGGGCGGTGGCTGCGGCTGGGCCGCGGGGAGGACACCACGGGCGGCCGCGACAAGACCACGATCCTGGCCGACACCATGGAGGCGCTCATCGGCGCCGTCTACGTCGAGCACGGGATCGACGGGGCGACGACCCTCGTCCGGGCGCTGTTCGACCCGCTCATGGCGGCCGCGTCGCAGCACGACGGCGCCCTGGACTGGAAGACCGCGCTGCAGGAGCTCGGGGCGGCCCGTGGCCTCGGGGTCCCCTCCTACGCGCTCGAGGAGACCGGCCCGGACCACGCGAAGCACTTCACCGCCGAGGTCGCCCTGGCGGGGCAGGTGCGGGGCGCAGGTGCCGGCCGCAGCAAGAAGGAGGCCGAGCAGGTCGCGGCCCAGGCGGCGTGCGCGGTGCTGCGGGCCGACGACCCGGAGCAGGCGGTGCCCGGGGTGGACGCAGGGGACCAGGGCGTGCTGGGCAGGGACGACCCGGGCCAGCTCGTGCCGGGCGAGGGCGTGCCGGGCTAGTGCCCGAGCTGCCGGAGGTCGAGGTCGTCCGCCGGGGCCTGGAGCGCGGCGTCGTCGGGCGGACCGTGGCGACCGTCGAGGTCCGGCACCCGCGCGCGGTGCGACGCCACGAGGCCGGGGCGGACGACTTCCGCGCCCTGCTCGAGGGCCGCGAGGTCACGTCCGCCGAGCGGCGGGGCAAGTACCTGTGGCTGCCCCTGGACAGCGGCGACGCCCTGACCGGGCACCTGGGCATGAGCGGGCAGCTGCTGGTGAAGCCGGCCGACCAGCCGGACGAGACCCACCTCCGCATCCGGTTCACCTTCACCGACGGGGGGCGCGAGCTGCGCTTCGTGGACCAGCGCACGTTCGGCGGCCTGGCCGTGGTGGCCGGAGGAGCAGCCCTGCCGCACACCATCGCGCACATCGCCCGCGACCCGCTGGACCCGCAGTTCGACGACGAGGCGTTCGTGGCGGGGCTCCGGGCCAAGCACACCGGCGTCAAGCGCGCCCTGCTCGACCAGACGCTCGTGAGCGGCATCGGCAACATCTACGCGGACGAGACGCTGTGGCGCGCCCGGCTGCACGGCGCGCGGCCGACCGAGCTCGTGACGCGCCCGAAGGCGCGCGAGCTGCTGGCGCACGCCCGGGCCGTGCTGGAGGAGTCGCTGCAGCAGGGCGGGACGAGCTTCGACGCCCTCTACGTGTCCACCGAGGGCGTCAGCGGGCTGTTCGCGCGCTCGTTGAACGCCTACGGCCGGGAGGACCAGCCGTGCTCGCGGTGCGGGACGCCGCTCCGCCGCGAGTCGTTCACGAACCGGAGCTCGTTCAGCTGCCCGCGCTGCCAGCCGCGGCCGCGGGCCGGTCGCTGGTGAGCGCGGCGCGGACCTCGACGGGGACGGCGCCGTCGGCCTGGCGCGGCGTCCACGGCTCGCTCGGCACCCACTGCGACCCGCAGCCGGCGCACGCGAACAGCGGCTCGCCGGCGAGGTCTGCCGGCGTGCGCCGCCAGTCGCACACCGTCCGGCAGGGGGAGATGCGCAGCGCCACCCGACGACCCTAGGCGGCCGGGCCGGGCGCTGCCGGCTACTCCTGGTCGAGCTCGGCGCGGTCGCCCTCGCCGGGGCTCGCCGGCGCTGCCGCGGTCGGGACATCGCCGGGCAGGCCGCCCGTGGGGCCGGGCAGCGGCACGACCAGCGGCGGCGTCTCGTACGGGAGGTCGGGCGCGACGACCTCCGGGGTCTGCACGACCTGCTGCTGCCGGGTCTGGGCCTGGTCGTCGGGGAGGTTGCCGTTGAAGGCGTCCGAGCCCTCGCTGCAGCCGCTCAGCAGAGCGAGCGCGGCAGCGCCGGCGAGGACGAGGGCGACAGGGCGGGACACGGGCGGACCTCCAGGGGGACGGGCTCTTGCCTGGGCCCCTACCCTCGCGTCCCGTGTCCACCCGCGTCCGTGTCACGGCCCACGTGCGGGGGCGCGTGCAGGGCGTGGGCTTCCGCTGGTGGACCCGCGCGAGGGCGCTCGAGCTCGGGCTGGTGGGCTCGGCGACGAACCGCGAGGACGGCCGGGTCGAGGTGGTGGCCGAAGGCTCTCGGGAGGCCTGCGAGGCGCTGCTGGCGCTGCTGGACGGGAGCGGCACGCCGGGCTGCGTGGAGCACGTGGGAGCGCACTGGTCGGCGCCGCGGCTCGGCCCTGACGCCGGCTTCGCGGAGCGGTAGCGAGGCGTCGACGACGCCGGTCCCGCCCGGTCGTCCGCCCGCCCAGGACCGTGACCGGACCGTGACGAGGTCCTTGACCTGGGCAGGGCCGGGTGAGACAGTGAGGTCACCACACCTGGGAGTCGCCCCGGGTGCCCGGTCCGTCTGCCCCGCCCGCCTGTGCGCCTTCCGCACGGTGGCACAGCAGCCGCCCCGGCGCCAGGCAGACACCAGGGTCCGTGGATCCACACCCTCAACGCGGAGGACAGTCATGGCCAAGGCCTTGTTCGGGCACATCGGTGCCAGCAACGACCTGCGGCTCGCCGCTGAGGTGCGCCGCCTGCGCGGGCGGGTCGCCGAGCTCGAGGCGGAGCTCGCAGCGCTGCGCAGCCACGCCGACCTCTCGGTGACCGACGACGACCTGCGTCTGCTCACGCTCGACGAGCGCGTCGACGAGCCCGCCTTCAGCTAGCGCTCCACCCGCGAGGCCGGTCCCCGAGGGGGCCGGCCTTCGTCGTGTCCGGGGACGGTCGCCCGTGCCGCCGGCCGTTGGTGCTGCCGCTACCGTGCCCCCGAGCCCAGGGAAGGACGCCGTGCACCTCAAGAGCCTCACCTTGAAGGGCTTCAAGTCCTTCGCGTCCGCCACGACGCTGCGCTTCGAGCCCGGCATCACCTGCGTGGTCGGCCCGAACGGCTCGGGCAAGAGCAACGTCGTCGACGCGATGGCCTGGGTGCTCGGCGAGCAGGGGGCCAAGGCGCTGCGCGGCGGCAAGATGGAGGACGTCATCTTCGCCGGGACGCCCGGCAAGCCGCCGCTGGGGCGGGCCGAGGTGACCCTGACGATCGACAACGCCGACGGCGCCCTGCCCATCGAGTACGCCGAGGTGACGATCACCCGGCTGATGTTCCGCGACGGCGGCAGCGAGTACGCGATCAACGGGACGAAGTGCCGGCTGGTCGACGTCCAGGAGCTGATGAGCGACAGCGGCATCGGCCGGGAGCTGCACGTCGTCGTCGGGCAGGGGCAGCTGGACGCCGTGCTGAGCGCGCGGCCCGAGGACCGTCGGGCGTTCATCGAGGAGGCGGCCGGCGTCCTCAAGCACAAGAAGCGCAAGGAGAAGGCGCTCCGCAAGCTCGAGGCGATGCAGGCCAACCTCACGCGGCTGCAGGACCTCACCGCCGAGCTGCGCCGCCAGCTCAAGCCGCTCGGGCGGCAGGCGGAGGTCGCCCGGAGGGCCTCCCAGGTGCAGGCCGACCTGCGCGACGCCCGCCTGCGGCTGCTCGCCGACGACCTCGTGCAGCTGCGCACGACGCTCGCCGCCGAGGTCCGCGACGAGACGGCGCTGCGGGCCCGGCGCGCCGAGGTCGAGACCGCGCTGGCGCAGCTGCAGCAGCAGGAGGCGGCGCTGGAGGCCGCGACCGCGGAGCAGGCGCCGCGGCTGGCCCGCGCCCAGGACACCTGGTACCGGCTGTCGGCGCTCGAGGAGCGGCTGCGCGGGACGGCGAACCTGGCGTCCGAGCGGCGGCGCCACCTCACCGGCCCGCTGCCCGACCAGGGCCGGCCGGGCCGCGACCCCGAGCAGCTCGAGGCCGAGGCCGAGCAGGTCCGCGAGCAGGAGCGGGCGCTGGTCGAGCAGCAGGCGGCGGACGCTGAGCGGCTGCGCGACGCCGTCACCCGCCGGACCGACCTCGAGTCGGCGCTCGCTGCCGAGGAGAAGGCCCTGGTCGCCGCCGTCCGCGCCGTGGCCGACCGGCGCGAGGGCCTGGCCCGGCTGACCGGGCAGGTCGGGGCCCTGCGCTCGCGGGCGTCCGCGGCCGAGGCCGAGCTCGGTCGGCTCGCCGG
>JAODNQ010000210.1 GCA_025464695.1 Frankiales bacterium | reverse complement strand
GGCCCCGGCCGCCACCCCGGCCCCGGGCGCAGCCGCCGGCGGCGCGAGGGTGCGCAGCGGTGACCCGTACACGCCGGCCTCCTTCGCCGCGCTCGACTGCAGCGACCCGGACGCCCGCCGCGGCGGGTCCACGGACCAGCCGCAGCAGCAGATCGTGGCGTGCAGCAAGGACGGCGGGCTCAAGTACCACCTCGACGTCGCCAAGGTCGTCGGCACCGACGTCAAGGGCGCGACCGCGGCGCTCGACCAGCAGACCGGCTCGCAGTGGCAGATCGTCGTCGACTTCACCGGCAAGGGCCAGGACAAGTTCACGAACCTGACCGCCGCGACCATCGGCAAGAACGTCGCCATCGTCCTCGACGGCATCGTCCTGTCGGCGCCGACCATCCAGCAGCGGATCGACTCCGACGCGCAGATCACCGGTGACTTCAAGCAGAAGGAGGCGAACGACCTCGCGAACACGCTGAAGTACGGCGCGCTCCCGCTGTCGTTCGACAACAGCCAGGTCGAGGTGGTCTCCGCCACCCTCGGCGACGACCAGCTCCACGCCGGCCTGCTCGCCGGCGGCCTGGGCCTGCTGGCCGTCGTCGTCTACTCGATCCTCTACTACCGCATCCTCGGCCTCGTGACCGTGCTCGGCCTCGGCCTGTCCGGCGCCCTGCTGTTCGCCGCCATCTCGATCCTCGGCAAGCAGATCGGCTTCGCCCTGTCGCTCGCCGGCATCGCCGGCTTCATCGTCTCCGTCGGCATCACGGCCGACTCGTTCGTCGTCTACTTCGAACGGCTCAAGGACGAGATCCGGGAGGGCCGGACCCCGCGCTCGGCGGCCGACCGCGCCTGGGTCCGCGCCCGGCGCACCATCCTGTCGGCCGACACCGTGTCCTTCCTGGCGGCCGTGATCCTGTACTTCCTGTCCGTCGGCTCGGTCCGCGGCTTCGCCTTCACGCTGGGCCTGTCCACGGTCATCGACGTCGCGGTCGTCTTCCTGTTCACCCGGCCGCTCGTGTCGTTCCTGACCCGCTTCCCGTGGTTCACGAACCCGACGGTGTCCGGCATGGCGGTCTCCAGGACCGCCGTCGCGCCCGCCACCCCGCGCGTGCGCCGCCCCGCTCTCGACACGGAGGCCTGACATGGGCATCGCCAGCAGGCTCTACCGCGGTGAGACGCAGTTCCAGATCATCGGCAAGCGCAAGCGCTTCTACGTCATCGCCGTGACGCTCACGCTGATCGCCCTGGCCAGCATGCTGTTCCGCGGCTTCAACCTCGGCGTGGAGTTCAAGGGCGGCGCCACCTTCCAGTGGCCCGCCAAGGGCGCGAGCGTGGAGCAGGCCCGCGACCTGTTCGAGGACCTCAAGCTCCAGGAGCCGATCGTGCAGACGGTCGGCCGGGGCACGAGCACCGACCTTCGGGTCCAGACCCCGCCGATCAGCGAGAAGCAGGTCGACGACGTCATCCAGGCGATCACCGAGCGCTTCCCGACCGTGACGAAGGCGGAGATCAACCCCTCCAACGTCGGGCCGGCCTGGGGCGACCAGGTGACGAAGAAGGCGCTGCAGGGCCTGATCGGCTTCCTCATCGCCGTGATCATCTACATCTCGATCCGCTTCGAACCCAAGATGGCCTTCGCCTCGATCATCGGGCTGCTGCACGACCTGATCCTGGCGGCCGGCGTCTACTCGATCACCCAGTTCGTGGTCACGCCGTCGACGATCATCGCCCTGCTGACCATCCTCGGCTTCTCGCTCTACGACGCAGTCGTCATCTTCGACAAGGTCCAGGAGAACACCCGGGGCATCGCGGGCGGCAGCGCGACGACGTACACCGAGGCCTCGGAGCTGGCGCTCAACCAGTCGTTCATGCGCTCGGTCAACACGACCGTCATCGCCATGCTGCCGGTCAGCGGCCTGCTGTTCGTCGGGGCGTTCCTGCTCGGCGCCGGGACGCTCAAGGACCTGTCGCTCGCCCTGTTCGTCGGCATGATCGCCGGGGCCTACTCCTCGATCTTCCTGTGCACCCCGATCTTCGTGGAGCTCAAGGAGCGCGAGCCGCAGTACCGCGCCCTCACGCAGCGGGTGCTCGCCCGCCGTGCCGGGACGCGGAGCGAGCGGGCCGCGGCGCGCCGCGAGCCCGGCGCCGTCGACCTCGAGAAGGAGCCCGTGGCCGTGACGGGCGGCTCGACGCCGCTGGCCGCCGCCCCGACCGCGACCCGCCGGCCCGCGGGCGGTGGCAGCGCGAACCGCAAGAAGGGCCGCCCCGGGCGTCCCGGCGGGAAGAAGCGCTGAGCGTGCTCGACCTGCCGGCGCTGCTCGCCTCCCGGATCGTGGACGTCCCCGACTTCCCCACGCCCGGCGTGGTGTTCAAGGACATCAGCCCGCTGCTCGCCGACCACGTGGCCTTCGCCGGGGCGGTCGACGCCGTCGTCGCCCACCACGGGCGCGGCACGGTCGACAAGGTCGTCGGCATCGAGGCGCGCGGCTTCCTGCTCGCCGCCCCGGCGGCGTACCACTTCGGGGCGGGGTTCGTGCCCGTCCGCAAGCCCGGCAAGCTGCCGCTGGAGACGCTCGAGACGTCCTACGACCTCGAGTACGGCAGCAACGTCCTGCAGATGCACGCCGGCGCGCTGTCGCCGGGGGAGCGGGTGCTCGTCGTCGACGACGTCCTGGCCACGGGCGGCACCGCGGCCGCGGCCTGCCGGCTGGTGCGCGAGGCCGGTGCCGAGGTCGTCGGCCTGTCCGTCCTGCTCGAGCTGGCCTTCCTCGACGGCCGGGCCCTGCTGGCGCAGGCCGAGCCCGACCTGGACGTGCACGCGCTGCTCGTCGTCTAGGGGGCGTCGCGCCTAGACTGGTCTCTCAGACCGCGTGAGGAGCCGCCTGTGCCCGCTGACGCCACCCCCGTCCCCGCTGCCGTGACCGTGCCCGACGCCGCCGCGCCCGCGACGACGGTGCCCCCCGCGCCGCGCAAGTCCGCTCCCGCCGACGACGTCTGGTCGGGGCCGCCCACGGGACGGCGCATGCGGGCCCGCCTGGCTCGGCTCACGGCCACCGCGACCAAGCCCGGCGGCCTCCCCCCGGTGCTCGAGCCGCTGGCGCGCACGGTGCACGCGAACCACCCGAAGGCCGACCTGAAGGTCGTGCAGCGGGCCTACGAGACCGCGGAGCGCTTCCACGAGGGGCAGCGCCGCAAGAGCGGCGACCCGTACATCACGCACCCGCTGGCGGTGGCGACGATCCTGGCCGACCTCGGCATGGACACCACCACGCTGTGCGCCGCCCTGCTGCACGACACCGTCGAGGACACCGCCTACACCCTCGACGACGTCACCCGGGAGTTCGGCGAGGACGTCGCCCACCTCGTCGACGGCGTGACCAAGCTCGACAAGATCAAGTACGGCGAGGCGGCCGAGGCCGAGACCATCCGCAAGATGATCGTGGCGATGGCCAAGGACCCGCGGGTGCTGGTCATCAAGCTGGCCGACCGCCTCCACAACATGCGGACGCTGCGCTACCTCAAGCAGGAGAAGCAGGCCCGGATCGCGACCAGCACGCTGGAGATCTTCGCGCCGCTGGCCCACCGCCTGGGCATGAACACGCTCAAGTGGGAGCTCGAGGACCTCGCCTTCGCGACGCTCTACCCGAAGCGCTACGACGAGATCGTGCGGCTGGTCGCCGACCGCGCGCCGTCCCGCGACACGCAGCTGACCGAGGTGGTGGAGCGGGTCTCGAGCGACCTGAGGTCCGCGAAGATCCGGGCCGACGTCACGGGCCGGCCGAAGCACTACTACTCGATCTACCAGAAGATGATCGTGCGCGGCCGCGACTTCACCGACATCTACGACCTCGTCGGCATCCGCGTCCTCGTCGACGACGTCCGCGACTGCTACGCCGCTCTCGGCACCATCCACGCGCTGTGGCAGCCCGTCCCCGGGCGCTTCAAGGACTACATCGCGATGCCGAAGTTCAACATGTACCAGTCCCTGCACACGACGGTGATCGGGCCCGAGGGCAAGCCGGTCGAGCTGCAGATCCGCACCGTCGAGATGCACAAGCGGGCGGAGTACGGGATCGCGGCGCACTGGAAGTACAAGGAGGGCCCGCTGCCGGCCGGTGCCCGCGGCACGGGCGCCAAGGGCGACGACATGGCCTGGCTGCGGCAGCTGCTCGACTGGCAGAAGGAGGCCGCCGACCCGAGCGAGTTCCTCGACGCCCTGCGCTACGACCTCGGCTCGAACGAGGTCTTCGTCTTCACCCCCAAGGGCGACGTCGTCAGCCTCCCCACCGACTCGACGCCGGTCGACTTCGCCTACTCGGTCCACACCGAGGTCGGGCACCGCTGCATCGGCGCCCGCGTCAACGGCCGCCTGGTGCCCCTCGAGTCCGTGCTCGACAACGGCGACGTCATCGAGATCTTCACCAGCAAGGCCGAGACCGCGCACCCGAGCCAGGACTGGCTGCAGTTCGTCGCCTCGCCGCGCGCCCGGACGAAGATCCGGCAGTGGTTCGCCAAGGAGCGCCGCGAGGACGCCGTCGAGGCCGGCAAGGAGGCCCTGACCCGCGCGATGCGCAAGCAGGGGCTGCCGCTGCAGCGCCTCATGGGCGGCGAGGCCCTGCAGGCCCTGGTCAAGGACCAGCGGATGACCGACGTCTCCGCCCTCTACGCCGCCATCGGCGAGGGGCAGGTCTCGGCGCAGACCGTCGTGCAGCGCCTGGTCCAGGCCCTGGGCGGCACCGAGGGCACGGTCGAGGACCTCGCCGAGACCACGGCGCCCACCCGGGTGCCGGCCCGGCCGCGCCCCAGCAGCGACCCCGGCATCACGGTCAAGGGCGTCACCGACGTCTGGGTCAAGCTGGCCCGCTGCTGCACCCCCGTGCCCGGCGACGACGTCGTCGGCTTCGTGACCCGCGGCCGCGGGGTGTCGGTGCACCGGCAGGACTGCGTCAACGCCGCCGTCCTCATGGCCGACACCGAGCGCGTCGTCGAGGTCGAGTGGGACCCGAGCGCCGGCTCCGTCTTCCTCGTCGCCATCCAGGTCGAGGCGCTCGACCGCACCCGGCTGCTGTCCGACGTCACGCGGATGCTCTCGGACGCCCACGTGAGCATCGTGTCGGCGACCGTGACCACCACCCGGGACCGCGTGGCCGTCAGCCGCTTCACCTTCGAGATGGGCGACCCCAAGCACCTGGGGCACCTGCTCGCCCAGGTGCGCAACGTCGAGGGCGTGTTCGACGCCTACCGCGTCACCAACTAGCCCGACGACGGCGGCCCGGCTGCTCCTCGCGGAGCGGCCGGGCCGTCGTCGTGCGGGGCCGGAGGGTCAGGCGACCTCGGCGATGCGGACGGTGGCGACGTCGACCGGCAGCTTCGGCCGGCCGTCGCCGGCGGGCGTGCTGCCCGCTGCGGCGACCTTGTCGAGGACGTCGAGGCCGCTGGTGATCTGGCCGAAGACGGTGTAGCCGGGCGGGAGCTGGCTGTCCTTGTAGACGAGGAAGAACTGGCTGCCGTTGGTGCCGGTGCCGGGACCGTTGTTCGCCATGGCCACCGTCCCGCGCTTGTAGACCGCGCCCTCGGTGTTCTCGTCGGCGAACCGGTAGCCGGGGCCACCGGTGCCGACGCCGGTCGGGTCGCCGCACTGCAGGACGAACACGCTCTGCGCGGTCAGCCGCCAGCACGGGGTCTTGTCGAAGAACCCGAAGTGCGCGAGCGACCGCATGCTGTTGACGGTGCAGGGCGCCAGGCCCGCGTCCATCTTGAAGGCGATGGTCCCCCGGTTGGTCGTCATCGTCGTCCGGTAGATGCCCTTGGTCTCGACGCCCTCGGTGGGCGGGAGCGCGACCTTCCGGGCCGCGGTCCCGGCCTGCTCGTAGCGGCACTCGCCCGGCTTCGGGCTGGCGCTGGACGACGCGCTGGCGGCCGGGTCGCTGCTGCCCCCGCGGGAGAGCGAGGCCGCGGCGACGCCGATGCCCACGACGACCAGCACGACGGCGAGGACCGTGGCCAGGACGGCGTTGCGCTGCTTGCGCTTGGCCGCCGCTGCGGCGCGGCGGGCCGCCTGTCGCTCCGCCCGCTGCCGAGCGAGCTCCTTCTCGCGCCTGCTGCTCGCCACGCCTGGTCCTCCTGCGACTGCTGCCGACCGCGCGAGCGCGCGGACCCCCGGGATCCTAGGGGCGCCCCCGTGGGCGCTGCTGCGTCCGGAAGGGGGTGGCGGGCCGCCGGTAGGGTCGCCCGACGGGCCGTCCCGCCCGTCCACGCTCCCCACCCCGTCCGTCCGTCGAGAGGATCGTCGTGCTGGTCCGCGGGTTCCCTGCCCAGGCGTTCGACACGAACTGCTACGTCGTCGCCGCGGCCGAGGGGGCGCCCTGCGTCGTGGTCGACCCCGGCATCGGCGTCGAGGAGCAGCTCGACGCCCTCCTGCGCGAGCTCGACCTGACGCCGGTAGCCGTCCTGCTGACCCACGGGCACCTCGACCACACGTTCTCGGTGACGCCGGTGTGCGGCGCCCGGGGCATCCCGGCCTACATCCACCCGGCCGACGACGCCCTGCTCACCGACCCGATGAAGGGCATGGGCGCCCAGACGTCGCAGATGTTCGGGGGCCGGCTGCAGTGGACCCGGCCGTCCGACGTCGTGGCGCTCGACCCCGGCACCCCGATGGAGCTCGCCGGGCTGCGCATCTCCACCGACTTCGCGCCCGGTCACACCCCGGGGTCCGTCGTGTTCCGGCTGCCCGGTGAGGAGGCCGGGGGCGAGGCCGGTGCACCGGTGGTCTTCAGCGGTGACGTCCTGTTCGCGGGCTCCATCGGGCGCACCGACCTGCCCGGCGGCTCGTGGGAGCAGATGCAGGCCTCGCTGGCCGGCGTCGTGCTGCCGCTGCCCGACGACACCGTGGTGCTCCCCGGCCACGGCCCCGCCACCACCATCGGGCGGGAGCGGGCGAGCAACCCGTACCTGCAGGACCTGCCGACCCCGCCGCCGTCGCGCGGCCTGTGATGCCTGGACCCAAGGGCACGTACGACGTCGTCCCCGGCGCCGAGTTCGCGTCCTCGCTCGCCGTCCGCGACGCCCTGCTCGCGCCGGCCCGCCTGGCCGGCTACGCCTACGCCGAGGCGCCGGTCTTCGAGGCCACCGACCTGTTCAGCCGCGGGGTCGGCGAGAGCACGGACGTCGTCACGAAGGAGATGTTCACCTTCTCCGACCGGGGCGACCGGTCCCTCACGCTCCGCCCCGAGGGCACCGTCGGCGTGCTGCGGGCCGCCCTGGACGCGGGGCTGCACAAGGGCCAGCTGCCGGTGAAGCTGCGCTACGCCGGGCCCATGTTCCGGGCCGAGCGCCCGCAGGCCGGCCGCTACCGGCAGTTCCAGCAGGTCGGCCTCGAGGCCCTCGGCCTCGACGACCCCGCGCTCGACGCCGAGGTCGTGGCGCTCGCGTGGCAGGCCTACGCCGGGCTGGGCCTGACCGGCGTCCGGCTGCTGCTGACCTCGCTCGGCGACCCCGCCTGCCGCCCGCAGTACCGCGAAGCGCTGACCGCGTTCCTCGACGGCCTCGACCTCGACGACGACACGCGCCGGCGCGCCGCCATCAACCCGCTGCGCGTCCTCGACGACAAGCGCCCCCAGGTCCAGGCGCAGCTCGAGTGCGCTCCGCTGATGCCGGACGCCCTCTGCGACGCCTGCCGCGAGCACCTCGCCGCCGTGCAGTCGGGGCTCGACGCGCTGGGCGTGCCCTACGAGGCGGCGCCGCGGCTCGTCCGAGGGCTCGACTACTACACGCGCACCACGTTCGAGTTCGTCCACGACGGCCTCGGCGCGCAGTCCGCCGTCGGGGGCGGCGGGCGCTACGACGGGCTGTCGGAGCTGATCGGCGGCCCTCCCGTGCCCGGCATCGGGTGGGCGCTCGGCGTCGAGCGCACCGTGCTCGCGCTGCGGGCCGAGGGCGTCGAGGTCCCCGCCGAGGCCGGGGTCGCCGTCTTCGTCGTGCCGCTCGGCGCTGCTGCCAAGGCGCACGCCGTCGGCCTGGTCGGCCGGCTGCGGGCCGCCGGCGTCGCGGCCGACCTCGCCTACGGCGACCGCGGGCTCAAGGGCGCCATGAAGGCCGCCGACCGCAGCGGCGCCCGCACCGCCGTCGTCCTCGGCGACCGCGACCTCGAGGCCGGCACCGCCTCCGTCAAGGACCTCCGCGACGGCTCCCAGACCGCCGTCCCGCTCGACTCGTTGATCGACTCCCTGAAGGAACTCACGTGATCCGCACGCACGACGCCGGGACGCTCCGCGAGGAGCACGCCGGGCAGACCGTCACGCTCGCCGGGTGGGTGGCCAAGCGCCGCGACCACGGCGGGGTCGCCTTCCTCGACCTGCGCGACCGCAGCGGCGTCGTGCAGGTGGTCGTCCGGGAGAGCGACATCGCCCACGACCTCCGCAACGAGTACTGCGTGAAGGTCGTCGGGTCGGTCGGCGTGCGTCCCGAGGGCAACGCCAACCCGGACCTCCCGACGGGCGCCGTCGAGGTGACCGCCGCCGAGGTCGAGGTCCTCAGTGCGTCCGCGCCCCTGCCGTTCCCCATCGACGACCACGTCGAGGTCGGCGAGGAGGCGCGGCTGCAGCACCGCTACCTCGACCTGCGCCGCAGCGGCCCGGCCGCGGCCATGCGCCTGCGCAGCGAGGTCAGCCGCACCGCCCGCGAGGTCCTGCACGCCGAGGGCTTCACCGAGGTGGAGACCCCGACCCTGACGCGCTCCACCCCCGAGGGCGCCCGCGACTTCCTCGTGCCGGTGCGCCTGCAGCCCGGCTCCTGGTACGCGCTCCCGCAGTCGCCGCAGCTGTTCAAGCAGCTGCTCATGGTCGGCGGGATCGAGCGGTACTACCAGATCGCCCGCTGCTACCGCGACGAGGACTTCCGCAAAGACCGCCAGCCCGAGTTCACGCAGCTCGACGTCGAGATGAGCTTCGTCGACCAGGACGACGTCATCGCGATCGGCGAGAAGGTGGTCGCGGCGCTCTGGGCGCTCATCGGCGTCGAGGTGTCCCTGCCGATCCCGCGGATCTCCTACGCGGAGTCGATGCGCCGCTACGGCAACGACAAGCCGGACCTGCGCTTCGGCCAGGAGCTCGTCGAGTGCGCCGAGTACTTCCAGTCCACCCCCTTCCGGGTCTTCCAGGCGCCGTACGTCGGAGCCGTCGTCATGCCGGGCGGGGCCTCGCAGCCGCGCAAGACGCTCGACGCCTGGCAGGAGTTCGCCAAGCAGCGCGGCCACCGCGGCCTCGCCTACGTCCTGGTGCAGGAGGACGGGTCGCTGACCGGTCCGGTCGCCAAGAACCTGTCCGAGACCGAGCTCGCGGGCCTCGCGGACCACGTCGGCGCGAAGCCCGGCGACTGCGTCTTCTTCGCCGCCGGCGAGGCGACGTCCGCCCGGGGCCTGCTCGCGGCCGCCCGCCTCGAGATCGGCAAGCGCTGCGGGCTCATCGACGAGAGCGCCTGGGCGTTCACCTGGGTCGTGGACGCCCCGCTGTTCGAGCCGGCCGGCGACGCGGTGGCCTCCGGCGACGTCGCCGTCGGCAGCGGCCAGTGGACCGCCGTCCACCACGCCTTCACCAGCCCCAAGCCGGAGTTCCTCGACAGCCTCGAGGACGCGCCGGGCGAGGCGCTGGCCTACGCCTACGACATCGTCTGCAACGGCAACGAGCTCGGCGGCGGCAGCATCCGCATCCACCGCCCCGACGTCCAGCAGCGGGTCTTCGACCTCATGGGCATCGGCGCGCAGGAGGCGCAGGAGAAGTTCGGCTTCCTGCTCGAGGCCCTCAAGTACGGCGCCCCGCCGCACGGCGGCATCGCTCTCGGGTGGGACCGCGTCGTCATGCTGCTGGCCGGGGCGGAGAGCCTGCGCGACGTCATCGCGTTCCCGAAGACCGGCAACGGGTTCGACCCGCTGACCGGTGCGCCGACCCCGATCACGCCGGAGCAGCGCTCCGAGGCGGGCGTCGACTGGGTGCCCGAGGACTGAGCGTGGCCGCGCCGGTGAGCCCCCGCGAGCTCCGTCGGCTGACGGTCGCGGGGGCCGTCGCGCTCGCCGCCCTGATCGCCTACTGGACGCTCTGGTACGCCGCCCGGGACGTCGTCGCGAGCGACACGGGGCGGGCGTACGAGGAGTTCGAGGGGGCGTTCCCGCTCGCGGACGCCTGGCTCGGCGCCTGCGTGCTGCTGGCCGTCGTCACGGTGCGCCGCGGCCTTCCGTCCGGGCTGTTCTGGCTGCTGTGCGCCGGGGGAGCGGGGGTCTACCTGTTCTGCATGGACGTGCTCTACGACCTGCAGCACGGCACCTGGACCCGCGGCGCCGGTGGCGCCGTGGAGCTGGTGATCAACCTGCTCACCCTGGGGCTGTCGGTGGGGTTCCTCCGCTGGGCCTGGACCCGCCGCGACGCCCTGCTCCACGGCGGGCCGGCTACCAGCGGCTCCGGACCTGCAGGGGGCCGCTGGTGAAGCGGTGGTCGTCGCGCCACCCGAGGCTGTCGTAGAGGGCCCGGCCGGCGTCGTTGTCGGCGTACATGCCGAGGGTGACGAGGTCGCAGCCGTCGTCGAACAGCCGCCGCACGAGCGCCCCCGTCACGCTGCGGCCGAGGCCCTGGCCCCGGCAGTCCGGGTGGACGGCGATGGACGACAGGTGGCCGACCCGGGTGGCGCTGCTGGTGTCCGCGGCGCAGGCGACCAGCCGCCCGCCGTCGTGCAGTCCCACCCACCGGCGCACGGCGTCGTCGCCGGGGGAGGCGCTGGCGCGCGGGCTGGACGCGGCCAGCAGCGGGGCGACCGCGGTGTCGTCCTCCAGCACGCTCACCTCGTCCTCGCGCGGCTGCGGGGCGAACGGCTCGGGGGTCCAGCGGAAGTCCCAATCGACGCCGTCCAGACCGACCCAGGCGGGCAGGAGCCGGGCGGTGCCCCGGGGGAGCGTGACGCGCTGCCGGTGCGGCAGCTCGGGCAGGACGTCCGCCAGCAGGGCGGCGACCGCGGGGGGCTCGCCCAGCGAGGACAGGTAGGACACCCGCTGCTCGTTGTCCACCGCCAGCCACATGACGGCGCCGTCGCGCATCCACGCCCGGGCGAGCGGCCGGCTCAGCGTGCCCCGGGCGAAGGGGTCGTGGTCGGTGGCGAGCAGCACCTCGGCCGCGGTGCCGAGCTCGGTGGGTGCGGTCACGCGGTCAGGGTAGAGAGGACGCAGCGTGTGCAGCCCGTCACGTCCTGCTCGCCGGGTCGTTGAACGGTCCGGGCACACTGCCCTCAGCCGGACTCCGTCCTGTCCTGCGTCGAAGGAGACACCGTGCGTCGCGCCCTGGTCACCGCCCTGTCCGGCCTGCTGCTGCTCGGCGGCCTGCCGCTGGCCGCCTCAGACGCCGCCGCGCCGACGGCGTCGCCGGCTGAGCGCTGGGCCCTGGTCGTCGGGGTCACGGACTACGCCGGCAAGACCCACAGCACGGTGGCCGGCGCCCGGGACGCCGGCCTGGTGAAGAACGTCCTGCTCGGTCAGGGGTGGAAGAGCGACCACATCCGGGTGCTGACCGAGGGCGCGGCGAGCGGCAAGGCCCTGCAGGACGGCCTCGCCTGGCTGGTCAGCAAGAGCAGCCCCACCACCTTCTCGATGTTCCACTTCTCCGGCCACGTGAAGCAGACGTCGGCGGGCGAGTACCTCTGGAGCCAGGACAACCGCTTCCTCAAGGACAACGACGTCGCCCGTGTCCTGAAGGGCCTGCGCGGCACCGGCTGGACGAACATCAGCGGCTGCGAGGCGGCCGGCTTCAACCACGGCCTGTCGGACAGCAACCACCTGTTCACCGCGAGCAGCAGGTCGGACGAGAAGTCCTACGAGGACCCGAAGGCCGGCATGTCGGTGTGGAGCGGGCTGCTCTACAGCCAGGGCATCCGCGACAAGGCCGCCGACCACGACGGCGACGGCAAGGTCAGCGTGCAGGAGGCCTACACCTGGGCCACGCCCCGGGCCACCACGATCACCTCGAAGCAGCAGCCCCACGGGCCGCAGCACCCCCAGCACGCCGGCTGGACGGGCTCGCTGAACCTGGCGAACCCCCGCACGCTGAAGTAGGCCTGCTGCTCGACCGACGACCTAGGGTCGTCGGCGATGGACGACGACCTGTTCGCCGAGTCGGAGCAGCGGGCTGCCCGGGCGGTCGCCCCGCTGGCGGTGCGGCTGCGGCCACGCACGCTCGACGAGGTCGTGGGGCAGCGGCACCTGCTGGGGCCCGGCGCGCCGCTGCGCCGCCTCGTCGAGGGCGACGCGCCGCTGTCGGTGGTCCTGTGGGGGCCGCCCGGCACCGGCAAGACCACCCTGGCGCACATCATCGCCGGCCAGACCAGCCGCCGGTACCGGGAGCTGTCGGCGGTCACGGCCGGGGTGAAGGACGTGCGGCTGGTCGTCGAGGAGGCCAAGCGGGCGCTCGGCGACTCGGGCGCGCAGACGGTGCTGTTCGTCGACGAGGTCCACCGGTTCAGCAAGACCCAGCAGGACGCGCTGCTCCCGAGCGTGGAGAACCGCTGGGTCACCCTCGTCGCGGCCACCACCGAGAACCCGTTCTTCAGCGTGATCAGCCCGCTGCTGTCCCGCTCGCTCCTGCTGACCCTCGAGCCGCTGTCCGACGACGACGTCCGGGCGCTGGTGGAGCGGGCGCTGGCCGACGAGCGCGGCCTCGGCGGCCGGGTCGTCCTGGAGCCGGCGGCGCTGGAGCACCTGGTCCGGCTGTCGGGTGGCGATGGCCGGCGTGCGCTGACCGCGCTCGAGGCGGCCGCCGGCGCCGGCGACACCATCACGCTGGAGCTGCTCGAGCAGGCCGTCGACCAGGGCGCCGTCCGCTACGACCGCGACGGCGACCAGCACTACGACGTCATCAGCGCGTTCATCAAGTCGATCCGGGGCTCGGACGTCGACGCAGCGCTGCACTACTTCGCGCGGATGGTGCAGGCGGGGGAGGACCCCCGCTTCATCGCCCGTCGGCTGGTGGTCAGCGCGTCCGAGGACATCGGGATGGCCGACCCCTCGTCGCTGCAGGTCGCCGTCGCCGCGGCGCAGGCGCTCGAGCTGATCGGGATGCCCGAGGCGCGGATCAACCTGGCGCAGGCGGTCATCCACCTGTCGCTCGCCCCCAAGAGCAACGCCGTGCTGGCCGGCGTCGACAGCGCGCTCGCCGACATCCGGTCCGGGTTGACCGGGAGCGTGCCCGCGCACCTGCGCGACAGCCACTACCCGGGCGCGAAGAAGCTCGCGCACGGCAGTGCGGGTGGCTACCGCTACCCTCACGACTTCCCGGGACGGGTCGTGGCGCAGCAGTACGCGCCCGACCCGGTCGTCGGGCGGGAGTACTACTCGCCGGGCGGTCTGGGAGTCGAGCGTGTCGCCGGGGAGCGGCTCGCGGGGCTGCGCGAGGTGCTGCGCGGCGACCGCGGGGTGGTCCCCGAGGACGCCGCCTCCGGCTTCCGTCCCCGCTGCAGGCCCGCACCGCCCACCCCCGAGGAGCTCGCTGCCCTCGACGACCAGGAGCGACCGTGATCTCTGTAGGTGACCTCGTAGGGCTGGTGTGCGCTTTCGCCTTCCTGCTCATCGCCCTGTTCGTCTGCTACGCCATCGTCCGGCTGACGAAGGTGCTCGACGAGACGCGCTTCCTCGTGCACGGCATCACCGACAAGACGGTGCCGCTGCTGGGCGAGGTCACGACGTCGGTCGTGCACGTCAACGAGGAGCTCGTCCGGGTCGACAAGATCGCCGCGAACGCGCAGAGCATCTCCGCGAACGTCTCCTCGCTGACCGGCCTGTTCGCCGCCACCCTCGGCAGCCCGGTCATCAAGGTCGCCGCCTTCTCCTACGGCGTCCGCAAGGCCGCCAGCAAGCGCAGCGAGGACGACGTCCGCAAGCGCATCAAGGCCGAGCGGAAGACCCGGCGATGACGCGGCGGCTGTTCTACGTGGCGCTCGGCGCGACCGTCGGCGTCCTCGTCGTCCGCAAGCTGACGAAGGCGGCGCAGCGCGTGACGCCGGCCGGCGTGCAGCAGTCCATCGCGGGCGGGCTCGCGGGACTGACCGACGCCGTCCGGGAGTTCACCGCCGAGGTCAAGGACGCCATGGCCGAGCGTGAGGTCGAGCTGCGCGACGCGCTCGGCCTCGACGGCAGCAACGACGACATCGACGCCCACACCTTCGAGAAGTAGGCCCCTGTGCAGTCCGACGAGATCCGCCGCCGCTTCCTCGGCCACTTCGAGGGCCGCGGCCACACCGTCGTCCCGTCGGCCTCGCTCATCGCGGACGACCCCACCCTGCTGCTGGTCAACGCGGGCATGGTGCCGTTCAAGCCGTACTTCCTCGGCGAGCAGCCCGCGCCGTACCGCCGCGCGACCAGCGTGCAGAAGTGCGTCCGGACGCTCGACATCGACGAGGTCGGCAAGACCACCCGCCACGGGTCGTTCTTCCAGATGGCCGGCAACTTCAGCTTCGGCGACTACTTCAAGCAGGGCGCCATCGAGCTGGCCTGGGACCTCATCCTGAAGTCCACCGCCGACGGCGGGTTCGGCATGCCCGAGGACAAGCTCTGGGTCACCGTCTACGAGGACGACGACGAGGCGGTCCGCCTGTGGCTGTCGATGGGCGTGACCCGCGACCGGATCCAGCGCCTCGGCAAGGCCGACAACTACTGGAACATGGGCGTGCCCGGGCCCGGCGGCCCCTGCTCGGAGATCTTCTACGACCGCGGGCCGCAGTACGGCGCCGAGGGCGGCCCCGCGGTCGACGGCGAGCGGTACATGGAGTTCTGGAACCTCGTCTTCATGCAGTACCAGCTGTCGGAGGTGCGCTCCAAGGTCGACTTCGACGTCGCCGGTCCCCTGCCGACGCAGAACATCGACACCGGCATGGGCCTGGAGCGCGTCGCGACCCTGCTGCAGGGCGTCGACAACCTCTACGAGATCGACACCAGCCGTCAGATCCTCGACCGGGCGGCCGCGCTCACCGGCACCACGTACGGCGCCGACGGGACGAACGACGTCCGGCTGCGGGTCGTCACCGACCACGTCCGCACGGCGCTGATGCTCATCGGCGACGGCGTGACCCCCGGCAACGAGGGCCGCGGCTACGTCCTGCGACGCATCGTCCGCCGGGCCGTCCGGGCCATGCGCCTGCTCGGTGCGCACGAGCCGGTGGTCAAGGAGCTGATCGACGCCGCGACGCTCGCCATGGGCCCGCAGTACCCGTCGCTGGTCGAGGAGTCGGTGCGCATCCACGCGGTCGCCGCCGCCGAGGAGGCCTCCTTCCTCGAGACGCTGACGCGTGGCGCGGCCGTGTTCGACACCGCCGTCCCGGCCGCCCGCGCGGCGGGAGCGCTCTCGGGGGCGACCGCCTTCCAGCTGCACGACACCTACGGCTTCCCGATCGACCTCACCCTCGAGATGGCGTCCGAGCAGGGGCTCGCCGTCGACGAGGCGGGCTTCCGGTCGCTCATGCAGCGGCAGAAGGACATGGCCAAGGCCGACGCCAAGGGCAAGAAGACCGGCCACGTCGACGTCTCGGCCTACCGCGACCTCCTGGCAGGCGCGGGGGAGTCGGTGTTCACCGGCTACACCGAGGTCCGCTCGGAGGCGGTGCTGCGTGGCCTGCTGGTCGACGGCGCGTCCTCCTCGTCGGCGTCGCCCGGCGACCTCGTGGAACTCGTCCTCGACCGCACCCCGTTCTACGCCGAGGGCGGCGGGCAGAAGGCCGACGCCGGGCAGCTGGTGCTGGCCGACGGTGCCGTCGTGCAGGTCGAGGACGTGCAGAAGCCGCTGGGCGGCCTGGTCGTGCACCGCGGCCGGGTCGTGTCCGGCTCGGTCGAGGTCGGGTCGGCGGTCGACGCGCAGGTCGACGTCGAGCGCCGTCGGGCGATCAGCCGGGCCCACACCGCGACGCACCTGGTGCACCAGGCGGTCCGGAAGGCGCTGGGGGAGCAGGCCACGCAGGCGGGCTCCGAGAACAACCCCGGCCGCTTCCGCTTCGACTTCTCCTCCCCGGGCGCCGTCCCCGCCTCGGTCCTGGCCGACGTCGAGCAGGAGATCAACGAGATCGCCCTCGCGGACCTCGAGGTCCGTGCCTTCGTCACCTCCCAGGAGGAGGCCCGCCGGATCGGCGCGATGGCGCTGTTCGGCGAGAAGTACGGCGACGAGGTCCGCGTCGTCGAGGTCGGCGACTACGCCCGCGAGCTCTGCGGCGGCACCCACGCAGCACGCTCCGGCCAGCTCGGCGTCGTCAAGCTGCTCAGCGAGGCCTCGATCGGCTCCGGCGTGCGCCGCGTCGAGGGGCTCGTCGGGCTGGACGCCTACAGCTACCTGGCGAAGGAGCACGTGCTGCTGTCGCAGCTCGCGTCCACCTTCAAGGTGCCCTCCGCCGAGGTGCCGGACCGGGTCGCGGGCGTCGTGGCCAAGCTCCGCGAGGTCGAGAAGGAGCTGGCCCAGCTGCGGGCCGGCCAGGTGCTGCAGCGCGCGGGGGAGTTCGCGGCCGCCGCCGTCGACCTGGGCGGGATCGCCTTCGTCGGTGTCGAGGCGCCCGCGGGCACGCCCATGGACCTGGTGCGCAGCCTCGCCGCCGACGTCCGGGGCCGTCTGCAGGGCCGTCCTGCCGCTGTCCTGGTCGTCGCGGGGGGCGAGAAGGTGGCCATGGTGGCCGCCGTGAACGACGGGTCGCGCGACCGCGGGGTCACGGCCAAGGCGCTGTTCGACGCCGCTGCGCCGGCGGTCGGGGCGCGCGGCGGCGGCAAGGACGACCTCGCCCAGGGCGGCGGCACGGACGCGAGCGGCATTCCGGAGGCGCTCCGGCTGGCGTCCGCACGGGTGTCGTCCAGCGCGTGAGCCCCGTCGGCCCCGCGTGACCTTGCCCGGAGTCGTCCTCGCGGTCGACGTCGGCACGGTCCGGGTCGGCGTCGCCGCGAGCGACCCGCACCGGATCCTCGCCTCGCCGGTCGAGACCGTCGTCGCGCCGGGGCACCGCCGGGTCGCCGAGCTCGTGGCGGAGCGCGACGCGGTCCTCGTCGTCGTCGGGCTGCCGACGTCGCTCCGCGGCACCTCGACGTCGGCGTCGGCCGACATGGCCCGCACCTGGGTCGCGGCCTTCGCGCCCCTGGTCGCGCCCGTGCCGGTGCAGCTGGTCGACGAGCGGCTCACCACCGTGGCGGCCACGGCGGCGCTGCGCGCGTCCGGCAAGAACGCGAAGAAGCAGCGCGCGGTGATCGACCAGGCGGCCGCCGTGGCCCTGCTGCAGGGGTTCCTCGACGCGCGTCCCTGACCGCCGTCCCCCGCCCGCGCTTGTAGGGTCGAGGGGTGAGTCACCTGCTCGACACCCCTCCGTCCGCGACCGGTCCGTCGGGGGGGCGGGGGCGTGCGGCGTTCAAACTGGTGCTCGCGCTGGTCGTCATCGTCGCCCTGCTCGTCGCGGCCGCCGCCGTCGCCAAGACGCTGCTGCAGCGCGACCCGGAGGCTCCCGACTACCCCGGCACCGGCACCGGCAAGGTGGTCGTCCAGGTGAAGCCCGGCGACAACCTGTCGGCCGTGGGCTCGACGCTCCTCGACAAGGGCGTGGTGCGCAGCGTCGCGGCCTTCCGAGAGGCCACCGCGGACGAGCCGGACGCCACGAAGCTGCAGCCCGGCTACTACACGCTGCGCGCGCAGATGAGCGCCACCTCCGCCCTCGACCTGCTGCTGGACCCGGCGAGCCGGCTCCGTGGCCTGGTCGCGGTGCCCGAGGGCTTCCGTGTCGAGCAGACGCTGGCGCGGATCGCCGAGCGCACCGACATCTCCCTGGCCGACCTGAAGGCCGCCGCGGCGGCGCCCGAGGAGCTGGGGCTGCCGGCCTACGCGGAGGGCCGGCTCGAGGGCTTCCTGTTCCCGGCGACCTACGAGATCGAGCCAGGGACGACGGCGGTGCAGGCGCTGCAGATGATGGTGCGCCGCTTCGAGCAGGCGGCCACGACCGTGGGGCTCGAGGCGAAGGCGCGGGCGCTGGGCCGCACGCCCTACGAGGTCGTGACCGTGGCGTCGCTCATCGAGCGGGAGGTCCGCTACGACGAGGAGCTGCCCAAGGTCGCCCAGGTCGTCTACAACCGGCTCGAGCAGCGGGAGACGCTGGGCATCGACGCGGCGATCCTGTACGGGCTCGGCCGCACGTCGGGCGCGCTCAAGCAGTCCGAGCTCGACAAGGTGACCCCGTACAACCTGCGCAAGGTGCGGGGCCTGCCGCCGACTCCGATCTCGTCGCCCGGGGAGAAGACGCTCGCGGCGGCGCTGAACCCGACCGGGGGCGACATCCTCTTCTACGTCCTGGCGACGAAGGACGGGCACTCGGTCTTCACCTCGACGCTCGCCGACCACAACCGCGCCGTGGCGAAGGCCCGGGCCGAGGGCATCTTCTAGGTGCGCGCCGCGGTCCTCGGCAGCCCGATCGCGCACAGCCTCTCGCCGCTGCTGCACCGCGCGGCGTACGCCGCCCTGGGGCTCGACTGGGACTACACCGCTCTCGAGGTCGACGCCGCGGGGCTGCCGGCGTTCGTGGCGGGCCTCGGCCCGGGCTGGGCCGGCTTGTCGCTCACCATGCCCCTCAAGGAGGCGGTGCTGCCGCTGCTCTCCTCGGCGTCGCCGCTGGCCACTGCCGTGGCCGCCGCCAACACCGTCGTCGTGCGGGAGGACGGGCTGCACGGCGACAACACCGACGTGCACGGGATCGTCGCGGCGCTAGCGACGGCAGGGGTGACCGCAGTGTCCCGCGCGGTCGTGCTGGGCGGGGGAGCGACCGCGCGGTCGGCGCTGGCGGCGCTGCAGTCCCTGGGGTGCTCGACGCCGGTGCTCGTGGTCCGGTCCCCGCCGGTCGAGACGCTGGCCGCCGCCGAGCGGCTCGGGGTCGCGCCGTGCGTGGTGGCGTGGGACCCGTCGGTGCTCGAGGGGTGCGAGCTGCTCATCTCGACCCTGCCGTCCGGGGCGGCGTCGTTCGCGGCCGACCACGTGGGGGAGGTCCCGGCGCTGCTCGACGTCGCCTACGACCCCTGGCCGAGCACGTTGGCGCAGGGCTGCCGCGGGGTCGTCGTGTCGGGGCTCGAGATGCTCCTGCACCAGGCGGGCGAGCAGGTGCGGCTCATGACCGGGCAGGAGCCTCCGCTGGCAGCCATGCGCGCTGCGCTGGGACGTCGACCCTGACCTGCTGGTCGTGCTGACGCTGCGCGAGGACCGCGACGACAGGGACGGCGACGGCAGTCAGGACCAGTGGTAGCGCGCCCAGGCCCCAGGTGTGAGCCACGTGCCACGGGTACCAGAGCCACCAGTGCTGGACGGTGCCGCGCCAGTGGTAGGCGGAGAAGGCGCCGAACAGGTGGACCGCCACGGAGGTGCTGCCGAGCGCGACGACCAGGGTCGCCCAGCGGCCGCCGCGCTCGAGCAACGGCGCGACCGCGAGGACGAGCAGCGGGAAGGTGAAGACGACGAGCTCGACGATGAGCCGGTTGCTGTAGAACGCCCCGCCACCGCTGTAGCGGTTGCCCCGAAGCTGGAGCACCTCGTAGGCGACGCCCGCCAGTGCGGAGGCACGGACCCAGTCGGGGGCGCTGCGCCAGGCCGGTACGAGGCGCAGGACCAGCAGCAGGAAGACCGGGCTGTAGGCGAACAGCCCGACCTCGGGGGAGAGGAAGGACCCGGCGAGGTCCTTGACGAAGGTCCACGCGACCGTGCTGTCGGTGGGCGCGACCGCTGCGTCGATCTTGGCCTGGTAGGGCCCGCCGATGTTCGAGGTGCCGTAGTACCACCCGTTCCACAGCGGCATCGTGGGGACCAGGCTCGCCGCGGGCAGGCCGTAGGCGACGAGGATCGCGGGGCGCCGGTGCGCTGCGGCGAGCACCAGGCCGAGCACGGCGGCGGACACGGCAAGGTAGGGCCGGACCAGCACGCCGGGCGCGATGGCCAGCCCGGCGAGCACGTAGCGCTGACGCTGGAGCGCGAGGAGGGTGAGGCTGATGAAGAAGGCGTCCGGCCCGTGGCCCCAGAGCTCCGCGGCGCCCGTCGTCCACAGCGGGGTGCCACAGGCGAACAACGCCGCACCGAGCAGCGCGGTCCTCCCGGGGACGAGGCGGCGCAGGACCAGGTGGAGGTTGGCCACCGCGCCGGCCGAGTACGCAGCACCCGCCAGTGCACCCACCTGCTCGGCGTGGAGCCAGGGCGCGACGGCGGCGAAGGGGATGCCGGCGAGGATCACGCCCATCATCCGCTGACACACCACCCGGTCACCGAGCGGCGTGAACCACATGTTGTCCGGCAGGTCCCTGGCGCCGGCCAGGTCGAAGCTGCCCGTGTGGACGAACTGCCAGGCCGGCCAGACCGCTGCCTGCGCGTCGTTCACCTGACCCGTCTGCCAGTGCGCGGTCAGCAGGTAGACCGCGAGCGCCGCCAGCGCCGTGCTGGCCCAGACCCGCCGGTCGCGCCGTCCCAGCCATCCCGCCACCTGCCTCGCGCGCGTCTCCACGGGCCTTGTCTCGGCAGGTGGTCCCGGCTCCTCAACCTCGCGGGAACGACTCAAGGGCCCGCTGGCCTCCGCCGATGCAGGAGTCGTGGTCGCAGGTCTGCGGCTGCACGACGGCGCGAGGACCAGAGGGGCACGGCATGTCTGACCTGCACGCAGGGAGCCGTTCGGAGCGGCTCGACAGCGCGATCCACGCCCTGCTGTCGTCCACCGCGGAGATCGAGGCCGCAGCGGTCGTGTCCTTCGACGGGCTGCCGATGGCCTCCGCGCTGCCGCCGTCGATGGACGAGGACCGGGTGGCCGCCATGAGCGCGGCGCTGCTCTCGCTCGGCGAACGTGCGGCCCAGGGCCTCGGCCGCGGCGAGCTGTCGCAGGTCTACATCGAGGGCGAGACCGGCACGGTCTTCCTCATCAGCGCCGACGACGAGGCCGTGCTGGTCGCGGTCGCGGCCAAGGGCGCCAAGATCGGCATGATGCTGTACGAGGTGAAGCGGGCCGCGGCCCTCGTCGCCGACGTGCTGCGCGCCGAGACGCCGGCCGTCCCCTCGCAGCCCGTCCTGCAGTCGGTGCCCACGACCCCCGACGCTCCCTCGTACTCGCCCCCCACGTACAGCCTCCCCGTCGAGACGCCCTGGTCGACCTACGCGCCGGCCCCGACCGCTGCCGGCCCGGACGTCCCGCCGGCCTGGTCCTAGGACGGCCCTGCGATGAAGCTCGAGGGGACCCTCGACGCGTTCAGCCTGCCGGACATCTTCCAGCTGCTGAGCGCCACGAAGAAGAGCGGCACGCTGCACGTGCGCCGTGAGCACGGCCGCCACGGCGCGATCCACCTGCGCGACGGCGCCATCACCGGCGCCCGGGCGCAGGTGCAGCGCCAGGAGCTCGGCCGCCGCCTGGTCGGCGCCGGACTGGTCGACGACGCGACGCTCGCCAAGGCCGTCGAGCGGGTCAGCCACAAGGAGGGCGCCGGCCTCGGCCGGATGCTCGCCGACACCGCGCCGCTCGACACCGACACCGTCCGCGCGCTCGCCTCCGAGCAGGCCGTCGACGCCGTCTTCGACCTGCTGCGGTGGACCGACGGCGACTTCGCCTTCGTCTCCGACGAGATCGACCCCGACGACCTCGGCGCCAGCCTGACCGTCGAGCAGGTCGTCACCGAGGCCCGCCGCCGGCTCGAGGCCTGGCCGCTGCTGGCCGCCGTCGTCCCGTCACCGGAGGCCGTCGTCACGGTCGTCCCCGCACCCGCGGCAGAGCCCGTCGTCGCCGGCACCGAGTGGTGGCTGCTGGCCCTCGTCGACGGACGGCGCACCGTCGGTGACCTCGTCTCCCTGTCGGGGCGCGGCGAGTACGCCGTCGTCTCGGCGCTCGCCGGGCTGGTCCAGCGTGGCCTGCTCGAGGTCCGGCACGCCGCCGACGAGGCACTGTCCTCCCTGCACCGCCGGCAGTCGCTGCTGGCCGGGCTGGAGGGCGTCCCGACGCCGACCACGCCCGCCGCGCCGCCGGCACCCGTGCAGACCGTGGTGACCCCACCCCCTGCCGCCGCCGTCCGCGCACCGGTGATCCCGGAGCGGCCCGAGCCGTTCGTGGCGCCGCGCCAGCCCGAGCACGCGGAGCCCGCTCCGGCGTTCGCCCGGGCGTCCGGCCTGTCGCCCGCCCCTGCCCCGGCCGTCAGTACCACCATGGGTCACGGCTCCGTCAACGGAGCCACCGCGATGCAGCCGGAGCTCGCGGTCGCTCCCGGCGTCGCGCTGGACCCGAGCGTCAACAAGAGCCTGCTCCTGAGGCTGATCGCCGGCGTGAGAGGGCTGTGATGAGCACGAGGAACCCGAACCGCCGCAAGCACGGCGGCACGGCGGTCAAGATCGTCGTCACCGGGCCGTTCAGCGCCGGCAAGACGACCCTGATCCGCACGATCAGCGAGATCACCGTCCTGTCGACGGAGAAGGACATCAGCGACCACACCAGGTCGCGCAAGGCGGAGACGACCGTCGCGATGGACTTCGGCCGCATCACGATCGACCGCGACCTGGTGCTCTACCTGTTCGGCACCCCCGGCCAGGACCGGTTCGACTTCATGTGGGAGATCCTGGGCGAGGGGATGCTCGGCTACATCCTGCTCGTGGACAGCTCCCGCCCCGACAGCCTCGAGGAGGCTGTCGGGATCCTCGCGGCCTTCCGCAAGATGGCCAAGGTGCCGTTCGTCGTCGCGCTCAACCGCACCGCCGGGCTCGACCCGGAGGGCGAGGCTGCCGTGCGACAGGCACTGGACCTGCACGAGGACACCCCCGTCGTGCCGTGCGACGCCACTGACCGAGAGTCGGTCAAGGCTGTCCTGCTCGCCCTGCTCTACTCGGTCGTCGACCAGCTCGATGCCGCGCCCGTCCGGGTCTGACGGTGCGGTGGTGGCCGCTGCGGCGCCGCGAGTCCGGTCGTCACGGGCTCGGGGCGGCCGTGACGTCGATCCCGAGCGGGCCGCTCGTCGTGCCGGTGGCGATCCCTCTGCCGGCCGTGGACCCGTCACCCGCGGTGGACCCGGAGGTGGCCGCTGCGCTGGCCCGGGCGCAGGCGGAGGCGGCGCTGCTGCCGTCGCTGCCGCTCGACGAGGTGGCGCGGGTCCTGGGGGTGCCCGCTCCTGGTGCGGCGGTGGCCGCCCCTGCGGCGCCGGTCGCGCCGCCCGTGTCCGTCGCGCCATCGGCCGCATCAGTGACGGTGGTGCCTCAGCCCGTCGTCCCGTCCCCGTTCCTCGACCTGCCCCTGGCGTCGCCCGCACAGGCCGCCGACCCCGTCGCGCCGGTCGTCCACGTGCCCGGCCAGGCTCCCTCCTCCCGGGTGCAGCTGGGCTTCCGCGACGGCTCCACGAGCGCGGTCGACGACGTCGACCAGGCCCGGGCGCTCGAGGACCTGGCCCGCGCGCTGACGTCGTCCGGCTGACGCCTCGGCTCACCCGAACGGGTCAAGCAGTTCGAGGACGACGCCGATAGCGGGGGAGTGGTCCCCCTCCTGATCGGTCTCCAGACGGGCGCAACGGCGTGAAGCAGCTCGGCGACATCCTGCTCGAGGGCGGGCACCTCACCCGCGACCAGCTCGTGGCCGCCGTCGCGGAGCAGCGGCGGCTGGGTCGCAGCCTCGGGCGCGTGCTCGTCGACATGAAGCTGCTGAGCGAGGGCCAGCTGGTCGCCGCACTCGCGACGCAGATCGGCATGCGCTTCGTCGACCTGTCCGACTACCCCGTGGACGGCAGCGCCGTCATTAAGGTCCCGGACCCGGTCTGCCGGCGCCACACCGCGCTGCCCATCGGCTATGAGGACGGCAAGCTCGTCGTCGCCATGGCCGACCCGGCGAACGTGTTCGCCGTCGACGACATGCGGTCCGTCAGCGGGATGGACATCAAGCCGGTCGTGGCCACCAAGCCCGACCTGCTCGCCGCGATCAACCGGTACCACCGCGGCGACGCAGAGCTCGACGACCTCACGTCGGCGATCGGGATCAACGACGAGGACGACGACCTCTCGAACGTCAAGGAGATCGTCGAGGACGCCCCGATCGTCAAGTTCGTGAACCTGCTCATCACGCAGGCGATCCAGGACCGGGCGTCCGACATCCACATCGAGCCGGCCGAGAAGGACCTGCGGGTCCGGTTCCGCATCGACGGCGTGCTGCACGAGGTGATGCGGTCGCCGAAGACCATCACCTCGGGCGTCACCAGCCGACTGAAGATCATGGCTGACATCAACATCGCCGAGCGGCGGATCCCGCAGGACGGACGCCTGTCCGTCAACGCGAACGGGCGGAAGATCGACCTGCGCGTGGCGACCCTGCCCACCGTGTGGGGCGAGAAGATCGTCATGCGCATCCTGGACAACTCGACGGCCTCGCTGAACCTGTCCGACCTCGGCTTCGGCGACGAGAACTACGAGGTCTACTCGCGCTCGTTCACCAAGCCCTACGGGATGATCCTGGTGACCGGCCCGACCGGTTCCGGGAAGTCGACGACGCTGTACGCGACGCTCAACATCGTCAGCAAGCCAGAGGTCAACGTCATCACCGTCGAGGACCCGGTCGAGTACCGGCTCCCCGGCATCAACCAGGTGCAGACGAACGCCAAGGCCGGGCTGACGTTCGCGGCCGCGCTCCGGTCGATCCTGCGCTCCGACCCCGACATCGTGCTGCTCGGCGAGATCCGCGACCAGGAGACGGCGCACATCGCCATCGAGGCCGCCCTCACGGGCCACCTCGTGCTGTCGACCCTGCACACCAACGACGCGCCGTCCGCCGTCGTGCGCCTGACCGAGATGGGGATCGAGCCGTTCCTCGTGGGCTCCGCGCTGGACTGCGTGCTCGCCCAGCGCCTGGCGCGGCGGTTGTGCCCGAAGTGCAAGGAGGCGTACGTCCCGACGCCGCAGTACATGCGCGACGTCCGCTTCACGTGGCAGGACGGCATGGACCTGCCGACGCTGTACCGGCCGATCGGCTGCAGCGCCTGCTCCAAGACGGGCTACAAGGGCCGCCTCGCGCTGCACGAGGTCATGGCTGTCTCCGAGGAGATCGAGAAGCTCGCGGTCGAGCACGCGTCGTCGCTGGCGATCGGGAACGTCGCCCGAGAGCAGGGGATGATCACGCTGCGCGACGACGGCCTGGCCAAGGTGCTCGCGGGCCACACCTCTATCGAGGAGATCCTGCGGGTCGTCGTCTAGACACCCCACGCCTGTAGCGCGTCAAGCTGCGGTGAGCTCGCTGCTGCGTGGGGCCCAGGCCAGGGTCTCGTCGTAGGGCTGGCGGGTGTGCAGGCAGTGGTGGAGTTGGCCGAGGAGCTT
>JAODNQ010000208.1 GCA_025464695.1 Frankiales bacterium | reverse complement strand
AAGCTCCTCGGCCAACTCCACCACTGCCTGCACACCCGCCAGCCCTACGACGAGACCCTGGCCTGGGCCCCACGCAGCAGCGAGCTCACCGCAGCTTGACGCGCTACAGGCGTGGGGTGTCTAGACGCGCGAGCGCCCGCTCCCCGGGGTGCGGGAGCGGGCGCCGTCGGGCGGGACGGGTCTACGCGAGCAGCGCCCGGGCCATGACCATGCGCTGCACCTGGTTGGTGCCCTCGTAGATCTGCGTGATCTTGGCGTCGCGCATCATCCGCTCGACCGGGAAGTCGCGGGTGTAGCCGTAGCCGCCGAACAGCTGGACGGCGTCGACGGTGACCTTCATGGCGGTGTCGGAGGCGAAGGTCTTGCTCGCGCTCGACAGGAAGGTGAGGTCGGCGCCACCGCGCTCGGCCGAGGCGTTGGCGACGTAGACGAGGTGGCGGGCGGCCTCGACGTTCATGGCCATGTCGGCGAGCATGAACTGCACGCCCTGGTTGGCGCTGATCGGCTTGCCGAACTGCACGCGCTCCTTGGTGTAGGCGATCGCGGCGTCGAGGGCGCCCTGCGCGATGCCGACCGCCTGCGCGCCGATCATCGAGCGGGTGTGGTCGAGGGTCTTGAGGGCGGTGATGAACCCGGTGCCCTCCTCGCCGATCATGCGGCTGGCCGGGATGCGGCAGTCCTCGAAGTAGATCTCGCAGGTCGGCGAGCCCTTGATCCCGAGCTTGCGCTCCTTGGTGCCGACCGAGAAGCCCGGGTCGTCCTTGCTGACGACGAAGGCGCTGATGCCCTTGCTGCCCTTGGACGGGTCCGTGACGGCCATGACCGTGTAGTGCGTGTTGACGCCGGCGCCGGTGATCCAGCACTTGGTGCCGTTCAGGACGAAGGAGTCGCCGTCGCGGACCGCGCGGGTCTTCATCGCGGCGGCGTCGCTGCCGGCCTCGCGCTCGGACAGCGCGTAGCTGAAGGTGTACTCGCCGGAGGCCACCTTGGGCAGGAACTCCTGCTTGAGCTCCTCGCTGCCCGACAGGATCAGGCCCATCGTGCCGAGCTTGTTGCCCGCGACGATCAGGCTGCTGGAGGCGCAGACCCGGGCGATCTCCTCGACCACGATCGAGTGGGCGATCCGGTCCGCCCCCGCGCCGCCGTACTCCTCGGGCACGTGGATGGCGAGCAGGTCGGCCCGCTTGAGCTCCTCGTGGACGTCCCACGGGTACTCCGCCGCCTCGTCGATCTCGGCGGCACGCGGCGCGATCTTGTCCTCCGCCAGCGAGCGGACGGACTTGCGGAGCAGCTCGTGCTCCTCGGTGAGGGAGTAGAGGGAGTACGTCGGGTCGCTCGTGGCCATGAACCGGATTCTAGGCGGGGACCGCCGACCCCGCTCCCCCTGAGGGACAGGGCCACTAGCCTCCCTCGGGTGAAGCCTCAGATCGCCGTCGCGGGCACCGGCTACGTGGGGCTGTCCAACGCCGCCGTGCTCGCCCAGCACAACACCGTGGTCGCGCTGGACATCGACCCGGTCAAGGTCGAGCAGATCAACCGCCGCGAGTCGCCGATCGTGGACAAGGAGCTGCAGGAGCACCTGCGCACCCAGGAGCTGGACCTCGTGGCCACGCTGGACCCGGCCCAGGCCTACGAGGGCGCCGAGTTCGTCATCGTCGCGACGCCGACCGACTACGACGAGAAGACCAACTACTTCAACACCGGTTCGGTCGAGGCGGTCATCGCCGACGTCGTCCGCCTCAACCCGGCGGCGACCGTCGTGATCAAGTCGACCGTGCCGGTGGGCTTCACCGCCCGCATGCGCGAGGCGCACCCCGGCGCCTCGATCGTCTTCTCGCCGGAGTTCCTGCGGGAGGGCCGCGCGCTGCACGACAACCTGCACCCGTCGCGGATCGTCGTCGGCGACCGGGGCGAGAGGGGGCAGCGGTTCGCCGACCTGCTGCTGGAGGGCGCCGTCGACAAGAGTGCGCCGGTCCTGCTGACCGACTCCACCGAGGCCGAGGCGATCAAGCTGTTCGCCAACACGTACCTGGCGCTGCGGGTCGCCTACTTCAACGAGCTGGACACCTACGCCCTCACGCACGGGCTCGACACCGGCCAGATCATCCAGGGCGTCGGCCTGGACCCCCGCATCGGGACGCACTACAGCAACCCGTCCTTCGGCTACGGCGGCTACTGCCTGCCCAAGGACACCAAGCAGCTGCAGGCCAACTACAGCAACGTCCCGCAGAACCTGATCAGCGCGATCGTCGAGGCGAACACCACCCGCAAGGACTTCATCGCCACCGACATCCTCAAGCGCCAGCCCGCCACGGTCGGCGTCTATCGGCTGATCATGAAGGCGGGCTCGGACAACTTCCGCTCGTCGTCCATCCAGGGCGTCATGAAGCGCATCAAGGCCAAGGGCGTGCCGGTGCTCGTCTACGAGCCGGCGCTGACGGAGCCGACCTTCTACGGCTCGGAGGTCGTCCACGACCTGGAGGAGTTCAAGAGACGGGCTGACGTGATCATCACGAACCGGCAGGACGAGGCCCTCGACGACGTCGCCGACAAGGTCTACACGCGCGACATCACCGGCAGCGACTCGTGAGCGGCGTCGCCGACCTCCTGGCCCTGCAGACCTGGGCGGTCGTCGGCCTGTCGGAGGACCGCTCCCGTGCGGCCTACGGCGTGGCCGCCTTCCTGCAGGCGCACGGGAAGCGGGTCGTCCCGGTGCACCCGCGCGCGGAGACCGTGCACGGGGAGCAGGGCTACGCCACGCTCGCCGAGGTCCCCTTCCCGGTCGACGTCGTGGACTGCTTCGTCAACGCGCGCCTTGTGGGCCCGGTGGTCGACCAGGCGGTCGAGGTCGGGGCGAAGGGCGTCTGGATGCAGCTCGGCGTCGTCGACGAGGCCGCGGCCGAGCGGGCGCGCGCGGCAGGGCTCGTCGTGGTCATGGACCGGTGCCCCAAGATCGAGTGGGCCGCGCACGGTCCCCGCTAGGGGCCGAGCAGCCCGGCGACCAGCCGGTCGAGCCCGACCGGGTCGAGGCGGGTCAGCACCGGCTCCGGTCCTCTCGGCGCGCTGCGCAGGCACCACACGACGCCGGCCGCCGTGACCACCGCCAGGTCCTGACCGTCCGACGACGACAGCTTCGCGACCGCGTCGGGCCGCGAGAGGTCGCCGGGGTCGAGCAGGACGTCCTCGTCGACGTCGTCGGCCAGGCGCAGCGGGTCCAGGGCGCTGCGCAGCAGCACCGCCACGTCCGCGCGCGACAGGCGGGTCAGCAGGTGGACGCCGTCGCTGCTGACGTCCTGGACGAGCACGTCGTCGCCGCTGCAGTGCAGGACGGTGTGGTCGAGCTGCTGCTGCCCGTCCACGGCGACGACCAGCTGGACGGCGTGCCCGCCCGCCGTGAGGGGCGCGAGCCAGGGCCGGAGGTCGGCGGACGGCTGCAGGCCCTCGTCCGTCACCTCCGCGAGGCCCCGCACGAGCAGGCTGCGGGCACTGCTGCGCAGGGCCGCGTCGCGCTCCTCCGGCGCGACGGCCTCGAGCCAGGGCAGCGGCAGGTCACCGGCGACCAGCAGCCCGAGCTCCTCGTCGAGCAGGGTGAGGGACGAGGCAGTCATCGGCGCGCTCCGGTGGAGGTGGTCGAGGCGGTGTCCAGGGGGGCGGGCAGGTCCCGCGGGCGGGGCACGAGCGGGGGTCGGGGACGCGTGCCGCCCCACGGCCGTCCTCCGGCGGAGCCGGGACGGGGGCGGACCCCGACGGCCGCCCAGGTGAGCTGGGTCAGGAGGTAGACCGCGGCCGTCAGGTCCGCGACAGCCGCTTCCACGCCGTCGGCACGAGGCACCACGGGGTCTGCCGGCGCGGGAGAGCCGGCGGCGGCCTGCACCAGCGGGGACACGAGGCCGGCGAGAGCGTCGAGGGCGGTCGGCCCGGCCACCGGCTCGGCGGGCACGTCCACGGCGACCGTCACCTCCGGGCCCCGGGGCAGCGGCTGGCGGACCGGCAGCACGAGCGGACCGGCGGCGGGGACCACCTCCGCCGTCCCGCCCGTGGCGAGCGGCAGCGGCAGCAGGACGGGCGCCCGGACGACGCCCTCCCAGACGGGGCTGACGGTGAGGGTGCTCGCCGGCACCTCGGCCGCCACGAGGGCGTCCAGCTCGTGCAGCGCGGCCGCGACCTCGGCCGCGAACGCCTGCGCGTCGCGCTCGGCCTGCGCCTCGACCTGCTGCTCCCGGGCCTGGAACGGGCCGAGGCCGACGCCGGAGGGCCGGGGCCCGCGTGCCGCGACCGGCTGCGCGCTCCAGCCGGCGAGGGCGTGGCTCGCCGCCGCCCGTGCGGCGTCCGCGTCGCGGTCGATCTGCGCCAGGGCGTGCTGCGCCCGCTCGACGGTCTCGGCGTAGCGGTCGACCGCGCCGGCCGTCCGCCGCAGGGCGGCCTCGGCGCGGCGCTCGGCGTCGTGCAGGGCCCTGGACCGGTTCCTCCAGCGGCCCGCGTGCGGCCCCCACCAGGCCTTCTCCAGCCGGGCCCGCACCTGCTCGGTGCCTCGTGCCGCTTCGCCGAGCCGCGTCGCCTCGGCGCGCAGGTCCCTGGCGCCGTCGCGCAGGCGGGGGACGGAGGCGGTGCGGGCGCTCACCGTCCGTCCGCCGCTCGGAAGGAGGCCACCTGGTCGGTGGCCGTGGTGCTCAGCACCCGGGCTGTCACCCGGAGCCGGCGCAGCGCGGGCAGCAGCTCGCGCTCGGCCGTCTCGCAGGCCTGGCGCGCCCGCGCCTGACCGCTGGCCGCCCCGACCTGCTCGAGCGCCTGACGGACCGGTCCGACGACCGCTCCCAGCCTCGTCGCGATCTCGTCCGTCCCGGCTGCCGCCACCCGCAGGTCGGCGAGCTCCGCACCTGTGCGCACGGTCCCTCCCTCTCTCTCGGGCGAGAGGGTGCCGTACGCGCGGCGTCCGCGAGCGGTCGTCCACAGGGTGGACCTGAGGCGGGTGCTCACCGGGGCGTCGCCTCCGACCGCCGGACCAGGTGACCGACCAGGCGCGGCACGACGGCCGCCGCCACCGCGGCTCCCTGGAGGGTGGCCTCCTCGGGCGGAGCACCCGTCCCGTGCAGCCGCAGCTGCGTCTCGGCGCCCTCCTCGACGGCCCGCACGACCTGCTGCACGAGCTCGCCCGCCGGCAGCAGGGTCAGCACGTGGACGCCGTCGGCGCTGACGTCGTGCACCAGGAGCTCCCCGTCAGCCGCCGGACGGACGACGGTGAGGACGCCGGTGCCGTGGACCTCCACCTGCAGGAGCGGGCCGGGGCGCCCGAGCGGGTGCAGCAGCCCGGCCAGACCGGCCGCGGGGACCAGCCCGTCGTCGTGCGGGAGCGCGAGCCCGCGCACCAGCAGTCCGCGGGCTGTACTGCGCAGGACGGCGTCGGCCGCCGCCGCGTCGAGGGTGTCGAGGTGGGGCAGCGGTCCCGCGCCCGGGACCAGCACCGCCAGCTCCTCGTCGAGCAGGGTCACGGTCAGCGGGGCGCCGTCCGGCTGCCCTGTCACGACGCGAGCGTCAGGGCCGGCGCGTCCGCGCCCCGCGCCGCGGTGCGCGGGCGCGGCACCCGCGGTCCTGCCTGCCGCGCCGAGCCGGACGTCGCGCTCCCCGCGCGGCGCCGCGACCTGTCTGCCGGGGACGGGGCAGTGGGCGCGCCAGGCCGGCCGCCGTCGTCCCGGCCGGCCCGTGACGGCGCACCAGCCGCCCGCCGACCCGGCAGGCCCTGATGAGACAGGTGTGGACGAGGCAGGTGCGGGCGGGGGAGGTCCGGCCTGGGGAGGTGCGAGGCGGCGTCCCAGGCGGTCGTCGCCACACCGGCACCTGTCGCGACCGCGCCGACGACCGCGGCCGCAGCCAGGACCTCGGGGGCGCTGGCCACCGCACCCACGCCGGCCGCGGCCAGGCCCACCAGGGTGACGGCGTAGTCGACCGTGCCGCGCAGGCCCTCGTCCGGTCCGGCCGGGACCGCCGCCAGGTCCACCAGGAGGCCGACCGGCCCGAGCACCCGGCCGGCGTGGTCGAGCGCCGCGCCGACGGGCCGGAGCACCCGGCCGACCGGGACGCGGAGGTGGGCGGGCAGGAGCGGCGGGCGGCCGGCGCGGGCCCGCTGCACCGCCGCGCCGAGGTCCTTGACCCCCGCCGGCAGCTGGTACCCGTACTGGTTCACGGGCAGCAGCCCGTCGCGGACGGCCCGCAGCACCGTGCTGGCGGACAGGCCGGTGGTCAGCTCGGGGACGCGGGCGCGCAGCGCCGCCGCGGTCCACGTGGCGGTCGTCGACGCCTCCTCCTCGACCGCCTGCTGCTGGGCCCGCAGCGCGGCCAGCTCCCACGCGGCGTCCGGGCGCGGCGCGCGGCCCTCCCCCGGGTCGGCCGACCACAGGTGCTGGGCCAGCGCGGTCCGTCGCTGGACCTCGGCGACCTGCCGGTCGAGCGACTCCAGGGCTGCCTGGGCCCGCTCGACCTCGTCGGCGTGCGCGTGCAGCGTCCGCACGAGCGACCGCGCCAGGCCCTCCAGCTGCCGGCCGGAGGCCGACGCCGCGACGGCGCGGCCCGACCACCGCATCCCGTTCCCACCCGTCCAGCCGGCGGTGGCCCCGGTGCGCAGCCCGTCGAGGCTGCCGGCCGCATCCCCGAGGTCCCCCGCGACAGCGAGCAGGGCCGCGGCGGCGACCCGGACCTGGTCGGCCCGGACGTCGCGCACGCTCACCGGCCGTCCGCCACGGCGGTCTGCCACGCCTGGGTCGAGGCGTCGGCGGCCAGCTGGGCCTCCGACTGCTGCAGCACCCACAGGGCGTCGCGCAGAGCGTCGGCGAGGTCCAGGGCCGCGCCCCGCACCGGACCGGGCCCGGCGTGCGCCACCCGGGCGAGAGCGGCCGGGGCGCGGTGCGCTGCACGCGCCGCAGCGCGGCGGCGTCCCTGTCCAGGCGGCGGCTGGCGCTCTGGAGGGCCTCGGGGTCGACGGACACGCCGCCGGGGTTCGTCGTCTGCATGGCGGCGAGGCTGCCCGGCCCCGCCCGGCTCGGCGGCGTCGTCCACAGGACGACACCGTCGTCCACAAGGGCTACAGCAGGGCTTGCAGCGCCGCGTCCTTGGCCCGTGCACTGTCGGCGAGCGCGCTCTGGAACGCGCTCATCCGGGAGAGCAGAGCAGGGTCGGAGGAGGCCAGGATGCGCACCGCGAGCAGACCGGCGTTCCGCGCGCCGCCGATGGAGACGGTCGCGACGGGCACGCCGGCGGGCATCTGGACGATCGAGAGCAGCGAGTCCAGACCGTCGAGGTGCTTGAGGGGCACGGGGACGCCGACCACCGGCAGGGGCGTCATCGACGCCACCATCCCGGGCAGGTGGGCCGCGCCGCCGGCGCCCGCGATGACGACCCGCAGGCCGCGACCCGCGGCGGCGGACGCCCAGTCGAGCATGTCGCGCGGCGTGCGGTGGGCGCTGACCACGCGCACCTCGTGCGGCACGTCGAACTCGGCCAGCGCCTCGGCGGCGCCCTGCATCACCGGCCAGTCCGAGTCGCTGCCCATGACGATGCCGACCACCGGTGTCACGTCAGCCACGCACCCGTCCTCAGGTAGTGCGCACCCTCGCGGGCCCGCCGGCGCACGTCGTCGAGGTCGTCCCCGAGCGCGTTCACGTGCCCGATCTTGCGGCCGGGCTTCACGGTCTTGCCGTACAGGTGCACCTTCAGGGCCGGGTCGCGGGCGAACAGCATGTGCAGCCGCTCGTCCAGGCCCGGCCCCTCCTCCGACGGTTGGCCGCCGAGCAGGTTCGCCATGACCACCCAGGGTGCGGTGGTCCGGGTGTCGCCGAGGGGGTAGTCGAGGACCGCGCGCAGGTGCTGCTCGAACTGCGAGGTGCGGGCGCCCTCGATGGTCCAGTGCGCGCTGTTGTGGGGGCGCATGGCGAGCTCGTTGACCACCAGGGCCACCGACCCGTCGGGCGAGGTGGTCTCGAACAGTTCCACCGCCAGGACGCCGACGACCCCCAGCTCGTCCGCGAGCCGGAGAGCCAGCCCCTGGGCCTCGAGTGCGAGCTCCTCCGAGAGCCCGGGCGCCGGGGCGACGGTCTCGACGCAGATGCCGTCCTCCTGCACCGTCTCCACGACGGGCCAGGCGGCGGCCTGGCCGTACGGGGAGCGGGCCACCACGGCAGCGAGCTCGCGGCGCAGGGGCACCAGCTGCTCGGCCAGCAGCCGCACCCCGGACGCGAGCACCTCGTCGGCCTCGGCCAGGTCGCGGACGACCCAGACGCCCTTGCCGTCGTAGCCCCCGGTCGCGGCCTTCAGCACGAGGGGCCAGCCGACGTGGCGGGCGAAGCCCTCGACGTCGGCGCGGGTGGCCACCGGCGTGAACGGCGGCACGGGCACGCCGAGGGCGGACAGGCGCTCCCGCATCACGACCTTGTCCTGCGCGTGCCGCAGCGCGGCGGCCCCCGGCGCGATCGGGACGCCCTCGGCCTCGAGGGCCTCGAGCAGCCCGCCCGGGACGTGCTCGTGGTCGAAGGTGACGACCTCGCAGCCCTCGGCGAAGGCGCGCAGGTCGTCCAGCGACGTGTGCTCGCCGACGACGACCCCGGAGGCGACCAGAGCGGCGCTGTCGTGCGTGCTGTCGGCCAGCACGCGCAACGACAAGCCGAGCGCGATGGCCGCCTGGTGCGTCATGCGCGACAGCTGCCCCCCGCCGACCATCCCCACGACGGGCAGCCCCATGGCCCCCCGGACGGTCGCCCGGCCGGACGCCGCCGTCACAGCTGCCCGTGCGGCGACGGCCCGACCAGGCGGCGCACCAGCCGCGCCACCGTCTCCTCGTCGAGCCCGACCGCGAGCGCCAGGCCGTGCGGGCCGCCGTAGGCGGCGTCGACGTGGTCGAGGAAGCGCTCCATGGAGGAGGCCACGGGCGTGATGTCGGCGACGTCCACCTCGCCGAGCTCGCCGTACGCGGGCCGGCGCTGCAGCCGCGCCAGGATCGCGCCGATGACCTCGGCGCTGGCGACGTAGTCGGCCACCACCGCGTCGCGGCGGACCCCGGCGAGCGAGAGGGCGACGGCCACCACCGTGCCGGTGCGGTCCTTGCCGGCCGCGCAGTGCACGACCGTGGGACCCGCGGCAGGGTCGGCGAGCACCCGCAGGACCGCGGCGAAGTTCTCGGGAGCGTCCTCGACGTAGCCCTTGTAGTAGCCGGTCATGTCGGTCGCGCTCTCGCCCACGCGGGACGCGCGGTGCGGGACGGCCCGCACGAGGTCGTCGGCGCCGGTGTCCTCGGGGCGGTGCGGCACGAGCGACAGCCCGTGGTGCACGACGCCGGTGGACTGCAGCGGTGTCGGACCCTCGAGCTCCCTCTCGGTGTCGGTGCGCAGGTCGACGACCGTCCGGACCCCGACGTCGCGGGTCAGCCGCGCGACGTCGGCGGGTGTCAGCTCCTGCAGGTTGTCGGCGCGGACGAGGACGCCCGAGCGCGTGCGGCGTCCGTCGACGGTGGGCAGCCCACCGACGTCACGGACGTTGGCGGCTCCTTCGAGCGTGATCCAGCTCAGCGGTCCCAGCTCCTCCGGTCAGGGCCCAGCCATCGTGCCACCGGTACCGTGGGGCTCGTGACGGTGGTGACGCGGCTGCGCGCGAAGTACGACGTGGTGGCCCGCGAGGCGGCGAAGTTCGGTGCCGTGGGGGCCGTGAACACCGTGCTCGACATCGCGGTGCTGAACCTGCTGGTGTTCGGCTTCGACCTCCAGTGGCTGCGCTCGAAGGTCATCTCCACGGTCGTCGCCGCCACCTCGTCGTACCTGATGAACCGGCACTGGACCTTCCGGCACCGGGCGAAGCAGGACGTCCGGCGCGAGTACGTCCTGTTCTTCCTGCTGAACGGCGTGGGGCTCGGGATCTCGCTGCTCGTGCTCGGCCTGGTCCGGTACGGGTTCGACCAGGACGGCGCGCTCGCGATCAACCTCGCGAACGTCGTCGGCATCGGGCTCGGCACGCTGTTCCGGTTCTGGAGCTACCGCCGGTTCGTCTGGACGAAGGCGGACGCCGTCGAGACCGCGGCCGACGAGGGCGACATGGTCGCCGCGGCAGCGCTCGACAGCTCGGGCCGCTAGCAGCCGGTCCCGCGGCAGCAGCAGCCGGCCCCCGGGCAGGGGACGCCGTGACGGCCTCCGCCCGGGGCCGAGGACCAGGCCTACGAGGCCTGGTCCCCCACGACCTGCGCGACGGCGTCGACGAGCGCCGGGTCCGACGGCTCGGTCCGCGGACGGAACCGGGCCACGACCTCGCCCTGCGGCGACAGCAGCCACTTCTCGAAGTTCCACTGCACGTCGCCGGCGGCGCCCTCGGCGTCCGGCACCTGCGTGAGCGCGTCGAACAGCGGGCTGCGCCCCGCGCCGTTGACCTCGCTCTTGGCGAGCATCGGGAAGGTCACGCCGTAGGTGGCGCTGCAGAACGTGCCGATCTCCTCGGCGGTGCCGGGCTCCTGGCCGCCGAACTGGTTGCACGGCACCCCGACCACGACCAGCCCGTCGACGTCGGCGTGCAGCTGCTCCAGGCCGGTGTACTGCGGCGTCAGGCCGCACTTGGACGCCACGTTGACGACGAGCGCGGCTCGACCGCCCACGAGCTCGCCGAGCGTGGTGCGCGTGCCGGACAGGGTCTCGACCTCGAGGTCGTGCAGGCTCATGGGTCGACCCTAGGCGCGGCGGACCAGGTGCGGCACGAGCGACCGGTACCCGCGGACCGACCGGCGGCGCAGCGCCCGGACGTCGTAGCCGCTCGGGAGGGCCCGGGCCGCGACGGCGTCGGCGAGCACCGTCCCGGGGCGGGCCTCGTCGGTGAGGCGGCTGGCGAGGTTCACCGGCTGCCCGAACACGTCTCCGAGCCGCACCAGGACCGGCCCCTGGGCCACCCCGGCCCGCACCGACGGGAGCTCGTCGTCGTCCTCGTGCGCCTCCACCGTGTCGAGCGCGACCTCGACGGCGGTGGCGGCGTCGCCGGTCGCGTAGAGCACCTCGTCGCCGAGCGTCTTCACCACCCGTCCCCCGACAGCGGTGACCCGCAGGGCGACGTCGCGCTCGAACCGCTCCAGCGTCCGCTCGAGCGTGGAGGCGCTCCACTCCCGGGTCGACCTGGTGAAGTCGACGAGGTCGACGAAGCCGACGGCGAGGACCGGCAGGCCGCCCTCCCGCTCCTGGACCAGGGAGCGGGCGGTCGCGGCGGCGAACTGCCGGCGCCAGACGTGCAGCACCAGCTGCTCGAGCCCCGGCAGAGCGGTCTCCGCACCGCTGAGGGCGAGGGCCCGCGCCTGCTCCACCGGCAGGTCCCCGGTCTGCGCGAGGACGACCTCCACGACCGCCTCGGCCAGCCGCGACAGCCCCTGGCCCATCGCCCGGGCCAGCACCAGCAGCGTGTCGCTGTCGACCAGGCCGAGCGCCCGCAGCGCGACGACGGTCTGCAGCGCCTCGGCGTCCCGCTCGGTGAACGCGCGGTCGCCGTCGGCCACCTCGGGAAAGCCCATCGCGACCCAGACGGCCCGGGCCGCGGGCTCGGGGACGCCGGCCCGCGCGCTGACCTCCTCGCGGGTGAGCGTGCACGGAGCGCCGAGCAGGGCCTCCTCGAGCGGGTCGCGCTCGGCGGTCACCGGCGCACGCCGTCGAGCTGGCGGTAGACCGCCCGCTGCACCGCCTCGACGTGCGGCAGGTCCGCCACGACGACGGAGTCGGCCTCGCCGGCCTCGACCTGGAGCGACCCGCACCCCTGCAGCCGCTGCAGCAGCGTCTGGGAGAACGTCACCTCCTCGACCCGGGACAGCGGGACGTCCCTGCCGGTGCGGCGGAGCACCCCGCGCCGCAGGCTGATCCGCTCGTCGGTGAGCACGAAGCGCGTGCACTGCCAGCGCAGCCACGGCACCAGCGACAGCCGGACGAGCAGCAGGACGGCGACGGCCGCGGCGACGACGCGCGCGGCGGCCGGCTCGAGCCGGGCCTCGGCGTAGCCGAGCACGGCGAGCACGACGAGCAGGGCGAGGACAGGGAGGACCAGCGCCTTGCCGTGCGTCCGCACGTCGAGGACGAGCTCCTCGCCGTCGGCCAGCCTCACGGAGCCGTCACGACCCGGCGGCACGCAGGTGGACGACGTCCCCGACGCCGTACGCCCGTCCGTCGACGACGACCCGGCCGTCGTCGTCGACCGCCGACACCGTCCCCTCGACGGCGCCGTGCGGCAGCTCGACCCGGACCCGGCGGCCGAGGGTGGAGCAGCGGGCGCGGTAGGCGTCGCGGTCGGCGGCGGCGACCACCTGGCGCAGCGAGCGCAGGACGGCGCGCAGCAGGGTGTCGCGGTCGGTGGTGGTGGCGCCGGCGAGCTGCAGCGACGTCGCGGGGCGGTCCGGCGGCAGCTCCTCCTGGGTGGTCGTGACGTTGAGGCCGACCCCGAGCACGACGCCGCCGCCCGCGACCTCGGCCAGCAGCCCGCAGACCTTGCGCTCGCCGACGAGGACGTCGTTGGGCCACTTGAGGACGGCGTCGAGGCCGCACCGCTCCCGCAGCGCCTCGGCGACGGCCAGCCCGCCCCACAGCGGCAGCCAGCCCCAGGAGTCGGTGCTCAGGTCCGGCCGCAGCAGCACGGAGAAGGTCAGGCCGGCGCGGGGCGGCGACACCCACTGCCGGTCCAGCCGCCCCCGCCCCGAGGTCTGGCTCTCCGCGACGACGACCAGCCCCTCGGGCTCCCCCGCGGCGGCCCGCTCGGCGACGACCGCGTTGGTCGACGTCGTCTCCTCCAGGACCTCGACCCGCCAGCCGTCGGGCGCGAGCGCGCGGGCCAGGGCGTCGGGGCGGAGGGGCGGGCGGCCCAGCTGGGACCAGGGAGCGCTGTCGACCATGCGCCCAGTGTCAGGCAAGCGGAGCGCCCTCGGTAGGTTCCCCCCGTGACTGCTGAGCCGATCGAGACGCCGGACCTCCACACCACCGCGGGCAAGCTGGCCGAGCTGCGCCGCCGGGTGGACGAGTCGCTGCACCCCGGGAGCGACGCCGCCCTGGCGAAGCGCCGCGAGAAGGGGAAGGCCACTGCGCGCGAGCGCATCGAGTCCTTCCTCGACGAGGGCAGCTTCACCGAGACCGACGCGCTGACCCGCCACCGCGCGCGGGACTTCGGCCTGGAGAAGAACCGGCCCACCGGCGACGGCGTCGTCACGGGCTTCGGCACGGTCGACGGTCGCCCCGTCTGCATCTTCAGCCAGGACGCCACGGTCTTCGGCGGCGCGCTCGGCGAGGTCTACGGCGAGAAGATCGTCAAGGTGATGGACCTCGCGCTCAAGACCGGCGTGCCCCTGGTCGGGATCAACGAGGGCTCGGGCGCCCGGATCCAGGAGGGGATCATGGGCCGGGAGCTCTACGGCGACATCTTCTACCGGAACACCCTCGCCTCCGGCGTGGTCCCGCAGATCAGCCTCATCCTCGGCAACTGCGCGGGCGGCCACGTCTACAGCCCGGCGCTCACCGACTTCAACCTCATGGTCGACCAGAACAGTGCCATGATGATCACCGGGCCGGACGTCATCAAGACGGTCACGGGCGAGGACATCTCGATCGAGGACCTCGGCGGGGCGCGCGCCCACAACTCCAAGTCCGGCGTCGCGCACTTCATGAGCCAGACCGAGGAGGACGCGCTCGAGCTGGCCAAGGCGCTGCTGTCCTACCTGCCGAGCAACAACCTGGGTCAGGCCCCGGTCGTCGACCCGGTGGACGCGCTCGAGGAGGAGCCCCTGCTCGAGCTCGACACCTTCATCCCGGACAGCAACAACGCGCCCTACGACATGCACACCGTCATCGAGGCGGTCCTCGACGACGGCGACTTCCTCGAGGTCCAGGAGCTGTGGGCGCAGTCCATGGTCGTCGGGTTCGGCCGGATCGAGGGCCGCAGCGTCGGCGTCGTCGCCAACAACCCGATGCACTTCGCCGGCACGCTCGACATCGACGCGTCCGAGAAGGCCGCCCGCTTCGTCCGCACCTGCGACGCGTTCAACGTCCCGGTCCTGACCTTCTGCGACGTCCCCGGCTTCCTGCCCGGCGTCGGCCAGGAGCACGCCGGCATCATCCGCCGCGGCGCCAAGCTGCTCTACGCCTACTCCGAGGCCACGGTCCCGCTGGTCACCGTCATCACCCGCAAGGCGTACGGCGGCGCTTACGTCGTCATGGGCTCCAAGCACCTCGGGGCCGACTTGAACCTGGCGTGGCCGACGGCGCAGATCGCGGTCGTGGGCGCGCAGGGCGCGGTCAACATCGTCCGGCGCAAGGACATCGCCGCGGCGAAGGACCCCGACGCGGCCCGCGCGGCGTTCATCACCGAGTACGAGGACACCTTCGCGAACCCCTACATCGCGGCCGAGCGCGGGTTCGTCGACGCCGTCATCGAGCCGTCGCAGACCCGCCGCGAGATCGCCAAGGCGCTGCGCCTGCTGCAGACCAAGCGGGAGACCCTGCCGCCCAAGAAGCACGGCAACATCCCGCTCTAGACCGGCTGCAGCCAGGAGGCACCATGACCGCCCTCGACGACGCCGTCGCCGCCCTGCACGCCCGCCTGGACGCCTGGGCGGCCGCGGTCGAGACGGTCGGGCTGACGGACGAGCCGGACCTCGACGACCCCCGCCTGGAGGCCGCCGAGGAGGAGTTCGACGTCGCCATGGCGCAGTTCCACACGGCGTCGCTGGCGGTCCTCGGCGTCGACGCGGACGACGACGAGGACGCCGACCTCGAGGTGGAGGAGCTCGCGCTGCACGTGCTGGTCGGGCTCCCGGAGGGCACGCCCGAGCCCGTGCCGGCGGCCGCGGCGATCGTGCACGCCGCCGGCGAACGGCTCGTCGGCCAGCTCACGACCGCCGGGTACCAGGTGCCAGCGTGGCAGTTCGGCTGCGAGGTCGAGCTGCTCATCGACGACGACGAGGACGCATGACCGAGCCTGTGCAGAAGCCCCACCTGACCGTCGTCCGGGGGCAGCCGTCGCCCGAGCAGCTCGCCGCGCTGGTCGCCGTGCTCGCCACGCGCGGCGGGGCCGCGGCGGCCGC
>JAODNQ010000164.1 GCA_025464695.1 Frankiales bacterium | reverse complement strand
CCCGCTGCGGCTCGCCGTTCCGGATCGACCGCGGCATCGAGATCGGCCACATCTTCCAGCTCGGCAGGAAGTACGCCGACGCCTTCTCGCTCGACGTCCTCGGCCCGGACAGCAAGCCGGTCCGCGTGACCATGGGCTCCTACGGCATCGGCGTCTCCCGCGCCGTCGCCGCCGTCGCGGAGCAGTCCTACGACGAGAAGGGCCTGGTCTGGCCCCGCTCGATGGCGCCCGCCGACGTCCACGTCGTCGGCGTCGGCAAGGGCGACCACCGCCCGACGGCGGAGCGGCTCGCGGCCGAGCTCGAGGCGCGCGGCCTGTCCGTGCTGCTGGACGACCGCCCGAAGGTCAGCCCGGGAGTGGCGTTCAAGGACGCCGAGCTGCTCGGCATCCCGACCACGCTGGTCATCGGGAAGGCGCTCGAGGACGGGCAGGTCGAGGTCCGCGACCGCCGCACCGGCGACAGCCGCCTGGTGCCGCTCGACGACGCCGTCGACGCGGTCGTGCGCGAGGTCCGGGGGAGCGCCTGACCCCCGCGGTCCGGCTCCTCGTCGCCGAGGGCGTGCCGCACACGGTCCACCCGTACACCGCCGACGCGACCTCCGGCGGCTACGGCCTGGCGGGCGCCGCGGCCCTCGGGGTCGAGCCGGAGCGGATGCTCAAGACGCTGCTGGCCGACCTCGACGGCGCACTCGTCTGCGCCGTCGTGCCGGTGTCGGGCTCGCTCGACCTCAAGGCGCTCGCGGCGGCGCTCGGCGGCCGCAGGGCGGCGATGGCCGAGCCGGCCCGGGCGGAGCGGTCGTCGGGCTACGTCGTCGGGGGGATCAGCCCGCTGGGCCAGAAGGCGCGGCTGCGGACCGTGGTCGACGAGACCGCCGAGCTGTTCGACACCGTGCACGTCAGCGCCGGGAAGCGCGGGCTGTCGCTGGCGCTCGCTCCGGCCGACCTGGTGCGGCTGACGGGTGCGGTGGTGGCGGACGTGGCCCGGTGACGCTCCGTGCTGCGGGCCGCGGGGTCGGCGCCGTGCTGTTCGACTGGGGCGGCACCCTGTCGCAGCACGTCGACGTCGACCTGCTCGCGATGTGGCGGGCGGCTGCGGACGTCCTCGCCCCCGACGACCCCGACCCGCTCGCCCGGGCGCTGCTCGACGCCGAGCTCGCGTGGTGGCGCACGGCGGTAGAGCACGGCGACCGGAGCGGGACGACCGAGGAGCTCGTCCGGTCGGTCTCGACCGCGACGCACCTCGACGTCGCCGGGGCGCTCGCCGCCTACCACGACGCCTGGGGCGCCACCGTCGCCCACGACCCCGCCGCCGTCCGCGTCCTGACCGGCCTGCGCGAGCGGGGCCTGCGCACGGGCCTGCTGTCGAACACCCACTGGCCCCGGGCTCTGCACGAGCAGTGGCTCGCCGACGCCGGCCTGCTGGAGCTGCTCGACGTCCGGCTGTACACCAGCGAGATGACGCACCTGAAGCCCCACCCCGAGGCGTTCGGCGCCCTGCTCCGCGCTGTCGGGGTCCCGGCGGAGCGGGCGGTCTTCGTCGGCGACCGCCCGCGCGACGACGTCTGGGGCGCGCAGCGCGCCGGGATGCGGACCGTGCTGCTGCGGGGCCGGCCGGTCGAGGGCTGGGACGTCGTGCCGGACGCCGAGCTCGACACCCTCGACGGGCTGCTCGAGGTGGTGGACGCGTGGCGGTAGTCGTCAGCGCCGACGCCGCCCGCTCGCGCGCGGTCTCCGCGGCCTGCAGCCGGCGGCTCTCCGGACACGGCCGGCTGAGCCCTGCGCAGGAGCTGGCCCTGCTGGCCGACGAGGCCGCGCGCGGCGAGGACGGCGACGTCTACGGCGACGGCGGCCTGGTGACCGAGGTGGAGCAGCAGGTCGCGGGGCTGCTCGGCGCGGAGGCCGCGGTGCTCCTGCCCAGCGGGACGATGGCCCAGCAGGTCGCGCTGCGGCTGCACGCCGACGCCCGCGGCCCAAGGCGGGTCGCGATGCACCCGACGTCGCACCCGCTGCTGTGGGAGGACGACGCGCTGCAGGTCGTGCAGGGCCTGGTGCCGACGGGCGAGGACGACGTCGAGGGGGCCGCCGCCCTGCTCGTCGAGCTGCCCCGGCGCGAAACGGGTGGGCACCTGCTGCCCCACGCCGAGCTGGTCGCCCTCGCCGCCCGCTGCGCCGACGCCGGTACCGCCCTGCACCTCGACGGCGCCCGCCTGTGGGAGTGCGCCCCCGCCTACGGGGACGCCTGGTCCGGGCTCGGCGGTCTGGCCGACACGGTGTACGTGTCGCTCTACAAGGGGCTCGGGGCGACCGCCGGGGCCGTGCTGCTCGGGCCGGCCGACCTCGTGGCGCAGGCCCGGGTGTGGCGGCACCGCCTCGGCGGGACGCTGCCCGCCCTCTGGCCGCTCGCCCTCGGGGCCCGCCGTGGGCTGCGGGTCCACCTGCCGCGGATGGCCGCGTACACCGCCCACGCCGTCGCGCTCGCCGACGCCGTCGAGGCCGCGGGGCTCGCCGTCGTCGTGCGGCCGCAGACGCCGCTGCTGCACGTGCTGCTGCCCGGCGACGCCGCGCGGCTCGCGGACGCGCTGCTGGAGGTGTCCGCGCGCAGCGGCGTGTACCTCGGCGGCGGGGTGCGGCCCCGCCAGGCCGCCGGCGCCCTGGAGGTGTCGGCAGGCGAGGCCGGGCTGCAGGTCGACCCGGCCGAGGCGGCCGCCCTGCTGGTCGAGGCCGTGGCCCGGGCCGCGACACGCTGACGCTCCGGCGGGCAGATGCGTAACGCGAGGGCGCTCGTCGGCGAACCTGCTGTCGGGGGCCCTCCGGCGAGAAGAGATGACCGTGCGCCAGCTGCTGGTCGACAGCGACCGTGGAAGCGTGGGACGACTGCACGACGAGCTGCTCGGGGCCTTCCCCGAGCTGCCCCCCGGCCTGGTGCTCGGGACGGTGACCCGCGCCCGGCTCGACCTGTCGCGGCTCGGCCCCTGCGAGGGCCTGTGGGAGGCGGTCGAGCTCGTCGCGCGCCAGCGGCTCGTGGAGACGGCCGCGCTGCGCACTCCGGGCGGCCCGCCCGCCTGACCTCCTGGGGCACGGCAGCGCGGCTGTCGGGTGCACGCGGGCTCCGCCTCGTGCGAGCCTGAGGACCCCCGCACGACCCCTGGAGGCCCTGCCGTGCCCGTGTCCCGCCTGCTGCCGACCCCCGAGGCCGCGGAGCTGATCGAGCTGGTCCGGAGCATCGCGGACGCCGAGCTGCTGCCGATCGCTGCGGTCCACGAGCGCGAGGAGCGGTTCCCCCGCGAGGTGTTCCGGACGCTGGGCAAGGCCGGGGTCCTGGGCCTGCCCTACCCGGAGGAGCAGGGCGGCGGCGGCCAGCCCTACGAGGTGTGGCTGCAGGTCCTGGAGGAGATCGGGGCGCGCTGGGCGTCGGTCGCCGTCGGGGTGAGCGTGCATGCGCTGACCTGCTTCCCGCTCGCGACGTACGGGACGGCCGAGCAGCAGGAGCGCTGGCTGCCGGAGCTGCTCGGCGGCGAGCTGCTCGGCGCGTACTGCCTGTCCGAGCCCGACGCCGGCAGCGACCCGGGCGCGATGCGGACCCGGGCGGTGCGGTCGGGCGAGCAGTTCGTGGTCGACGGCGTGAAGGCGTGGGTGACGCACGGCGGTCACGCCGACTTCTACACGTCGATGGTCCGCACGTCCGACAGCGAGCGCGGCGGCATCAGCTGCCTGCTGGTCCCGGGCGACACGGCCGGCCTGTCGGCGGACCGGCCCGAGGACAAGATGGGCCTGACCGGCTCGGCCACGGCGACGATGCGCTTCGACGGCGCCCGCGTCGACGCCGACCGGCTCGTCGGCGCGGAGGGCCAGGGCCTCGCGATCGCGCTCGCGGCGCTCGACGCCGGACGCCTCGGCATCGCCGCGGTCGCGACCGGGCTGGCGCAGGCGGCGCTGGACTCCGCGGTGGCCTACGCGAAGGAGCGGCGGACGTTCGGCAAGGCGATCATCGACCACCAGGGGCTGGGCTTCGTGCTGGCCG
>JAODNQ010000140.1 GCA_025464695.1 Frankiales bacterium | reverse complement strand
GGGGCCGGGCAGGAGGACGGCGGCGTCGGGGTCGTCGGGGTCCAGGCCGACGGCGGCGAGGCCGAGGTCGAGCGCGCCGCCGCGGACCCGCTCGGCGACCCAGTCGAGCCCGGGGTGCAGCACGTGCTCGACGGGCAGCCCGGCGGGGACGCACCGCGCGGCGAGGGCGCCGGGGGACAGGTCGGCGGCCCAGCGGCGGGCCTGCAGCCAGCGCACCAGGCGCAGCCGCCCGAGCTCGGCCTCCGGGTCGGCGCCGGCGAGGGCGCGGCGGCACTCGCCCCAGGAGACCCACACGGTCGGAGAGCCAGGCAGCGCGACGCCCAGCGGGGTCGGTTCGACGTCGACGTCGTGCAGCACGGAGACGGCCAGGACCCCGCGGCGCAGCTCGACGGGACCCGGTGCCTGCACGTCTCGACGCTACCCGCGGGGGTCCCTCCCGAAGGGGGCCGAACGGGTGGCGACCGGGCCGGTGGCCTCACGGCGGGCACACGGCCGGAGCACTAGCGTCCGGCGGGTGAGGGTGCTGGTGGTCGAGGACGAGGAGCCCCTGGCGGAGGCGATCGCGCGCGGTCTGCGCCGCGAGGGGATGGCCGTCGACACCGCCTACGACGGCGACCTCGGCCTGGAGAAGGCGATGGTCACCCGCTACGACGTCGTCGTCCTGGACCGCGACCTGCCCGGCCGCAGCGGCGACGACGTCTGCCGTCGGCTGGCCCGCGAGGGCAGCCTCACCCGCGTGCTCATGCTCACGGCGTCGCGGACCGTGGAGGACCGCGTCGAGGGACTCGGGCTCGGGGCCGACGACTACCTCGGCAAGCCGTTCGCCTTCGTCGAGCTGGTCGCCCGGGTGCGGGCGCTGGGCCGGCGCGCCACTCCGGCCGCGCCGCCGGTGCTGCACGGCCCGGGCGGGCTGGTGGTCGACCCGGCGAAGCGGTCCGCCACCCGTCACGGCGTCGACCTCGAGCTGACCCGCAAGGAGCTGGGCGTCCTCGAGACGCTGCTGCGCGCCGACGGCGCGGTGGTGAGCAGCGAGGAGCTGCTCGAGCGGGTCTGGGACGAGAACGCCGACCCGTTCACCACGACGGTGCGCGTCACCGTGATGACCCTGCGCAAGAAGCTCGGCGACCCGCCCGTCGTCCACACGGTGGTGGGAGCGGGGTACCGGGTGGGGGAGGCTTGAGCGAGCGGCCGCCCGTCGTCGTCGAGCGGCTGACCGCGCTGCTGCCGCGGCGGGGGACCGGCCGCGGCACGCTGCGTGGCCGGCTCACGCTCGTGTACGGCGCGGTCGCGGCCGGCGTCGGGCTGCTGCTGCTGGTGCTCGCCGTCGTGCTGGCCGACCGGGCGCTGTCCGCGGGGCTGGTGGACCTGCCGGGTGGGGTGCCCGTGCAGCTGCCGGACGGCCGGGTGCTGACGCTGCAGCAGTTCCAGGAGCTGCTGAGGCAGCAGGCGATCGGGCGGCTGGTGCGGCAGGGCCTGGTGGGGCTGCTGCTGCTCGTGGCCGCCGGCGTCGCCGTCGCCTACGCCGTGTCCGGGCGGCTGCTCAAGCCGCTGCAGGACATCACCGCGCAGGCCCAGCTGCTGAGCGCCGAGCGGCTCGACGCCCGCCTCGACCTGCCCGGGCCGCAGGACGAGCTCAAGGAGCTGGCCGACACCTTCGACGCCATGCTCGACCGGCTGCAGGCGAGCTTCGAGCAGCAGCGCCGGTTCGTCGCCGACGCCAGTCACGAGCTCCGGACCCCGCTGGCGGTCATGCGCACCGAGGTCGAGGTGGCGCTCGCCGACCCCTACGCCGGCGTCGAGGACCTGCGCGCCGCCGCCGTCGTCGTGCGGGACGCGACCGAGCGGGCCGACCGGCTCGTCGACTCGTTGCTGCTGCTGGCCCGCAGCGACCGGCTGGAGGTCGACGGCCTGCCGCTGCAGGAGCGGGTGGACCTGCCGCAGGTGTGCCGGGAGGCCCTGTCCGCCGTCGACCGGGAGGTGCGCGAGCGGGGGCTGCAGGTGGCCACGGCGTACGGCTCGGCGGCCGCGCTCGGCGACCCGGGGCTGCTCGGCAGGCTGGCCGGCAACCTGGTCGAGAACGCGGTGCGCCACAACGTGGACGGCGGCTGGGTCCGGGTCGACACGGGGACGGTCGGGGGGCGCTCGCGGCTGCAGGTGTCCAACAGCGGGGTGCAGCTGGACCCCGCCGAGGTCCCGGGGCTGTTCGAGCCCTTCCGTCGGTCGGGCGCGGCCCGGACCGCGCGCCGGGGCGCCGGCCTCGGGCTGTCGATCGTCAAGGCGGTCGCGACGGCGCACGGCGGTCAGGTGGCCGCGGAGGCCCGCGAGGGCGGCGGGCTCGTCGTGACGGTGGACCTGCCGCCGACGGCGTGACCGACACGCCGGGGGAGCGGCCGTCAGGTCGTGCACGGGCTCGCCTAAGGTGGTTGCAGGACACAACCATCTGAACGGGGACCATGTCAGACACCGGCTACGCGGCCTCCGTCGCGGCCCTGCAGCAGCAGTTCGCGGCCCTGCCCCCGGGCGCCCCCGTGCGCCTGGGGAAGAAGACCTCGAACCTCTTCCGCACGCGCACCGACACCGGCGCCCCGCGGCTGTCCGTCGAGGCCTTCTCCGGCGTGCTGTCGGTCGACGTCGAGGGCCGGACCGCGGACGTCCTCGGCATGACCACCTACGAGGAGCTCGTCGACGCGCTGCTGCCCTCCGGCCTCATGCCGCTCGTGGTGCCGCAGCTCAAGACCATCACCCTCGGTGGCGCCGTCACCGGCCTCGGCATCGAGTCGAGCAGCTTCCGCAACGGCACGCCGCACGAGTCCGTCGTCGAGATGGACGTGCTGACCGGCGACGGCCGGGTCGTCACCTGCAGCCGCGAGGTCGAGCCGGAGCTGTTCTTCGGCTTCCCGAACTCCTACGGCACCCTCGGCTACGCGCTGCGCCTGCGGATCGAGCTCGAGCCGGTGCAGCCCTACGTGCACCTGCGCCACGTGCGGTGCGAGGACGTCGAGGACGCGGTCGCGGTGATGCGCACGGCCTGCGAGCCCGGCAGCGGCACGGACTTCGTCGACGGCACCTGGTTCTCGCCGTCCGAGGTGTACGTGACCCTCGGGACCTTCACGGACGACGCCCCGACGCTGTCGGACTACACCGGCATGCGGATCTACTACCGGAGCATCCAGGAGAAGCGACAGGACTGGCTGACGGTCCGCGACTACCTCTGGCGCTGGGACACCGACTGGTTCTGGTGCTCCCGGGCGCTCAAGGTGCAGGACCCGCGGGTGCGCCGCTGGGTGCCCAAGAAGTACCTGCGCAGCTCGACGTACTGGAAGCTCATCGACCTCGAGAAGCGGTACCGGTTCAAGACCCGCTGGGACCTGCGCAAGGGGCTGCCGCCCCGAGAGGACGTCGTGCAGGACGTCGAGGTGCCGATCGACCGGCTGACCGACTTCATGGACGTGTTCGCCCGTGAGGTGCCGGTGGAGCCGGTGTGGTTCTGCCCGCTCCGGCAGCGCGACCGCGACGCCGTGTGGGAGCTCTACCGGCTCGACCCGGACGTGCTCTACGTCAACGTGGGCTTCTGGAGCAGCGTCGCGCTCGAGCCCGATGAGGCCGACGGCACCCACAACCGGCTGGTGGAGCGGCTCGTCGACGACCTCGGCGGCCGCAAGTCGCTCTACAGCACCAGCTTCTACGACCGCGAGCACTTCTGGCGGCTCTACAACGGGCCCGTCTACGAGGTGCTCAAGAAGACGTACGACCCGGACGGGCGCCTGCTCGACCTGTACGACAAGTGCGTGGGGGGCAAGTAGCTGTGAGGACGAGAGCATGACGACGATGACGGTTGCCGACGCGCTGGCGGCGGTCCTGGACGCACCGGTGCGGTTCGAGGCGTTCGACGGGAGCACGGCCGGCGACCCGGCGTCCGAGGTGTCCATCAGGGTGGTGCGCCCGGAGGCGCTGACCCACCTCGTGGTGGCGCCCGGCGAGCTCGGGATGGCGCGGGCCTACGTGAGCGGCGCGATGGAGGTCGACGCACCCGACCACTACACGTTGCTGCGGACCATGCAGCGGCAGAAGTTCGCCAACCTCACCTGGCGCGAGCGGCTCGAGGTGCTCAAGGCGCTCGGCCCGCGGGTCCTCAACTGGGTCGAGCCGCCGCCGCAGGAGGTCGGGGCCAAGCGCTACCTGGCCGGCCTGCGCAAGCACACGACCCGGCGCGACGCGATGGCGATCAGCCACCACTACGACGTCAGCAACACCTTCTACTCCTGGGTCCTCGGGCCCTCGATGGCCTACACGTGCGCGGTCTACCCGACCGACGACGCGACGCTGGAGCAGGCGCAGGAGGAGAAGTTCGACCTCGTCTGCCGCAAGCTCGCCCTTCGTCCGGGGATGCGCCTGCTCGACGTCGGGTGCGGCTGGGGCGGCATGGCCATGCACGCGGCCCGCCACTACGGCGTGTCGGTCACCGCCGTCACCCTCTCGCGGCAGCAGGCGGAGTGGGGGCAGAAGGCCGCCGCCGACGCCGGGCTCGCGGAGCTCGTCGACATCCGGTTCCAGGACTACCGCGACGTCCCCGAGACCGGCTTCGACGCGATCAGCTCGATCGGCCTCACCGAGCACATCGGCCTGGCGCAGCTGCCCTCCTACGCCGACCGGCTGGCCGGCAAGCTCCGCCCGCAGGGACGCCTGCTCAACCACTGCATCACCCGGCCCGACGACCACAGCCCGGCGATCAGCAAGCGCGGGTTCATCCCGCGCTACGTCTTCCCGGACGGCGAGCTGCCCGGCGTGGGCCGGCTGGCCGCGGAGCTGCAGCGCGCGGGCCTCGAGGTCCGGCACGAGGAGAACCTGCGCGAGCACTACGCCCGCACCTGCGCGGCCTGGTGCGACAACCTCGACGCCCACTGGGACGAGGCGGTGGCCGAGGTCGGCGCCGGGACGGCCAAGGTGTGGGCGCTGTACCTCGCCGGCTCCCGCATCGGGTTCGAGCAGAACAGGATCCAGCTCCACCAGGTCCTCGCGGTCAAGACCGAGGGCGGCCGCTCCG
>JAODNQ010000047.1 GCA_025464695.1 Frankiales bacterium | reverse complement strand
GACCGCGGCGTCGAGACCATCCGCAAGGCGCTGTCGATGGGTGCGCACAAGGCCGTGCACCTGTCCGACGACGCGCTCAAGGGCTCGGACGCTATCCAGACGTCCTACGCGCTGGCGAAGGTGCTCGGCACGCTCGAGTACGACCTCGTCATCGCCGGCTCGGAGGCCACCGACAGCCGCATGTCGATCATGGCCCCGCTGCTCGCCGAGCGGCTCGGCCAGCCGCAGCTGTCCGGTGCCCGCAAGGTCACGGTCGAGGGCGGCACCGTCCGCATCGAGCGCCAGACCGAGAACGGCTACGACGTCGTCGAGGCCCCGACGCCCGCGATCGTCAGCGTCGTCGAGAAGATCAACGAGCCGCGCTACCCGTCGTTCAAGGGGATCATGGCGGCGAAGAAGAAGCCGCTCACGACCCTCACGCTCGCCGACGCCGGCATCGAGGCCGGGCAGGTGGGCCTCGCGGCCGCCCCGTCGCAGGTCGTGGAGTTCGCGAACAAGCCGCCCCGCCAGGCGGGACAGGTCGTCAAGGACGAGGGTGACGGCGGCGTGAAGATCGCCGAGTACCTCGCATCGCAGAAGCTCGTCTGAGAGGCATCGAGATGGCAGAGATCCTCGTCCTGGTCGACCACGTCGACGGGGCACCGAAGAAGGTCAGCTACGAGCTGCTCACGCTCGCCCGCTCGCTCGGCACGCCCTCCGCGGTGGCGCTCGGCAAGGGGGCGGCCGCGGCCGCCGAGAAGCTCGCCGCGTACGGCGCGGCGAAGGTCTACGTCTGCGAGGCCGAGGAGCTCGACGGCTTCCTCGTCGCCCCGAAGGCCGCCGTCCTCGCGCAGCTCATCACCGACACGTCCCCCGCGGCCGTGCTGGTGCCGAGCAACGCCGAGGGCAAGGAGATCGCGGCCCGCACCGCGATCCGGACCGGCAGCGGCATCATCACCGACGCCGTCGGCGTCTCGCCGGAGCTGGTCGCGGAGCAGCCGATCTTCGGTGGCTCCGTCGCGGTGCAGAGCAAGGTCGCCACCGGCGTCCCGATCATCGCGGTCCGCGCGAACTCGACGGCCCCCGTCGAGCAGGCCGGCCCGGGCACGGTCGAGCAGGTCACCGCGGCGTTCTCCGCGACCGACACGCAGGCCAAGGTCATCGACCGCGTCATCGAGAGCAAGGGCGGCCGCCCCGCCCTGGGCGACGCGTCCGTCGTCGTCTCCGGCGGTCGCGGCGTCGGTGCGGCGGAGGGCTTCGGCGTCGTCGAGGCGCTCGCCGACAGCCTCGGTGCCGCGGTCGGCGCCTCGCGCGCCGCGACCGACGCCGGCTGGTACCCGCACCAGAACCAGGTCGGCCAGACCGGTCAGACCGTGTCGCCGCAGCTGTACATCGCGGTGGGCATCTCCGGCGCGATCCAGCACCGCGCCGGCATGCAGACCAGCAAGACGATCGTGGCCATCAACAAGGACGCCGAGGCCCCGATCTTCGAGCTGGCCGACTACGGCCTCGTGGGCGACCTGTTCAACGTCGTCCCGCAGCTGACCGAGGAGATCACCAAGCGCAAGGGCTAGTCCCTCGCACGCTCGCACGCCGGCCCGGACCCTCGCGAGAGGGCCCGGGCCGACGTGCGTCCGGGGTCAGGCCTCGAGCGCCTCGTAGCGGACGCCGGTGAGGTCCTCGCTGCGGTCCCACAGCAGGTGCGCCGCCGCGCCGTCCTGGGCGTGCGTCGTCCGCCCGACCTTCTTCGGGTGCCCGCGCAGCTCTCCCGGACCGCCGGGGCCGTAGTAGTCGTCGCCCTGCACGTCCGGCATCGTCGCGGCGTACAGCTGCGGCCAGGCGCCCTTGCGCTCCGGCTGCCCGATCACCACGTTGCTGACCTTCATGAGGGTCTCGAGGACGAACGACCCCTGGCCGCTCTGCAGGTTGGTCGCGGCGTACCCGGGGTGGGCGCTGGCCACGAGCAGCGGCAGTCCGGCAGCGGTCGCCCGGCGGTGCAGCTCGCGGGCGAACAGCAGGTTGGCGAGCTTGCTCTGCCCGTAGGCGCCCCAGCGGGTGTACTTCCGCTCGCCCATGAGGTCGTCGAAGTCGATCCGCCCGGTCTTGTGCGCGGTGCTCGACACGACGACGACGCGCGGCGCGGCCGCTCCCAGCAGGCTGGGAAGCAGCAGGCCCGTCAGCGCGAAGTGGCCGAGGTGGTTCGTGCCGAGCTGCTTCTCGAAGCCGTCCTCGGTCAGCTGCCGGTCGATCGCCATCACGCCCGCGTTGTCGACCAGCAGGTCGAGGGCAGGCACGCGCTCGGCGACGTCGGCGGCTGCGGTGCGCACGCTCGCCAGGGACGCGAGGTCCAGCGGCACCAGCTCGGCCTCGGCGCCCGGCACCTCCCCGCGGAGCCGCGCGAGCGCCGCCTCGCCGCGCAGGCTGTCGCGGCAGGCCAGCAGGACGCGGGCGCCCTTGCGCGCCAGGGCCAGCGAGGTGGCGAAGCCGAGTCCGGAGTTCGCGCCGGTGACGAGCGCGGTGCGCCCGGTCTGGTCGGGGATCAGCTCGTCGGTCCAGCGGGGCACGGTCATGCCGCCCAGCCTGCCGCACCTGCCGAGAGGGGGCGTCCTAGGCTCGCCGACCATGGCCTCCTGGGACCGTCGCACGCCCGCGCAGCAGCGCTCCACCGCGGAGGCGGCCGTCCGCGCGCAGGTGGTCGACGCCGTCGGGCCGTTCTCGCCGTGGTGGCGCGAGCGCTTCGCCGCGCTCGGCCGGTCGCCGTCGGCCGTCGCCACCGTGCAGGGCCTGGCCGAGCTGCCGGCGGTCGGGGAGCGCGACCTGTGCCCGGACGGCGACCCGAAGGGCGCGGCCGCCCTGGTGCTGCAGGCGGGGGAGCGGGGCTTCGCGCTGCACGCCTCCGGGCCGGTGCTGCGCCGGGCGCTGGCGCAGCGGCTGGTCGCCCCGGGCGGCTACCGCGCGACCGTCGAGGCCGACACCCGCCCGACGTCGTTCGTCTTCGGCGGCCTCGGCGTCCGCTTCCCGGTCGCCAGCACCCGGGGCGACCTCGACGTGCTCGCGCGCGCCGGCGCGCGGCTGTGGCAGGTGCTCGGGCTGTCGGGGTCGGACGTGCTGGTCGCCGGCCTGCCGACCCGGCCGTCCGCGGCCCTGCAGGCGCTGCAGCTGGCCGCCCTCGGGGCCGGCGCCCCGGCCGCCTACCCGGGCGACGACCCGGACGACCTGGTCGAGGCCCTGCGCCTGTTGCCCGCCACCGTGCTCGCCCTGCCCACCGGGACCGCCGCGGTGGCCCTCGACGAGCTCGCGGCCGCGGGAGCGCCCCTCGCCACGGTGTCCCTGCTGCTCCTGGTCGGTGCCCCCACCGACGTCGAGCGGGCGAGCGCCCTCGAGGCCCTGCAGGCCGCCGGGGCGTCCCGAGCGCAGGTGCTCGCCGTCCACGCCGCCAGCGGCCACCGGCTGCTGTGGGCCGAGTGCCGGCAGAGCGCCGGCCGCCCCGCCGGGCTGCACACCTCGCCCGACCTCGAGCTGGTGCAGCTCGTCGACCCGGAGACTGGGCTCGCCGGCCGCGGCGGTGGTCCCGCCGAGACGGTGGTGACCCAGCTCGGCCTGCGGGGGAGCGCGCTGCTGCGCTGGCGCACGGGAGACCTCGCCGACGCCGTGCAGGAGGGCGCCTGTCCCGCGTGCGGACGTACCGTCCCGCGCGTCGTCGGGCTGCGCCGCCGGGCCCTCGTCCCGCTGCTCGCCCTGCGGGAGGGCGAGCGCGCCGTCGACCTGCGGAGCGTCACCGCCGTTCTGGCAGGGCGCCGCGACGTCGCCGACTGGCGGGTCGTGCTGACCCGTAGCCGGCGCAGCGGTGCCGACCAGCTGCTCGTGCACGTCACGACGGCCCCCGGGACCGAGCCGGGCGACGCCGTCGTCGCGGTGGCCGCCGACGTCCGGGCGGCGTGCGGGGTGCTGCCGTCGCAGGTGGTGGTCGCCCCGTCCGGTGGGCTGCCCGGCACGGGCACCCCGCTCTCCCGACGGGTCCTCCTGCAGGGCGAG
>JAODNQ010000041.1 GCA_025464695.1 Frankiales bacterium | reverse complement strand
TGCAGCAGCCGCTGACGGAGGAGCTGTTCGACGCCGTCGTCCGCAAGGGCGAGCACGCGGCGGCGTACTCCGCCTTCGAGGGCGCCTCGGACGGCCGGCCCCTCGTCGCGCTGCTGCGCGAGCGCGGCGTCGACGCCCTCGACGTCTGCGGAGACGCCACCGACCACTGCGTCCGGGCCAGCGTGCTCGACGCCCGCGCGGCCGGCCTCGACGTCCGGGTGCTGCTGCCGCTGTGCGCCGGCGTCGCGCCCGCGACGACGGCGTCGGCGCTCGTCGAGATGGAGCGGGCCGGGGCCGAGGTCGTCCGCGCGTGAGCGAGGAGCGGGAGTTCCTCGCCTCGTACGACCCGGGTGCCTTCCCGCCGTTCGCCGTCACGGTCGACGTCGTCCTGCTGACCGTCCGGGAGGGCCGGGCGGGGGCGCCGCGCCGGCTCAGCGTGCTGCTGGTCGAGCGGGACACGCACCCCTTCCGCGGGCTGCTCGCCCTGCCCGGCGGCTTCGTGCAGCCCGACGAGGACCTCGACACCGCGGCCGTGCGCCGGCTCGAGCGGGAGACGGGCGTGCGCCGCGACGTCGCCCACGTCGAGCAGCTCGGCGCGTTCGGCGACCCCGGCCGCGACCCGCGCATGCGCGTCGTGTCGGTGGCCTACCTGGTGTTCGCCCCCGACCTGCCCGCGCCCGTGCCGGGCGACCGCGTGCGCTCGGTGCAGTGGGTCCCGGTCGCGGACCTCACCGACGGCCGCCGCGACCCGGACCGGCTCGCCTTCGACCACGACGCCGTGCTCGCCGCCGGGGTGGAGCGGGCGCGCGCCAAGCTCGAGCACTCCCCGGTCGGCACGGCGTTCTGCGGCGAGGAGTTCACCGTCGCCGACCTGCGGCACGTCTACGAGGCGGTCTGGGGCGTCCCGCTCGACCCCCGCAACTTCCACCGCAAGACCACCGGCACCCCGGGCTTCCTCGTGCCGGTCGGCTCCCCCGCCCCCGTCGGCCCGGGCGGCGGCCGTCCCGCGGCCCTGTTCCGGCGCGGCAGCGCACCTCTGCTGCACCCAGCGATGCTGCGGCCACGGAGCGGAGCCGGTCAGGAGCGGCTGCAGGGGGTAGACCACTCGACGTGACCCCGCCCACGTCCTCCTCGCCCCCGGGGTCGATCGTGGTGCCGAGCGTCCCGCGCAGCGTCGCCGCGGTCCGCCGCTACGCGGTGTCGGCCTGCGCCGAGGCCTCGGAGGAGGTCCGCGACACGGTCGCGCTCCTGGTCAGCGAGGTCGCCACCAACGCGCTGGTCCACGGCACCGGCGACGTCGAGGTCGGTGTCTCCGTGCGGGCCGGGGTGCTGCGCGTCGAGGTCTGCGACGACGGCGCCGCCCTGCCGCAGCGGCGCACCGCCGGCCCGGACGCCGAGGGCGGTCGTGGCCTCGCGCTCGTGGAGGCCCTGGCCAGCGCCTGGGGCGTGGAGCCCCGCGGCTCCGGCAAGGTGGTCTGGTTCGAGGTCCGGACCTGACCCTGCCGCAGCCGCGGGCCGCCTAGCTCGCGACCGTGTCGGCGGCCACCGCCCGCCGCTCGCCCATGGGCTTCTCCGGGCCCTGCGTCGTGTCCTTCGCCGTCTGCCGCTCGGCCTCGGCGTTGACCTCCGCGCCGAACAGCACGATGTAGGACGTCAGGAACAGCCAGAGCAGGAGCACGACGACGCCGGCCAGCGCGCCGTAGGTCTTGCCGTACTTGCCGAAGTTGCTGACGTAGAGCGAGAAGCCGGCGGAGCCGATCACCCACAGGACCGTGGCAGCGGTGCTGCCGACGCTGGTCCAAGCCAGCTTCGGGTTGTCGCGGTCGGGCGCGTACCGGTACAGCACCGCCAGCGCGACGACGGCGAACAGGACCAGCCCGACCCAGCGGCCGACGAAGGCCGCCACGGTGCCGACGACGCCGAGACCGACGTCCTGCAGGAGCACCGGGAGGACGGCGACGAGCCCGACGGCGACCACCAGGAAGACCACGGCACCGGCTGTGAGAGCCAGCGCCGTGAGGCGCAGCTTCACCGCTCCGCGCGTCTCCTTCTCGTCGTACGCCAGGTTGATGGCCTTCATCATGTTCTGCACACCGCCGCTGGCGGTGAACAGCGCCCCGAGCACGCTCACGACCAGGCCGATGCCGAGGCTGCTGCCCTCGGTCGAGGTGACGGACCTCATCTGGTCGACGATCAGGGCCGACGTCTCGGGCGGGAGCGCGTTCGACACGCTCTCGATCTGGTCCTGCACGGTGGCCGGGTCGGCGACCAGGCCGTACAGCGTGATGGCGGCGATCAGCGCCGGGAACAGCGCGAGGAAGGCGTAGAAGGCGACGCCGGCCGCGAGCAGCGGCACGTTGTCGTCCTTCGTCTCCTTCCAGGCGCGCTTCACGACCTGCTTCCAGCCGGCCGCCGGGATCTGCGTCGGCGTCTCCGCGCCGTGCCCGGGCTGCGCGCCCCCGCTGGCGAGCTCCATCGGGTACGGGTCGCCGGCCTCGGCGGGTGCGGGAGTGGTGCCGTCGGCACGGCGTCCGCGCAGGACAGCCGCCCCCACGACGACCGGGGTGAGCAGCGTGCGTCCGACGCCCATGGCGCGTCCTCCTCGCGGTCCCCCAGCGGGACCTCGCGGGCGGGGTACCCCGCGAGCGGTGGATCACCACGCATGCCCGCCACCCGCAGTTGCGACGGTGTCGCAGGTGGCACCGGGGCGCAGGTGGTGACGCGACGCAGGAGTGGATAGGGTCGCGCTCATGCCCCTGTCCCGGTCTGCCGTCCTGCCCCTCGCGCCCTCCCGCCTCGTGCCGATCGCCGTGGCGGCCGTCGTCGCGCTCAGCCTGTCCGCGTGCTCCTCCTCCTCGGACGACGGGCCGACGACCGCGGGGAGCAGCGGCCGGATGGTCGTCGCCGCCACGGTCGCGCCCATCACCTCGATCGTCGCCAACATCGGCGGCGACCGCATCGCGCTGTCCGGCATCGTCCCGGAGGGCACGAACAGCCACACCTTCGAGCCGCCGCCGCAGATCGTGAAGGTCCTGTCGCAGGCCGACGTCGTCTTCGTGAACGGCCTCAAGCTCGAGGACCCGACGTTCGAGCTCGCCGAGGCGAACAAGAAGAAGGACGCCACGATCGTCCAGGTCGGGACGCAGACGCTCCCGGAGTCGGACTACATCTACGACTTCTCCTTCCCGAAGAAGGAGGGCAAGCCCAACCCGCACCTGTGGACCGACCCGCTGTTCGCCGCGAAGTACTCCGACGTCATCGTGAAGACGCTCGTGGAGAAGGACCCCGCGAACAAGGACTACTACGAGGCGAACCACACCGCGTTCGTGGCCAAGGCGACGGCGCTCAGCAACGCCCTCAAGGCCGACCAGGCGACGATCCCCGGCGGCAAGAAGGAGCTGCTGACCTACCACGTCGCCTACGCCTACTTCGCGAAGGACTACGGCTGGAACGTCATCGGGGCGGTCCAGCCGGCCAACTTCGAGGACCCGCAGCCGCGCGAGGTCGCCCGGATCATCGACCAGGTCAAG
>JAODNQ010000020.1 GCA_025464695.1 Frankiales bacterium | reverse complement strand
CAGCCGGCCGCGGCGACGAGCGCCACGACGGTCCCGGTCCCCGCGGCGCGCAGGTGCGTCGCGGCGTGCCCGGGGTCGACGAGATCGCCGGCGGTGTGGTGCATGGCGGGGTGGCCGAGGTGCAGCGTGACCGACCGCAGCACCAGGAGAGCGAGCAGGACCTCGGCGAGGGCGAGGACCACGACGGGCGCGACCCGCCGGGCGCGGTCCTCGGGCACGAGGTCGACGCGGGTGACGGCGTCGGGCGCACGACCGCGCAGGAGGGTGAAGAGCGGGCGCAGTAGCAGCGCCATCAGGGTGCAGCACGCCATGCGCTCTCCTACCTAGTTTACCTAGTGGGAGAGGATAGGGCGGGGGGAAGGCAGCCGCAAGGGTCTGGGCGCATCAACGGGTGCTGGGGAACTCCGGGCGGCGCTTCGCCAGGAAGGCGTCCACGCCCTCGACGCCGTCCGGGCTGGCGGCGCAGGCCCGGATCGACAGCGCCTCCAGGCGCATCGCGCCCTCGGCGCGCGGCGTCGCCTGCTCGCGCAGCAGGCGCTTGGCCGCCACCTGCGCCGTCCTCGAGCCCGTGAGGAGCTGCGCGACCACACGCTCGGCGGCGTCGTCGAGCTCCGCGTCGGGGTGCACCGCGGCGACCAGGCCCGCCTCCCGCGCCTCGTCGGCCGTGAGCACGGGGTTGAGCAGGGCAAGGCGCAGGGCGCGGTGCAGGCCGAGGCTGGCCGTGAGCAGGCTGCTGCCGCCGTCGGGCGAGAGGCCGATCTTCGTGTAGGCGAGGGTGAACCGGGCGGACGTCCCGGCCAGGACCACGTCTGCCGCCGCTGCCACCGTGACGCCTGCCCCTGCCGCGACACCCTGCACCACCGCCACGACGACGGCGTCCATCCGGTGCAGCTCGCTGATGGTGCGGTGCAGCTGCTCGGCCATGTCGTCGACCAGGCGCTCCCGGTCGGGCGTCGAGCCGAAGGCCCCGACGTCGCCGCCGACGCAGAAGGCGGGGCCCTCGGCGCGCAGGAGCACCACGCGGGCGTCGTCGGTGCGGGCCAGGCGGACGGCCTCCAGCAGCTCCTCCCCCATCGGGAGGTGGAGCGGGTTCCCGCTGCTGCCGGCCAGCGTGAGGCGGGCGGCGCCGCCCGTGAAGGCGTAGCGGACGTGCTGGCCCGTCATCGGTCGGCGCCCGGGCCGGGCGAGCTCGCGGACAGGAGGGGGGTCCGTCGGAGCTCGGCCCTGGCGATCGAGCGCAGGTGGACCTCGTCCGGACCGTCGAACAGGCGCATGGCGCGGTGCCAGCCGTACATCGCGGCCAGCGGCGTCACGTCGGTGACGCCGGCGCCGCCGTGGACCTGGATCGCGCGGTCGATCACCCGCGTCGCAGCCCGGGGAACAGCGACCTTCGCCATCGCCACGAGGTCGCGCGCCGCCTTGTTGCCGGACGTGTCGATGACGTGGCTGGCCCGGTGGCACAGCAGGCGGGCCTGTTCGATCTCGAGGCGGGACTCCGCGATCTGCTGCTGGACGACGCCCTGCTCCGCAAGCGGCCGGCCGAAGGCGACTCGGCTCTGGGCCCGCTGCACCATGAGCGCCAGCGCGCGCTCGGCCGCCCCCAGGGCGCGCATGCAGTGGTGGATGCGACCGGGACCGAGCCGTGCCTGGGCCGCAGCGAACCCGCCGCCCTCCTCGCCGACCACGTTCGTCAACGGGACGCGGACGGCGTCGAACTCGACCTCGGCGTGCCCGTGCTGGTCGTGGTGGCCGAACACGGGCAGGTCGCGGACGAGGCGGACCCCCGGCGTGCTGGTCGGGACGAGGACCATCGTCTGCTGCAGGTGCTCGGGCGCGCCCGGGTCGGTCTTGCCCATCACGACGAGCAGGGCGCAGCGCGGGTCCATGGCGCCGCTGGTCCACCACTTGCGGCCGGTGACGACGTAGGAGTCCCCGTCGCGCTCGATGCGCGTGGCGATGTTGGTGGCGTCGCTGCTCGCGACGTCCGGCTCCGTCATGGCGAAGGCGGAGCGGATCTCGCCGGCCAGCAGCGGCTCGAGCCAGTCGCGCTTCTGGTCTGCCGTGCCCAGCAGGTGCAGCAGCTCCATGTTGCCGGTGTCCGGCGCCTGGCAGTTGATGGCCTCGGGGGCGAGGTCGTTGCTCCACCCGGACAGCTCGGCCAGGGGGGCGTACTCGAGCTGGGTGAGGCCGGACTCCGACGGCAGGAACAGGTTCCACAGGCCGCGGGCCCGCGCGCTCTTCTTGAGCCGCTCGACGACGGGCGGCACCTCGTGGCCCTCGGGACCCGACGCGGAGCGGTGGGCGAGGTACTCGACCTCCGCCGGCAGCACCTCGTCCTGCAGGAAGGCCCGCATCTCGGCGTGCAGGTCCTGTGCCCGCGCAGACGGCGCGGGCAGGCTGGTGTCCGCCAGTGCGGTGTCGAGCATGGAGCCTCCTGAACAGACCGAGCGCTTGGTCGGTCTGACCGTAGGGCGCTGTGGTCAGGCCGTCAACGCGCCCCGACCAGGTCCAGCGCGAACCCGACGTAGCGCCGCGCGACCGTCTCAGGGTCCTCGGGTCCGCTCGGCCCCCACCACTGGGGGAGCGCGGTGCACAGGCTGACGACGGCTCGCGCCGCGTCCCGCGGGGTCGAGGTGGTGGCGAGCCCACGACGGACGGCGGCGAGGACCTCGTCGTCGACCATGCGCTGCTGCTCGACGCGCGCGGCGGCGATGCGGGTGCGATCCGGTTCCTGCAGGCTGCGCATCTCGCTGGCCCCGATGAAGCCGAGGTCGCGGCGGTAGGTGTGGAAGAGCGCGAGGCACTCCACGAGCCGGCTGAGCCGCTCCACCGGGCTGTCGCCCTCGGCCCGTGCCTCCCGGCTGCGTCGCAGGAGGTCGTCCATGGTGAGGTCGAGGAGGGCGACGAGCAGGTGCTGCTTGCTGGGCCAGTGGTGGTAGACGCCGGGCACGGACAGGCCCGCCCGCTGGGCGATGTCGCGGACGGTCGCGCCGTGGTAGCCCAGCTCGACGAACGCCTCGAGGGCTCCGGCCAGCGGTGCGGGCAGGTGCAGGGGCGGGAAGTCGCGCCAGCCCTGTGGGGACGCCGGCGCCTCGGCCGGGCCCACCAGGGTGCCGGCCTCCACCTGCAGCAGGTCTGCCGCGGCCGCGAGCCGCGCGGGCTCCAGCCGGGTCCGGCCGTTCTCCACGGCGCTCCAGGTGCCGCTGCTCACGCCGAGGGCGGCCGCGACCTCGCGCAGGGTCAGGCCGGCGGCCTCCCGCGCCCCTCGCAGGCGTTGGCCGACCACGGCGCGGTCCACGGTGTGCGCAGTCACGGGCTCCTCCTGGTCGGGCAGCAGCACCGTAGCCCTTGACAGGAGGGCGGCCGCGACGGCACCGTTCGCTCTGAACGACCCGAGCGATCGCTCGGGAGAGGAGGACACGTGCTCGAGATCCCCGACCTCCCGGGGCTGCCCCTGGCTCGCCTCGAGGAGCACCTGCGCGCGCACCTGCCCGGTCTGCTCCACGGCCCCCTGCTCGCGGAGCTGGTGGCCGGGGGCCGGTCGAACCTGACCTACCTCCTCACCGACGGGACCAGTCGCTGGGTGCTCCGCCGCCCGCCGCTCGGCCACGTGCTCGAGACGGCGCACGACATGGCGCGCGAGCACCGCCTGCTCGCCGCCCTCGCTCCGACCCGCGTCCCGGTGCCGCGTCCGCTCCTGCTCGCCGGCCCGGAGGTCCTCGGGGCGCCCTTCTACGTCATGGAGTTCGCCGACGGCGTCGTGCTGCGCGACTCCGGCCAGCTCGCCGGGCTCGGTGCGCCCCGGGCCGAAGCGCTTGCGGTCAGCCTGGTGGACGTCCTGGTGCGGCTGCACGAGGTGGAGCCCGATGCCGTCGGGCTCGGTGACCTGGGCCGGCCCGTGGGGTACCTGGACCGCCAGCTGAGGACGTGGCGGCGCCAGCTCGAGAAGTCGCACAGCCGTCCGCTGCCCGAGCTCGCCCACCTGTCGGACCGGCTCGCCGAGCAGGTGCCCCCGTTGCAGGTCGGGTCCGTCGTGCACGGCGACTACCGGCTCGACAACGTCGTCGTGGGCGCCGGGGACGAGATCGTCGCGGTCCTGGACTGGGAGATGGCCACCCTCGGCGACCCGCTGGCCGACCTCGCCTCGACCGTCGTCTGGTGGGACGGGTTGCGCGGTCTCGACAGCCCTGTCGCCGCGGTGCCCGGCGACGCCCCCGATTTCCCGTCCTCAGACCTGCTGGTCGCCGAGTACGCCCGGCGGAGCGCGCTGGACCTCACCGGCCTGCCCTGGTACCTCGCGTTCGCCTTCTACAAGATCGGCGCGATCTTCGAGGGCATCCACTACCGGTCGCAGCAGGGCCTCACCGTGGGAGAGGGCTTCGACGGGCTCGGCGGCCTCGTGCCCGAGCTGGTGGCCCGGGGGCACGCGGCGCTCGAGGGCTAGTCCGCCGGCTCCTCCGCGGTGCGGGCGATGGCCGCCATCTCGGTGAGCGTCACGTTGAACGGCCCGGTGTAGTCGCCCAGGTCCTTGCCCAGGAAGTCGAGCACGGACGCCAGTGTCTCCACACCCGTGTTCGCCGGCCCGTTCAGCACGGCCAGGGGCGCGACGCCCGTGCGGCCCTGCACGATCCCCTGCCTTCCGGCGGACTGCAGCTGCGCGAGCACGTCGCCTCCGGCGGCCGACGCCTGCAGGACCACGCCGCGCCCGGGCTCGGGCAGGCTGCCGGGCGGTACGACCAGGAAGACGGTGGAGGTGCCGAGGCCGTAGACGAGGGGGAGCCCGGCGTCGTTGCCGGTCTGCAGGACCCCGAGCGCGAAGGACGCGCCGGTGACGCGGGCCGGCGCAGGAGCGGCGAGCGCCGGAGTGGAGGCGGCCACCACGACGACAGCCGTCGCGGCGAGCAGGAGCTTCTTCATGCGGGTGCCTCTTCCAGTCCGGCGTAGCGGGCGAACAGCTCGTCGGAGGCGAGCTCGGACGGCTCCCCGGCGAAGGAGACCTCGCCGCGGTCCAGCACGTACACGTAGTCCGCCACCGCGAGGGCGCGGGTCACGTACTGCTCGACGAGCAGCAGGCTCGACCCCTGGGCCGCCAGGGCGGCCAGGAAGTCGAAGATCTCGTCGACGATGTTCGGGGCGAGGCCCATGCTCACCTCGTCGAGGAGAACGACAGCGGGACGCTGGAGGTACGCCCGCGACAGCGCGAGCATCTGCTGCTCGCCGCCGGACATCGTCCCGGCGAGCTGGGTGACCCGCTGGCCGAGCTTGGGGAAGGCGGAGGCGGCCCGGTCGACGGCGTCGGACTCCTCCCCGGGCAGCGCCATGAGGCGCAGGTTGTCGCGGACCGTCATGGACCGGAAGACTCCCCGGCCCTCGGGGACGTGGCACACGCCGTTCGCCTGCAGCTCGTGCGGGCTCGAGCGGGTGAGGTCGACCCCGTCGAGCAGGAGCCGCCCCGCGGTGGGCCGGAGCAGCCCCGACGCCGTGCGCAGCAAGGTGGTCTTGCCGGCACCGTTGGGGCCGAGGAGGGCGACGACGCTCCCGTCGGGGACGGCCAGCGTGACGCCCCGCAGGACCGTGGTGGCGCCGTAGCCGGACACGACGTCGTCGAGCAGCAGCACGTCAGCCCCCGACCGGCTCGAGGGCGGCGTCGACGTCTTCGCTGCCGAGGTACGCCGCGCGGACGACGTCGCTCGCGGCGACCTCGCGCGGGGTGCCCTGGAAGATCCGCTTGCCGAAGTCCAGCACGGTGATCGCGTCGCAGATCCGGAGGACGAGGCTCATGTCGTGCTCCACCAGCAGGATGCCGGTCCCGTCCCGCGCGACGACGTCGAGCAGCACGTCGCCGAAGCGCTTCGTCTCCGCCTTGTCGAGGCCCGACGACGGCTCGTCGAGCAGCAGCAGGCGGGAGTTCGCGGCCAGCGCGCGGGCCAGTTCCACGAGCCGCTGCTGCCCGGTGGACAGGTCACCGGGACGGGCGTCGGCGAGGTCCGCGATACCGGTCCGCTCCAGCGACTCGTGGGCGACGGCGAGCGTCCGGCGGCGCTCGCCACGCGCCGCCAGCAGGTGCCGCAGCGGGTTGGCGCCAGCCAGCAGCGCCTCCGCGCCCAGTGCCACGTTGTCGAGCACCGACAGGGACGTCCACAGCTGCATCCGCTGGTAGGTCCGGCCGAGTCCCTGGCGCGCACGTGCGTCAGGCGACGTGCCCGTCACGTCGGTGCCGAACAGGAGCACGCGGCCGGCAGTGGGCACCTGCAGACCGCTGCAGCTGTTGAAGGTCGTGGTCTTGCCGGCGCCGTTCGGGCCGATCAGGGCGGTGATCTGCCCGGACTCTGCGTGGAAGGAGACGTCGTCGACCGCGGTGAGCCCGCCGAAGCGGACGGTCAGGCCGACGACCTCGAGGGCGGCGGTCATCCGGCGTTGAAGCCGTTGCAGGACGGCTTGCCTCCGCTGCGGTCCTCCCAGGCGCTGCCCTTCACGGCAACCAGGAAGTAGCAGTTCGCGGCGGGCTGGGCCGGCTTCCCGGCCGGGAACGTGAGCGCGGGCGTCAGGCCGTCGACGGTCTCGCCCTTGAGCGTGTGCAGCCCGCGCACGACGTCTGCGGAGGTGACCGCCTTGCCGGCCGCGGGCTTGGCCGCCTCGACCGCCTTGCGCAGCAGCTGAGCGGCGCCCCAGACGGAGGAGGTCGCGCTGGAGCCTTCGAGGTCGGGCGCGTAGCGCGCGATGGCGTCCCGGTAGGCCTGGGTCGCGGCCGTCTTCTGCGGCCAGCCGAACCAGGGCTGCGGGGCGAGCAGGCCCTCGAGGTTCTTGTTCTTCGCGAGGCCGTTGTTCACCGCGAGCGAGCCGGTGATGTATTGCGGCTTGTAGCCCTGGCTGCCGCAGGAGTTGGCGATGCGGCCGATCGTGTTCGGGTCGCCGAACATGAGCAGGGCCTGGGCGCCGCGCTGCTGGGCCTGCAGGCACTGCTGGGCGAAGTCGGGCTGGGTGATGGAGACCTGGGCGCTGTAGACCATGTCGCCGCCGGCCTTCTTCGCGTAGCCCTGGTTGGTCAGCAGCTCGTTGGCGAGCACGCAGTTGGCCTGGCTCTCGACGCAGTAGAAGATGGCCATCTTCTTCTTGCCGGAGTCGACGGCCACCTTGGCGAGCGAGTAGATGATGTTGCGGACCGACTCGCCCTGGGGGAACAGCATTGGGCTGGTGTTCCAGGTCGACGAGCTCACGTCCCCGCCGACGATCGGCACCTTCTTGCTCTCGACGTAGGCGACCCCGCCCTGGACCGACAGGGGCACTTGGTTGCCGACGAAGGCGATGACCTTCTTGTTCTCCACCTGGTCCTTGATGAGCCGCTGGTTGATCGAGGGGTCGCCCTGGTCGTTGGCCGAGACCACCTTGACCTGGCGCCCCAGGATGCCGCCAGAGGCGTTGGTCGCGGCGGCCCAGACCTGGAGCATCGTCTGGGCGCCGGCGAGGGCGGAGCCGATCGGCCCGGAGTACTGCCCGACGTTGCCGAGCAGGAGGGGAGGTCCTCCGCCGGTCGCAGCGGGTGCTGCGGGCCCGCCGCCGGTCGTCGCCGGGCCCGTCCCGCCCTTCCCGCTCGTGCCTCCGGAGCTCCCGCCACCGGTGCCGGTGGAACCGCTGGTCGTGGCACCGGTGCTCCCGCCGGACGCGGTCCCGGTCGTGCCGCCGGTGGTGCCGCCGGTCGTGCCCGTCGTGGTCGGGGCTGCGCTCGTGTCCCCAGTACCGCCCACGGCCTGCGGGTCGAAGACGCCGCCCGTGGCGTCGCCGGCCTGCGGGTCCACCACCTGGCCGTCTCCGCCGACGGTGACGGCTCCGCCGCCGGCAGCGCGCAGCACCTCCGCGTCCGAGACGCGGATGCCGCAGGCGGACAGCAGGGTGGCCGCCGACAGGGCGAGGGCGAGGACAGCGCAGGGGCGGCGGTTCACGTGGACTCCAGGACGAGCGGACGGACCCGGCTGTCGACCGGGCTCAGGGAGCGGGTGGTGCGGGCGCGCTCGGCGGCGGCGTCCAGGCGGCCTGTGGAGCCGCGGACACCGGTCGCGACGGCGACGGCCGTGGCCAGGGCGCCGAAGACGACCGGCTGCAGTCGCAGGAGCACCTCGCTGTCGAGGTAGGACGGCAGCACGGCCAGCAGGGCGGCGGCCGCGAACGCGGACGGGACTGTGCGCCGGCCGCAGATGGTGAGCAGCGCGAGCACGATCAGCGAGTTGAAGAACGAGAACGAGTTCTGGCTCGCGAAGCCCGTGACCGGCACCAGGAGCGCGCCGCTGATCCCCGCGAGGAACGCGGACAGGCAGAACACCAGCACCTGCGTGACCTTGACCTGCAGCCCTGCCGTCGACAGCGCCGTTGGCGCGTCGCCCATGGCACGCAGGAGCCGACCGAGCCTCGAGCGGTCGATGCCGACGACGAGGGCGCTGACAGCGAGCGCCGCGGCGACGAGCACGTAGTAGTAGGCGCGGTCGCCGGAGAACAGGTCGGGGCGCGGCGCGCTGACGCTGCCGTTCTTGGCGCCGCCGAACAGCACGGGCAGGCCGTAGCCGACCTGGGCGAGCAGGATGCCGAAGCCGAGCGTGGCCAGCGCGAGGAAGAGCCCGGCCAACCGGATCGCCGGTATCGCGATGAGTGCTCCGACGGGGACGACGGCCAGCCCGGCCAGCAGCAGGGCCACGAGCCACGGCAGGCCGCGCTCCGTGGTGAAGGTGGCGAAGGCGGCCGCACCGACGGCGGCGAAGCCGACCTGGCAGAGCGAGACCTGGCCGGAGAAGTTCACCAGCAGCGCGAGCGACAGGAACAGCACCACGTAGGCGAGCGCGTTGCTGAACACGACCAGCCGTCCGCCGACGAGGAACGGGACGAGGAGCAGCAGGACCAGACCGGTCCCGTTCGTGGCCAGGCGCGCCGGACCGGTCAGCCGCGAGCTGTTCAGGGGCACGGGCCGGACCGGTGTGCCGAGTTCCTTGAGGCGACCCGGGCGGGACAGCAGGAGCACGCCGAACAGGATGAGGAAGGGGGTGCTCGAGGGCAGGCTGGACAGCGACGGGCTGCCGACGACCAGCTGACCGAGGACGGCCTGGGCCACCCCGACGACGAGGCCACCGAGGTAGGTCAGCCCCAGGTCGGTGAAGCGGCCCAGCGCCACGGCGCCGAACGCTTGGACGACGAGCAGCACCAGCAGGATCGCATCGAGGCCCAGTGCGGGTGCGATGAGGATGCCCGACAGGGCAGCCAGCACCCCGCCGATGACCGAGGCCGTCCGACGCACGCGCAGCGGGTCGGTGCCGGCCATGTCGAGCAGGTCCGGGTCGTCGACGACCGCCTGCATCGCGGTCCCGGTGCGTGTGTACCGGAGCAGGGCCAGCAGCCCGCCGGCTGCCGCGATCCCGACCAGGACGATGACGATCTGCTTGACGCTGACCCGCGCCCCGAGCACGGCGACGCTGTCCAGCGGCAGGAAGTCCGGGTAGGGGAGCGCGGCGTCGCCGTAGGCCAGGGTCGTGACGCCCTGCACGAGCAACACCAGTCCGACCGTGCCGACGATGCGGGAGGTGGTGGGCGTCTTCGCCAGCGCCGCGGAGAGCCGCTCGACGAGCAGCCCGGCGACGACGCCGTAACCCAGGCCAGCGACCAGCGCAGCGAGCGGCCACGGCAGGCCGAGGTCGACCCAGAGGGTGTACATGACGAGGGCGCCGCCGGCCGCGACCGCGCCGTAGCCGATGTTGAAGATTCCCGAGGTCTTGTAGGTCAGGGCCAGCCCGAGCCCGGCGACCGCGTACACGGATCCGGTGGCGAGGCCGGTGACGAGGGCGAGTCCGACGTCGACGCTCATGCGGGGTCGCAGACGCCGCACGGACGGCGGCCGGCCTCGAGGTGCGCAGGCAGCGGGGCGGGCGACGCGGACTTCCCGGCGACCAGGGCGCAGGACGACAGGTGGTACCGCGTCATCGCGGGAGCTGCGACGAGGTCGGCGCCGGCCTGGGTAGCGACCGTCGTCGCCGCAGGCGGGGCGACCACGACGCGCAGCGGGACCACGGCGCGCTGTGCCAGGCGCACCTCGCGGAGGCCGGTGATGAGCCAGCCGCACACACCGGAGACCGACAGCACGAGGGCCGCGACGCCGCCCGCCAGCCAGCGCAGCTGGACCTGCACGTCGGCCGTGCCGCTCACGCCGAGGTAGGCCACGGCGTCGCACAGCAGCGCCAGGCCGAGCAGGACGACGAGGACGACGGCGTCGACGGGACGCCAGGGCGTGGGTCGGGGTGCGCCGAGCCGCGGGGCTGCCGGGGCTGTCTGCCACGCGGTCATCGGGGGTCCCGTGCCGTCGCAGGTCGAGCCGTGGCCGCACCGCGCGTGGCCCGCTGCCGCGGGGTGCGCGGCAGGGCGGGCGCCTCGGCGAGGTCTGTGGCCGGCTGCTGCGTGACCAGCCAGGCGTAGGCCTCGGGCGGGAGCGCGGCCTGCTGCCGGGCGATCTCGTCCAGCTTGCGCCACTCGTCGCGCAGGTCGGCCGACAGCCAGAGCATGATCCCGATCCCGAGAAGGAACACGGCCGGCAGCCCGGCGCTGACCAGGTACGGGATCTGCTTGGCGGCGAAGGGCGTGCTGCTGATGCGCAGATAGCCGATGAGGAGCAGCAGGCCGCCCAGCGCGATGCAGGACCACGCGGCGACGCGGTCCCACTGGTAGCGGACGAACGTCAAGAGCGCCATGTGGCCCTCACTCCCAGGAGTCGGACGAGCGAGCCGCCGACGAGCGCGGCTGCGGAGGACAGGACGAGGGCGAGGAAGACCGGCAACCAGTCGACCTGCAGGGGCGTGCGGAAGGCGACGGCGCGCGGCCCCGGGGCGGCGGCAGCCGCCGTCGCGGGTGCGGGCACCGTTCCGGTCGGGTCGACGGGGAGCAACGGCGGGTCGGCGACCGCGACGGCCTCGCCGCCCACCGCCGCCGGTGGTGCCCCGCCGACGTCGGCAGGACCACCGGGGACGGTCGCGGGCGCGACGCCAGCCGGCGTCGGGACGGCGGGGACCGAGGGGGCAGCGACCGGTACGTCGGCCAGGTTGGCGGCCGAGAGCCGTGCCGACGTCTGACCCAGGGTGTACGAGACCGCGTAGGTGCCGGGCGTGCGCCCGGTGGGGTCCGTCTGCTGAGTCGTGACGCGCAGAGCGGCAGACACGACGCCGTCCGCCGTCTCCCGCGGCTGCAGGTACTCCAGCACTGTTCCGCGCTCTGCGAGCGCGGCGACGAGGGGGTTGTCCGGCAGGGGGATCCGCTGCCCCGCGAAGACGAGGGCGCCGTCCTGCAGCGTGACGGGGATGCCGAGGAGCTCGACGCCGGTGACGACCAGGGACGAGGTGCGCTTGCGCTTCCCGTCCTCGCCGACTACGACCTGCGCCGAGGAACGGACGCTGCCGAGGGTCAGGGCGCCCGGCACGTCGAGCCCGGCCGTCACGGACCCGGCCCTCGCTGTGGTCACGCCGTCGTCGTCGCCGACCCGGGCGACGGCGAACAGGCTCAGCGCTCCTCCGCCGCCCTCGCCCGCGCCCAGCTGACCGGTGGCCTCGCTGACGGCGTTCGAGCTCTCGGCGTGCAGCCGGTAGCCCGCGTTCTGCCGGTCCGCCGGCGCAGGCTCGCTGCTGGCGTCGCTATTGACGATGAACGGGTACGAGGGGGCCGGGATGCCGAACCCCCCGTTGAGCAGGCCGGGCGCACCCGCCACCTCGTTGCCGGGGTAGGGGGCCGAGGCGAAGGCCTGGCTGACGCCGAGCGCTTTGAGGGTCGCCGAGGTGAAGGGAGCGGCCGCCTGGACGGTCGCTCCGAGGGGGAGGACGTCGGCGTTCGTCGCGTAGACGTCGAGCCCGGAGGCGGAGGCCGTTCCCGTGAAGGACCGGGTGGCGGCGGTGGCCGGTGGCGTCGTCGCCAGCGCTTGGCACGCCAGGGCGCCGAGCAGGAGGACGGCGCCGGTGACGCGGGTGCGGTGCACGGTGCTCCGGGGAGGGTGGTGTCGAGTGAGGACGGGTCGAGCAGTGACGTGCAGGCGGTGCCGTGCAGCCGGGGTCGTGTCAGGCGGTGAGGTAGACGAGCAGGCCGAGCACGAGCACGAACCCGAAGGACAGCAGCAGCAGTCGTCCGGTCTCCCGGGCGAGCGCCTGCCCCCGGGGCGGGCGGTAGTAGGACACGGGACCTCCGGTCACGGGACGTAGACGCTGTCGACGCCGGTCAACCAGCGCATGAGGACGAGCGGGACGATGAGCAGCAGGAAGAAGCTCAGCTGGAAGACGGAGAACCAGGCCAGCAGCCGGTAGGCCTCGAACCGCCACCTGGCGATGGTCACCTCGTAGTCGAGCAGGGCGTCGTACTGCTCCCGCTTGCTCTGAGGCGTCTCGACGGCGATGCGGTCCTGCAGCAGGACGGCGCCGGGGCTAGGGGAGAGGGAGCTCACCGACGTCGCCGCGTCTGTCCTGGAGCGCGTGAAGCGGTCGAGCCGGAAGAACAGCTCGAGGTGGTTGAGCGTGCGCACCGGGGGCTTGCCGGCCCAGTAGGCGATGAGGTTGGGCCACACCGACATCAGGCCGATGGTCCACAGCAGCGTGATGTTGGCGTCGCCGCCCCACTGGATCTTCGGTCCGATACCCGGGGCGTAGGACCACCAGCCCATCTTCGTGGCGATGCCCTCGACGAAGAAGTCCCAGGCGTAGTTGACCGGCAGGGACAGCACCACGACGGCCTTGAGCAGGCTCCAGCCGAAGCGCTTCTGCAGCAGCTGGCCGATGTACAGGACCACGAGCGCGTGGACCGTCCAGTAGACGGCGTAGGCGAACGGCATGAAGGCGGGGTCGTTGGGCGTCTTCCGCGGCAGCCAGTCGAGCAGGTGGTGCTGAGCGAACGCGGGGCTGTAGACGAGCTGTTGGCCCCAGTCGCCGACGGTCTCCATCCAGTAGACGCCGAGGCTGCTGGCCAGGAAGAGGAAGCCCCACGTCAGGCGGCGGCGGCGCACGCTGTCGGCGACCGCCGCAAGCAGGATCAGGCCTCCGACGACGGGGATCACAAGGTCGAAGACCCACGTCCCGGTCGGGTGCAGGAGAGCGGGCGGCGTTGGCAGCTCCTTGAGTGCGCGCACCGGATCTCCTCTGTTCTGCTACTTGGTTACCTATGTGCGGTACAGAGTGTTGTGCAAGTCACCCTCGTGTCAAGAGCCCGACCGGGCCCGAGGGCGTGCGCACGGGCGGCCACCTGGCGCGTGCGCCGAGTGCCCATCGGCCGGATGCGAGACGGGGCTCAGCAGGACCAGGCTGACGCGGGGCCGACCCTGGGCGCTGCGCCGTTGCGCCGGGTCCAGGGCGTCCACGTCGTCGATCGCGGCGTCGGCGCGGCAGTTCCCCACGACCTGAGGTCGAGCAGCCCGCCTCGCGCGTCAGTACGGACGACGAGCCAGGGTGCACCCGCTGATCCGCGCTCCCGTGAAACAGCTGCCGGCCTGAGAGTCGTCCGGTCAGCGCTCGTGCGGAACGTTCCGTGCTGCGGCGTGCTGCTGCGTCCGGCCGGCGACAGGCTCCTGGGCGACCGCGTCGCGGACGTCTGTGACCAATCCGTGCCCAACAACGACGCTGGCCTCTTGCCCCGAAGGACAAAAGGCCAGGTCAGAGGGTGCGCCGCCAGGGACTCGAACCCCGGACCCGCTGATTAAGAGTGGGAGTGAGGACGTGCCGGAGGGTGACGAGCCGTGCTGACTGATGCTGCTTCACGCTCAGATCGGGGGCCTCGGCGTCCGTCTGGTGCTGCCTCGTGGCAGGGGGTTGCTGGACGTCCGTGACCAACTCCGTGACCAACGGTCCGGCACGTGACGCCTCGTGCTGCGGCGTCCAGACCGGCTGATCAGGGCGTTACCGGTCTTCTGGCCGTCCACGCAGGGCGGCAGCGGTCCGGCGCGACAGCTCTCCACCTGATCGCACCGGGGCGGGTGCGATCACCCCGGAGCCGGCCCTCTGACTCGTGCTGAGGCGGGATACGGACCGCGCTAGTTGTAGAAGTGCAACCAGATGGATCTTGCCGTACAAGGCAGGCTCGATGCCTCACGCCGTCGAGAGTGCCTCGACGATGAGCAGGCCGCGCCCGTGCCCACCGCTCAGGCGTCTCGCATCTCCGCTGTGCGTTGGCCGAGCAAGCTCAAGTGCGGAAGACTGCCCGGTGGCTAGAGCGGATGATCCGACTCAACTGCATCTCGCCGCCGACGCGCGGGACGCACGAGCCGAGCTGCGCGACCGGGAGGCCGACCTTCGCGACCGTGTCGCGGCCGAGGAGCATGAGGGCGGGAGAGCTGGGGCAGAGACGCGGGCCGCGTCCGCCACAGATCGAGCGCACGCTGGCCGAGACCGTGACTTCGCGGCCATCGACCGGGCCGACCTCCATGCGCTCTGGGTGCGTGCCCGCGAGGCCCGCGAGAACGCCTCCGCAGCGAGGTGTCTCGCGCCGGGTTCAGTGGAGGCTCTGAACTGACGCGCCGGCTGCTGCCGGCTCGTTGTGGTGACGGTAGTGCTCGGTCTCGTACTCGACCGGTGGGATGAGGCCGAGCTCGCCGTGCAGGCG
>JAODNQ010000006.1 GCA_025464695.1 Frankiales bacterium | reverse complement strand
CGCAGCAGCTCGGTCGGGCTGTCCAGCGGCTGCGCGACGACGACGCCCAGGCTGGCCGCGACGTCGACCTCGCGGGTGCCGACCCGGGCCGGTCCGGTGACCGCGCCGAGCAGGCGGTCGGCGGCGGCCAGGGCCTGCGCCCCGTCGAGGACGCCCGGCAGGACGACGGCGAACTCGTCGCCGCCGAGGCGCCCCACCGTCTCGCCCGGCAGGACGGCGCCCTCCAGCCGGCGGGCCACCTCCACGAGCAGGCCGTCGCCCGCCTCGTGCCCGAGGCTGTCGTTCACGGCCTTGAAGCCGTCCAGGTCCAGCAGCGCGACCGCAACGGGGCCCTGCTCCAGGGCCTCGAGGGTGCGCTGCGACAGCAGGCTCCGGTTCGCCAGCCCGGTGAGCGGGTCGGTCTGGGCCAGCCGCAGCAACTGCGCGGTCCGCTCGGCGACGACCGACTCGAGGTCGTGCGTCAGGCGCCCGTTCTCGAGCAGGGCGGTGAGCTGCCGGGCCCCGGCCACCAGGACGACGACGACGAGCAGGCTGCCGGCGACGCCGTCGACGGGCTGGCCGCGCAGGCGGTCGACGACGGCCGCCCCCAGCGCCAGCGACACCGGCCCGTACGGGAGCAGGGTGCGCAGCGTTCCCGGCCCCCGGAGGGGGAGCTCCGCGGTCGCGACGGAGCGCTGGACGGCGGCACCCGCGGCCAGCACCAGGAACCCGAGCCCCCAGGCGGCGTCGACCCAGCCGCCCGGGACCCAGAGCCCCGCCTGCGCGAGAGCGCCGTAGACGAGGTGGCCGGCGGTGCCCGCCGCCAGCCAGGCGGCGACCAGCAGCAGCGGCACCGCGGTCGCCCGGTTGGCCCGGGTCAGGAGCAGGAGCACGACGGTGAGCAGGACGACGTCGAGCAGGGGGTAGGCGAGGCCGAGCAGCTGCGGTGGGCCGAAGCCCCCCGACCCGCGGAAGGACTCCTCGAGCACGACCCGCCACGCCGTGCTCAGCAGCGACGCCCCCACCAGGACGCCGTCGCCGAGCAGGCGCAGCCGTCCCGTCACGGGTCGCGGGGCCTGGGGGTGGACGAGCAGGGCCGCCAGCGCGAGCGGCACGGCGAGCAGGTAGCCGACGTCGGCCGGGCCGGGGAACGGGACGGCCCGGTCGAGGACCAGCTCGTACCAGCACCACACGCCCTGGCCGGCGGCCCACGCGACGGCAGAGGCGGCCAGCAGCGACCAGCTCAGCGCCAGCCTGCCGGCGCAGCGCCGGGCGGCCGCCGAACAGGCCGCGGCGGCGACGAGCGGGGCGAGCAGGTTCCCGACGTCGTCGACGACGACGGCCGTCCGCGTGCCGGGCACGGCCACCAGCACGGCGAGGTAGGCCGCCCCCGCGAGCGCGACGAGCACCGCGAGGGCGCGTGCGCGGAGTGGGGCCACGACTGAGCGTCGACTCCGGGAGGGTGGTGGCGCATGGTTCGAAGTGACCATGCGCCGGGTGGTCCTAGCCCTCGGGCTTCACGAGCGGGAACAGGATGACGTCGCGGACGCCGCTGCCGGTCAGCAGCATGAGCAGGCGGTCCACGCCCATCCCCTGGCCGCCCATGGGCGGGCAGCCGTGCTCGAGCGCGCGCAGGAAGTCCTCGTCGAGCTGCATGGCCTCCGGGTCGCCGCCGGCGGCCTTGAGCGACTGCTCGGTGAGCCGGGCCCGCTGCTCGACCGGGTCGACGAGCTCGGAGTACCCCGTGGCCAGCTCGGTGCCGGCGACGACGAGGTCCCAGGCCTCGGCCAGGCCCGGGTCGTCGCGGTGGGTGCGGGCCAGAGGCCGGACGCTCACCGGGTAGTCGCGGACGAAGGTCGGCGCCAGCAGCTCGTCCTCGACGAGCTGCTCGTAGAGCTCGAGGACGACCTCGCCCTCGTCCCAGCTCGGCTGCAGGGCGACCTCGTGCTTGTCGGCCAGGGCCAGCAGCTCGGGCATCGGGGTGGCGGTCGTGACCGTCGTGCCGACGGCCTCGCTGACCAGCTCGTGCAGGGTCGCGCAGCGCCACGGCTGCTCGAGGTCGACCTCGCCGCCGCGGCCGTCCGGCACGACGGTGCGGCCGATGGCCCGGGCACAGGCGAGCACCATCTCGCGGGTGCGGTCGGCGACGGTGTCGTAGTCGCCGTACGACTCGTAGAACTCCAGCATGGTGAACTCGTTGGAGTGGGTGGTGTCCCAGCCCTCGTTGCGGAAGTTCTTGCCGATCTCGAAGACCCGGTCGAGCCCGCCGACGACGGCCCGCTTCAGGTACAGCTCGAGCGCGATCCGAAGGGTGACGTCGAGGTCCCACGCGTTGACGTGGGTCCGGTACGGGCGGGCGGAGGCTCCGCCGTGCACCACCTGCAGCTGGGGCGTCTCGACCTCGACGAAGCCGGCGCCGTGCAGCTGCTCGCGGATCGTGCGCACGACGGCGGCCCGGTCCAGCGCCGTCTGCCGGCTCTCCGGGTTGACCAGCAGGTCGAGGTAGCGCTGCCGGACGCGTGCCTCGGGGTCGGTGAGGCCGTGGTGCTTGTCGGGCAGCGGCCGCAGCGCCTTGCTCGTCAGCTGCCAGTCGGTGGCCAGGACGCTCAGCTCGCCGCGACGGCTGCTGATGACCTCGCCGGTGATCCCGACGTGGTCGCCGAGGTCGACGTCGCTCTTCCAGGCGGCCAGCCGCTCCGCGCCGACGCCGTCGAGGCTGACCATCACCTGCAGCTGCGCGTCACCCTCCTGCAGCGTGGCGAAGCAGAGCTTCCCGCCGGTGCGGCTCAGCACCACACGCCCCGTCACCCCGACCGTCTCACCGCTGGCGCTGTCGGTGGCCAGGTCGGCGAACCGGGCGCGGACGTCGGCGAGCGACGTCGTGCGCGGGTAGCCCAGCGGGTACGGCGGCGTGCCCGCGGCGACCAGCCGGTCGTACTTCACGCGGCGCACCCGCACCTGCTCGGGGAGGTCGTCGGCGGGGCGGGTCGGCGCGTCGGTCACGGGAGCGAGGCTAGTGGGGCCCGCGCCACCCCTCCTTCCCCGACGACTCCTACCGTGGCTCCTGTGGAGCAGCAGACCCCCGGCCAGATCCGCGTCGAGCTGCGCGCGGCGCTCGTCGCGTACCTGGAGCTGCTCCGGGCCGAGCGCGTCCGCTTCACGGGCGGCGTCCTGAGTGCGCTCGGACTGCTGGACGACGACTCCGTGCCCGACGCCGAGGCGCTGCGCGGAGCGGCGCAGGCCTGGGGCAGCGCCTTCCGCGGCGCCGGCACGCTCGGCGACCTCGTCCTGGACCGCGACACCTTCGAGGAGCGGCGCGCGGTCGACGAGCACGCGGAGCGGCTCAAGGACGCCGTGCAGGACTGCCTGGCGCGCGGCTGGGAGGCGTCCCGCGGCTGAGCGTCAGGTGTTCTTCTCGAACACCAGTCGCAGGCCGATCAGGGTCAGGTCCGGCTCGTGCAGGCTGACCGTCTCGCAGTGCTCGATCACGAGGGACGACAGCCCGCCGGTCGCGACCACGGTGGCCTCGCCCCCGAGCTCGGCCACGACCCGGCGCACCAGCCCGTCGACCTGCCCGGCGAAGCCGTAGAGGATCCCGCTCTGCAGCGCCTCCACCGTGTTCTTGCCGATGGCGCTGCGCGGCACGACCAGCTCGACCTTGCGCAGCTGCGCGGCCCGGGCGGCCAGCGCCTCGACGCTGATCTCGATGCCCGGCGCCAGCGCGCCGCCGAGGAACTCGCCCTTCGCGCTGACGACGTCGAGGTTGGTGCTGGTGCCGAAGTCGACGATGACGACGGGGCCGCCGTACAGGTGGTGGGCCGCCAGCGTGTTGACCACGCGGTCGGCACCGACCTCCTTGGGGTTGTCGAACAGCAGCGGCACCCCGGTCTTCACCCCGGGCTCGACGATGACCGTCGGGATGCCCGTGTAGTACCGGCCGAGCATGGTGCGCATCTCGCGCAGGGCCGCCGGCACGGTGGAGCACAGCGCGATGCCGGTGACCTCGTGGCCGTGCAGCAGGCCGCGGAAGGCGAGCATGAGCTCGTCGGCAGTGGCGCGGGCGTCGGTCTTGATGCGCCAGGTGTGTTGGACCGTCTCGCCCTCGAAGACGCCGAGGACGGTGTTGGTGTTGCCGATGTCGATCGCGAGCAGCACTAGCGCTCCAGCCGGAGGTCGACGCCGAGGTCGAGGACCGGAGCGGAGTGGGTGAGGGCACCGACGGCGAGGAAGTCGACGCCGGTCTCGGCGACGGCCCGGGCGACGTCGAGGGACAGCCCTCCGGAGGCCTCCGTGAGGACCCCGCGCTCGCGGCAGAGGGCGACGCAGGTGCGCATGTCGGCGTCGCTCATGTTGTCGAGCAGCACGAGATCGGCGCCGGCGGCGAGCACCTCGCGCACCTGGTCGACCGTGTCGCACTCGACCTCGACCGGGACCCCGGGGAACGAGGACCGCACCAGGTTGAAGGCGGCCGCGACCCCGCCGGCCGCCACCACGTGGTTGTCCTTCACGAGGGCGGCGTCCGACAGCGACATCCGGTGGTTGACGCCGCCGCCCATGACCACCGCGTGCTTCTCGAGCGCCCGCATGCCGGCGGTGGTCTTGCGGGTGTCGCGCACGCGCGCGCCCGTGCCGGCGACGGCGTCGACCCAGGTGCGGGTCAGCGTCGCGACGCCGGACAGGTGGCACAGCAGGTTGAGCGCCGAGCGCTCCGCCGTGAGCAGGCCGCGCACGGGGCCGCGGACCTCGAGCACCGGCTGCCCCGGGACGGCGTCCTCGCCGTCGCGGCCGACGAGCAGCCACTCCGGCTCCCCGAGCACGTGCTCGAGCACGGCCATGGCCGCCCCCAGCCCGGCCACCACGCCCGGGCGGCGCGGCACGAAGGCGGCGACGCCCTGCAGGTCCTCCGGCACGGTGGCGACGCTCGTGACGTCGACCCCGCCGGCGAGGTCCTCCTCGACGGCCCGCCGGGCGAGGTCGGCGACGGCGGCCGCGTCCTGCCCGGCGAGGGCCGCCCGGGTCTCGGCGGACAGGCTCGGGGCGTGCACGGTCACGCGGGCTCCAGGGTCGGGCGGTCGGCGGGGGCTGCGGGTGCGCTGCGATCGGTGCCCGTGCGGTCCTCCGGTCGGAGCGCGCGGGAGAAGTCCGTGCCCGCCAGGGTCGTGACGAGGTGGCCGCGCCAGTCCTCGACGGCGTCGGGGAAGTCCTCGCGCCAGTGCGCGCCGCGGGTCTCCTCCCGGCGCTGCGCCGCGGCGACGAGGGCGCCCGCGACGTCGACGAGGTCGGTCGCCTCCCACGCGTCCGGGGCCGGCGACGTCGACCTTCGCGCCGTCAGGGCGCCGACCGTGGACGCGGCGGCGGACAGCGAGGAGGCGCTGCGCAGGACGCCGGCGCCGAGCGTCATGGCCCGGCCGAGCTCGGGGCGCACCGACGGGTCGAGCAGCACCTGCTCGGCGTCGCCGTCGGCGGGCACGCCCTGCTCCGGCAGCCCGAGCAGCAGGTCGTCGCCGATGCGGGCAGCGAACACGAGCCCCTCGAGCAGGCTGTTCGAGGCGAGCCGGTTCGCGCCGTGCACGCCCGTGCAGGCGACCTCGCCGCAGGCGTACAGCCCCGGCACGGAGGTGCGCCCGGCGAGGTCGGTGACGACGCCGCCGCTGGCGTAGTGGGCCGCGGGGGCGACCGGGATCAGCGCGGTGAGCGGGTCGATGCCGGCCTCGTGCAGGCGCCCGACGATCGTCGGGAAGCGGGTGGGCAGGTCGTGCAGGTGTCGCGCGTCGAGGTACACGTGCTCGACGCCCTGCTCGAGCATCCGGCGGTGGATGGCCTTGGCGACGACGTCGCGCGGCGCGAGGTCGGCCAGCGGGTGGTCGTCCGGAGTGATGACCCGGCGTCCGTCGGCGTCGACGAGGAACGCGCCCTCGCCGCGGACGGCCTCGCTGATCAGCGACTGCTGGCCCGGCCGGTCCCCGAGGTACAGCGCCGTCGGGTGGAACTGCACGAACTCGAGGTCCGCCACCTCCGCGCCCGCGCGCAGGGCGAGCGCGACGCCGTCCCCGGTGGAGACCGCCGGGTTGGTCGTGCTGCTGAACACCTGGCCCATGCCGCCGGTGGCGAGCACGACGGCCCGCGCGTGCACCGCTCCGACGCCGTCCTGGGTGCCCTCGCCGAGCACGTGCAGCGTCAGGCCGCAGGCCCGCCCCTCGGCGTCCTGCAGGAGGTCGAGCACCAGGGCGTGCTCGACCAGCCGGATGCGCGCGTCGGCCTTCACCGCCGCGACGAGCGCCCGCTGCACCTCGGCGCCGGTGGCGTCGCCGCCCGCGTGCACGATCCGGTCGCGGTGGTGGCCGCCCTCGCGGGTCAGCGACAGCGCGCCGGCGGGGTCGCGGTCGAACGCGGCGCCCAGCGCCATCAGCTCGCGCAGCCGCTGCGGACCCTCCGTGCAGAGCACACGCACGGCGTCCTCGTCGCACAGCCCGACACCGGCCACGAGGGTGTCCTGCAGGTGCTCCTCGGGGCTGTCGTCCGGGGAGAGCGCCGCGGCCACGCCGCCCTGCGCCCACCGGGTCGACCCGTCACCCACGAGCACCTTGGTGACGAGCAGGACCGAGCCGGCGTCGGCGCAGTGCAGCGCGGCGGTCAGCCCGGCGACCCCGGACCCGACGACGACGACGTCGGCCGTGGTGGTCCAACCGGGAGGAGGCGCGAG
>JAODNQ010000238.1 GCA_025464695.1 Frankiales bacterium | reverse complement strand
CCCGCACGCCGGGGCTGGTCGCGTCGCCCCTGCCCGGCCGCCGGGTCGCCGGGCACCGGACGGCGGGCCTGCGGCTGGTGCCGCCCGCGGGGAGCCCGACCACCGTGGAGCGGGTCGACCTGTGGGCCGAGCCGCGGACCGGGCTGCCCCTCCGGGTCGAGGTGACCGCCCGAGGGCTCGACCGGCCCGTGCTCGTGGCCGAGCTGCTCGACCTGTCGCTCGCGCCGCCGCCGCTGGTCCGCGTCGCGTTCGCCCCGCTCGAGCCCGCACAGGTCCTCGAGGCGCCGGACCTCGCGGCGCAGATGGACCGCTTCGCCCCGTACCTGCTCCCCGACAGCCTCGGCGGTCAGCCCCGCCGCGACCTCGTGGCGGGCCTGCAGGACACCGGCGGCGTCGGCACGTACGGCGACGGCCTGGCGGTCTTCGCCGTGCTGCCGCTGCCCAACGACGTCGGACGCCGGGCCCTGCGCGCCGTCGACCCCACGGATACCGACGGGCGGGCCGCGGTGTCGACGCCGCTGCTCAACGCCGTCGTGCTGCGCGACGGCCGGCGGGTCTACCTGCTGGCCGGCACGGTGCCCGCCGCGGTGCTCGACCGCGCCGCCGCGCAGCTGCTCGCCGACCGGCCGCCGCGGACCCGCCGATGATCCGCACCACCGCGCTCGTCAAGCGGTTCGGCGGGGTCACCGCCGTCGACGGCGTCGAGCTCGACGTCCGCGAGGGCGACCGCTACGGGTTCCTCGGGCCCAACGGCTCGGGCAAGACGACCACGGTCCGGATGCTGCTCGGGCTGGTGCTGCCGACGTCAGGGTCGGTCGACCTGCTGGGCGCCCGCCGGGTGAAGGACGCGCTGCCCCAGGTGGGGGCCCTGGTCGAGGGGCCGGCGTTCGTCGGGGCGGCGTCGGGGCGGACCAACCTGCGGCAGCTCGACGCCGCCGGCCCGGGCGGGTCGCGCCGCACCCGGACGCAGCGGGTGGAGGGCGCGCTCGAGCAGGTCGGGCTGGCCCGGGTCGGGCGCAAGCCGGTCCGGGCGTACAGCCTCGGGATGCGGCAGCGGCTCGGCCTGGCCGCCGCCCTGCTGCGGGCTCCGCGGCTGCTCGTCCTCGACGAGCCGACCAACGGGCTCGACCCCCAGGGCATCCGCGAGGTCCGCGACCTGCTGCTCGCGCTGAACGCCTCGGGCACCACCGTGTTCCTGTCCAGCCACCTGCTGGCCGAGGTCGAGCAGCTCTGCACCCGGGTCGGCGTCCTGGACCGGGGGCGGCTCGTGCTGCAGGGGGCGCTGTCGGACCTCACCGCGCCGTCGGGGCTGCACCTGGTCGACACCCCCGACGCCCACGCGGCCTACGCCCTGCTCGCCGACCGGGTGCAGCGCGTCGACGGGCTGACGCTCGCCGTCCGCACCGACGACCCCGCCCGGCTCAACGCCGAGCTGGTGCAGGCCGGCGTGCGCGTGCGCTCCCTGCGCCCCGAGACCCGCAGCCTGGAGGACGCCGTGCTGGCCGTCACGAGCAGCTCGAGCGACCGGACGTGACGCCGTGATCAGGGTCGAGCTGAGCCGGCTGCTGCGCCGGCCGCGCACCTGGGTGAGTCTGGCCCTGCTGTGCCTGCTGCCGACCGTCGTCGCCGTGTTCCTCGCCGTCAGCGACGTCGCCCCCCGGCCCGGCACCGGCCCGGCGTTCCTGTCGGCGGTGCTGAGCAACGGGAAGCTGTTCCCGGCCGCGGCGCTCGCGATCGTGCTGCCGCTCTTCCTGCCCGTGGCGGTCGCGGTGGTGGCGGGCGACGCCGTCGCGGGGGAGGCGCAGGCGGGGACGCTGCGCTACCTGCTGACCCGGCCCGTCGGCCGGACCCGGTTCCTCGTGGCCAAGCTGCTGTCGGTGGTGGCGTTCACGGCCCTGGCCGTGGTGCTCGTCGCCGGGGTCGGCTACCTGGTCGGGACCACCCTGTTCGGCAGCGACGCCCCCGTGCCGAGCACCTCGGGGACGGCCCTGTCCGGCGGCTCGGCCACCCTGCGGACCGTCCTGGCCCTGCTCTACGTCGGGCTGTCCATGCTCGGGGTCGCCGCCATCGCGCTGTTCCTGTCGACCGTCACCGACAGCCCGCTGGCCGCCGCCCTCGGCGCCGTCGCCGTGCTGGTCGTGTCCGGCGTGCTCGTCGGCCTGGACGCGGCGGCGTCGGTGCAGCCCTACCTGCCCACCCGGTACTGGCTGGCGTTCGTCGACCTGTTCCGCGACCCCGTCCTCTCCCGCGACCTGTGGCGCGGGGTGGCGCTGCAGGGCGTCTACGTCGGGGTGTTCCTCGCCGCCGCCTGGGCGAACTTCACCACCAAGGACATCACGAGCTAGGGCGGCAGAGCTCCGGTCCGGGAGCCGTCAGCGGCGCGGCCGACAGCGCCTGCAGGACCACGGCCTGGACGACGGCGTCGTGCGGCAGCTGCCCGTGGTCGACCCGGATCCCGGGGCACAGCTCCTGCAGCACCACCGGCAGCGCCCCCTCGATCCGGGCGCTGTCCGGCGGGGTGACGACCGCGTCGTCGGTGGTCCAGACCGACAGCCAACCGGGGCCGTCCGGCGTCTCGTCGCCCGCGTTGAGCCCGTCGAGCAGGGAGCTGCCCGGCACGAGCTGCTGGCAGGCGCGCGGGCACGCACCGGCGGCGAAGACCGCGCCCAGCGCCGCCACCTGGGTGCCGTGGGAGGGGCTGCCGAGCGTGACGATGCGCCGGGCCTGCGCCGTGCCGCCCGCCTTGGCCCAGATCCGCGCGACGACGCCGCCCGCGCTGTAGCCGACGACGTCGACGCTCGGGGCGCCGCGGGCCGTGGCGGCGTCCGCCGCGGCCCGCAGCCGCAGCGCGGAGTCCTCGAGGTCGCCGGTGCCGTCGCCGGGCAGCTCGACGACAGTCGCGACCCGGCCGGCGCGGGTCAGCCGGGCGGCGAGGTCGCGCAGCCCGACCGTGTTGCCGCCGTAGCCCGGCACCAGCAGCACGGGCCCGGGCCGGTCCTGCGCCACGGGCGTCGCCCGGGGGGCGCCGTCGTCCCCGCGCAGCACGACGGCGAGGACGGCGACGGCGACGACCACGGCGACGACGACGCCGAGCGCCGACAGCAGCAGGCGGCGGGCGGGGCTCACCCGTCCATCCTGCCGTCCCGCCCACGGCCCGTCGCGGTGGCAGCATGAGCGGTCCCCCCTCCGTCAGGAGCAGCCGTGCTGACCGCCACGACGTCCGTCCCGCCGCCCGTCAACGAGCCCGTCCGGACGTACGCGCCCGGGAGCGCCGAGCGGGCGTCGCTGACGGCGCGGCTCGCGGACATGGCCGGGTCGCCCCTGGACCTCCCGATGCACGTCGGCGGGTGGCGCACGGCCGGAGGCGACCCGGTCGACGTCGTCCAGCCGCACCGCCACGCGGCCGTCCTCGGCACCACGCGCGAGGCGACGAACGACGACGTCGCCGCAGCGGTGGACGCGGCCCGCGCTGCGGCGCCCGCCTGGCGCGACCTGCCCTACGACGACCGCGCGGCCGTGCTGCTGCGGGCGGCCGAGCTGCTGGCCGGGCCGTGGCGCGACACCCTCAACGCCGCGACCATGCTCGGGCAGAGCAAGACGGTCCACCAGGCCGAGATCGACAGCGCCTGCGAGCTCGTCGACTTCCTGCGGTTCAACGTCGCGTTCGGCGCCCAGGTGCTCGCGGAGCAGCCGGTCAGCAGCCCGGGGGTCTGGAACCGGCTCGACCACCGCCCGCTCGAGGGCTTCGTCCTGGCGATCACGCCGTTCAACTTCACCGCCATCGCCGCGAACCTGCCGCTGGCCCCCGCCCTCATGGGCAACACCGTCGTCTGGAAGCCGTCGCCGACCCAGCAGCTGGCCGCGCACCACACCATGCGCCTGCTCGAGGCCGCCGGGATGCCGCCCGGCGTCGTCACCATGGTGACCGGCAACGGGCAGGCGGTGTCGGAGGTGGCGCTCCCGCACCCCGACCTCGCGGGCATCCACTTCACCGGCTCGACCGCGACCTTCCAGCGGCTCTGGCAGCAGGTCGGGCAGGGGCTGACGCGCTACCGGACCTACCCGCGGCTGGTGGGGGAGACCGGCGGCAAGGACTTCGTGCTGGCGCACCCGTCGGCCGACCCGCTCGCGCTCGAGGTCGCCCTGGTGCGCGGGGCGTTCGAGTACCAGGGGCAGAAGTGCTCGGCGGCGTCGCGGGCCTACGTGCCGCGCTCCCTGTGGGAGGCCGGGCTGCGCGACGGGCTGGCGGACCGCACGCGCTCCCTGCGCTACGGCGACGTCACCGACCTCACCGTCTTCGGCGGCGCGGTCATCGACCGACGTGCCTACGACCGGCTGTCCGGCGTGCTCCGCGACGCCGCCGCCGACCCGACGCTCGAGGTCCTGGCCGGAGGAGGGACGGACGACGCCGTCGGCTTCTTCGTCGAGCCGACGGTCCTGGTCGGCACCGACCCCCGGCACGCCGTGTTCCGGGACGAGTACTTCGGGCCGGTGCTCGCGGTGCACGTGTACGAGGACGCCGACTGGGACGCCGTGCTCGACCTCGTCGACACCACGACGCCGTTCGCCCTCACCGGGGCCGTCTTCGCCTCCGACGCCTACGCCGTGGCGCAGGCGAGCGACCGGCTGCGCTTCACGGCGGGCAACTTCTACGTCAACGACAAGCCGACCGGGGCCGTCGTCGGGCAGCAGCCCTTCGGGGGAGCGCGGGCCAGCGGCACGAACGACAAGGCCGGCTCGGTGCTGAACCTGCTGCGGTGGACGTCGCCGCGGACCGTCAAGGAGACGCTGGCGCCGCCCCGCCACGACCACACCTACCCGTCCATGCAGCCCGAGGAGAGCGCCCCGTGACCGAGCCCGAGCGGCCTGTCCGCCCCGACGTCTGGTCCGACCCCGCCCCCGACGTCGTGCTGCCTGCCCCCGGCCGGCCGCTCGACCTGTCGCAGGACCCGGACCGCGTGCCGCCCGCCGTCCTGCCGCCGTCCGGGCAGCCGCTGGACCTGTCGCAGGACCCGGACCGGGTGCAGCCGGGCCGGCCGGTGTCCGGGCTCCCGCCCGCGCCGTTCCCGGCGGGCGTGCCGCTGGACCCCCGCAACGACCCCGACCGGGTGCGCCCCGGCGACCGCACCCTCATCGACCTGCTCGGCGACGGCGCGCAGGAGGAGGCCCGGGACGGCTACACCTGGCTGGTCGGGCTGCTCGCGGTGCTGCTGTTCCTCGCCGTCGTCGCGTACGGGTCCCGCTTCCTCGGGCCCTGAGCCTCCACGGACCCTGAGCCTTCACGAACCCTGAGCGTTCACGGACCCTGAGCGTTCACGGACCCTGGGCGTCCTCGGACCGTGAGAGGGGCGGGGCCCGCAGGCCCCGCCCCTGGTCCCCGCGCGCTCAGCGCCCGGTGGCCTCCTTCAGCTCCTCGATCTTGAGCGAGGCGTCGGCCTTGGACAGGCCCTCGGTCTCGACGTCCTCGCCGGCCTGCTGCGCCAGCGTGGACAGGTAGCTCTCCTGCGGGCCGGTGGCCGGCTCGTCGCCGGTGACCCAGTCGTGCGGGTCCTTCTCGGCCTTGTTCTCGGCGGCGTGCTGGGCGGTGTCCTTGTCGACCACGGGGTGCTCCTCGCAAAGGGTCAGGGGTGTCGAACACGTGTTCGACACCCCTGGTACCCGTCGAGGCACACACCACACGCGCGGAGGCAGGAGAGGCGGGATCCGGCGTCGAACAAGGGGCGACCGGGCGCTCCCCCGCGTCCCGGCCCCCTCCCGCCCCGGAGTCCTCGTGCCGTCGTCCCGCCCTGGTCGTCCCGCCCTCGTCCTGCTCAGCGCCGCCGCGCTGCTGGCCACGCCCCTCGCCGTGCTCGGCGGGACGCCGGCCAGCGCCGGAGCGCCTCCCGCGGCCGCCGCCGAGCCGCAGGACGTCGCGAGCAGCGGACCGCTGCGCCTGCAGAACTCCTTCGTGAGCGACGTCGGGTGGGTCAAGCCCGGTGAGGCCTACCCCTCGCGGCTGCTCGTGACGAACACCGGGAGCACCCCGCTCACCGGTGTGCAGGTCACGGCCTCCGCACCGGCGGGGACCGACTTCGTGTCGGCGTCCGGCGCCGCGGTCACGCCCTCCTCCCTGACCTGGTCGGTCGGGACCCTGGCGGCGGGCGCCACCCGGACGCTCGTCGTCCACGCGGAGGCCGACACCCCCGCGGAGGACCCACGGGTGGTCTGGAAGAACATCGCCAGCAACGCCACCGCGAGCGCGACCGGTGTGGCGCCGACCGCGCCGGCGCGCAGCCACGGCCCCAAGGTCATCCCGGCGACCGCGGGCCACGACTACGACAGCGCCCGCTTCGGCGACCGCCCGTTCCCGGTCGTGCCGGTCGAGTACGCGGACCGGAAGTTCAACGGCGGCACGCAGGCGAACCCGCTGCCCACCGGAGGCGCCGGGCCGAACACGGCGGAGGCCCTGGCGAAGGCGATCAACGACCCCGCGAACCCCGGCAGCACCTTCAACCTGTACCAGGAGATGTCCTACGGGCAGCTGTTCCCGAAGGGCACGGTCCCGGCGCTCGGCAAGACCGAGGCGTACTCCTCGGGCAAGCCCGTCAAGACCTTCACCACGCCGGCCCCCGCGGGTCTGTGCACCGGCGTCACGACCGGCCCGCTGCCGCCGCAGGGCATGCGCGTCGTCGACGGCAAGTACCAGCTGCCCGGCACCACCGGGTACTACGGCAGCGACAAGTACGCCAAGGGCTACACGGCCCAGGCCGGCGTCCCGCTGCCGGTCGACGACATCGACGGCGGCTGCGGCCCGACCGCGAAGCTCGTGTACGACGCCGCGGTGATCGCCGACCCCGACATCGACTACAGCGACTACGACACCGACAAGGACGGCGTCGTCGACTTCTTCATGGCGGTCTTCGCCGGCTGCGGCGGCAACGGCGGCAGCCAGCTCGCCGCGATCGCCTGCCCCGACTCCCTGTCCGGCAGCTACGACAACGTCTGGCCGCACAGCTCGAGCCTCGAGGACACCTACACCGACGCCGCCACCGGTCTGCGCGGGTACGTCTCGCAGGACCAGCTCAAGGACCTCGAGGGCCGGCCGCTCTGGTACGCCGACGCCGGGCGCTCGACCACCACGCCGGTGCCGGGTCCCGACAGCCTCAAGGTCTTCGTCCGGGTCGGGCCGTACAACGTCAACCCCGAGACGGCCATCGACAAGGCCTCGGTGATCAGCCACGAGTACGGCCACTCGCTCGGCCTGCCCGACTTCTACTCGACCAGCAGCCGTGAGACGTACGGCGACTGGAACCTCATGGCCACCGACAAGTCCCAGTTCATGGACGTCTACAGCCGGCAGCGGCTCGGCTGGGTGGTGCCCGACGTGATCGGCAAGGGCAGCGACGTCGAGGTGACGGTGCGTGACGGCAAGGAGGACGTCCAGCGGATCGACTGGGTGCAGCCCGACGGCGCGCCGTACTCGCTGTCCCCGGCGAACGGCGACCAGGGGATCCACAACGGGCAGGCGTTCGTCGCCAAGCTCCCGGGCCGCCCGCTGCTCGACGAGAAGGTGCTCACGCCCGCGCAGGGCTCCCGCCTGTGGTTCTCCGGCGCCGGCAACGACTTCGGCTGCTCGCCGCTCAAGGGCCACAACCTCGACATCGCCCTGCCGGGCGCGGAGCGGCTGCCCGCGGGCAGCAAGATCACCGCGACCTTCGACTCGGCCTGGAACATCGAGTGGGACTACGACTACGGCTTCGTGCTGGCCGGCGCCCGGCCGGGCGGCAAGCAGACCCTCGTCAGCCAGCCGTCGGACAAGAACTACACGACCCCCAAGGCGCTCAACCCCAACAACAACGGCTGCCTGGCGGCGCTCGACAACGGCCTCACCGGCTCGAGCGCGTCCTACGCCAAGGACCCGGTGCAGGCCCAGCTCGACCGCGTCAACGCGGCCCTGCCGCCCGCGCAGTTCGTGCAGGACTCCTACACGCTCGACGAGCTGGCCGGGCAGCCCGGCGCGTTCCTACGCTTCAGCTACGCGACCGACCCCGGGTTCGCCGGGCAGGGCTGGTTCATCGACAACCTCAAGGTCGTCGCGACGCCGCCGTCCGGCCCCGCGGTCACCCTGTTCGACAACGGGTTCGAGGACCCGGCCACGGGTGGTCCCGAGGGCGCGCAGGTCTGGAACGGCTCCTGCAAGGACAGCCTGCGGCTGTCCGACGTCTGCACCGCCGGCTGGAACCACGTCTCCCGGGGCGGTCTGAACACCCTGGACCACGCGTACTACCTGGAGATGCGCGACCGCTCCGGCTTCGACTTCGAGGGCCGCGGCGAGGACGACCGCGACCCGATCGGCTTCCAGCCCGGCCTCTCGCTCGTCTACGCCGACGAGGCGCACGGCGACGGCAACGCCGGCACGGACGACCCGCCCGCCCAGCACCCGCTCGACGCCGTGCCGCAGCCCGGCGAGGAGGCACCGACGCTCGACGACGCCGCCTTCACGGCCGAGGCCGCCCGCTCGCGGTTCACCGACACGCCCGACCCCGTCACGGGCCGCGGCCGGTACGACAACTACACCGACCCCACCCGCCCGAAGGACAAGACCGACACGGCGCTCAGCCCCTGGGAGTTCGACTACTCCTGCCTGACCC
>JAODNQ010000270.1 GCA_025464695.1 Frankiales bacterium | reverse complement strand
CCGCCCTCCCAGGGGGTCCAGGTGGCGGGGGTGCCGTCGGTGAGCGAGGTGGGGGCCTTCTCGCCGCCCTTCTCGGCGGCGAGGTCGCGCCAGTCGCCGGGGGTCGCGCCGTCGAGCTCCCCGCCGCCGGCGACCTCGGCGAGCAGGTGCGTCCAGGCGCGGGGCACGACCTGCACGGGCTCGTAGCCGCCGCCGCCCGTGACGACCCACTTCCCGCCGCAGAGCTCGTGGGCGAGCTCGTGCAGCAGCCGGTAGGTCGTGCGCTGGCCGTCGACGCTGCACAGCAGGTGGGCCAGCGGGTCGAGGGCGTGGGTGTCGCAGCCGTGCTGGGTGAGCAGCACCTGCGGCGCGAACGCCCGGAGCGCCGGCGGCACGACGGCGGTGAACGCCCGCAACCAGCCGGCGTCGCCGGTGCCCGCCGGCAGGGCGACGTTGATGTTGCTGCCGAGGGCCTCGTCGGTGCCGACCTGGTCGGGCCAGCCGGTGCCGGGGAACAGGGTGCGGCCGCTCTCGTGGAGGCTGATCGTCAGGACGCGCGGGTCGTCGTAGAAGGCGGCCTCGACGCCGTCGCCGTGGTGGACGTCGACATCGACGTAGGCCACCCGCGTGGCGCCGGCCGACAGCAGCCAGGCGATCGCGACGGCGGGGTCGTCGTACACGCAGAAGCCGCTGGCCTTGGCCTTCATGGCGTGGTGGAGGCCGCCCGAGAGGTTGACGGCGTGCTGGGCGGTGCCCTCCCACACGGCGCGGGCCGCCTGGACGCTCGCCCCGGTGATGAGCGCGCTGGCCTCGTGCATCTGGGGGAAGACCGGGACGTCGCCGGTGCCGAGGCCCCAGCGCAGGGACAGCCGGCCGAGGAGGTCGTCGGGGGCGCGCTTCACCGAGGCGACGTAGAGCGGGTCGTGGACCAGCTGCAGGAGGTCGTCGTCGGCCGCCTGCGGCGCCTGCACCCTGACACCGGGCCGGTCGAGGACCCCGAGCTGCCGGGACAGGTCCATCGTCAGAGCGAGCCGGACGGGGCGCATGGGGTGGGCGCGCCCGAAGTCGTAGGAGGAGAGGACGTCGTCGTAGACGACCAGGGTGCTGTCGCTCATGACGTCACTCTGTCCTCAGCGCGGTCACGGGGTCGAGTCTGCCCGCCCGCCGCGCCGGGACCACCCCGAAGAACAGCCCGACCGCCGCGCTCACGCTGAAGGCCAGCAGCGGCGACCACCAGGTGATGACGGCGGGGAGCTGCGGCACCAGCCGCGCGGCGCCCAGGGCCGTCCCGACGCCGAGCAGGATCCCGGTGACCCCGCCGAGGCAGGTCAGCAGGACGGCCTCCAGCAGGAACTGCAGCAGGACGTCGCGCTGCCGCGCCCCGACCGCCTTGCGCAGCCCGATCTCGCGGGTCCGCTCCCGCACGCTGACCAGCATGATGTTGCTGACCCCGACGCCGCCGACCAGCAGGCTGATGCCGGCGATCGCTGCCAGCACCACGGTCAGCAGGCCGAGGATGCGCCCGACCGTCCCGAGGATCTCGTCCTGCGTGACGGCGCTGAACTCCTCGTCGGGGTAGCGGTCCTGCAGCACGCGCAGCGCCGTCCGGCGGGCCGACTCGATGTCGTCCGTGCTGTCGGCCTTGAGCGCGAGCGCGTCGACCCGGTCCTCCCCGAACAGCCGCTGCGCCGTGGTCACGGGGATGTGGACCTCGCCGTCGCGGCCCGCGCCGAGGCTGCCGCCGATGCTCGTGAACACGCCGATGACGCGGAACCGGACGCCCCCGACGGTGAGCTGGCGGCCGAGCGGGTCGGCGCCGGGGAACAGCTCCGTGGCGATCGCGCTGCCGAGGACCGCGACCCGGCGGCGGGTGTCGACGTCGGTCTCGCGCAGGTAGCTGCCGCGCGCGAGCGGCCGGACGAAGACCTCGGGCACGGCCGGGTTCGTGCCGTTGACGGTGGCGAACGCGCTGCGGCCCCCCGCCCGGACCGTCTCGCCGCTGGCGATGCTCACGGCGACGCCGTCCGGCTGCCCGAGCGCCCGGCCGACGCGGTCGGCGTCCGACAGCTGCAGCCGGCTCTTCGTGGGCGCGCTGCCGAGCTCGAGCTTGCCCGGGACGACGATGACCAGGTTGGCGCCGAGGCCGTTGACCTGCGCCTCGACCTCCTGCTTCGCGCCGCTGCCGATCGCGCTGATGACGACGACGGCAGCCACCCCGATGACGACGCCCAGCATGGTGAGCGCGCTGCGCAGCCGGTTGGCCTGCAGGGCCGTGACTGCGACCCGCCACGCCTCGGCGAACCTCACGGCTCGAGCCGCCCGTCCCGCACCCTGATCTGCCGGCGGGCGCGGGAGGCGACGTCGCGGTCGTGGGTGACGAGGACGACGGCGACGCCCTGCTCGGTGTTCAGCCGCTCGAGCAGCGCCATGACCTCCTCGCCGGTGCGGGTGTCGAGGTTGCCGGTGGGCTCGTCGGCGAGCAGCACCTGCGGCTGCCCGACGAGGGCCCGGGCGATGGCGACCCGCTGCTGCTCGCCGCCGGAGAGCAGGTAGGGCCGGTGGTCGAGCCGGTGGCCCATGCCGACCTGCCGCAGGGCCTCCTCCGCGCGGGCGCGCCGCTCGGCCCGCTTCACCCCGCGGTAGACCAGCGGCATGGCCACGTTCTCCACGGCGCTCGTGCGCGGCAGCAGCTGGAAGGCCTGGAAGACGAACCCGAGCGTCTCGTTGCGGACCTGCGCGAGCTCGTCCTCGGTGAGCGTGGCGACGTCGCGGCCGGCCACCCGCAGGACCCCGCTGGTAGGCCGGTCGAGCCCGCCGAGCAGGTGCATGAGCGTCGACTTCCCGGAGCCGCTCGGGCCGACGACAGCGGCGTAGTCGCCCTGCTCGACCGTCAGGCTGACCCCGCGGAGCGCCTCGACGACGACGCCGTCGAGCGCGTAGGAGCGGTGGACGTCGACTGCCTGCAGCGCCGGGGGTGCGGGCGCGACCTGCGTGGTCAACGGAGCCTCAGGCAGCGCTCGAGGCCGCAGGGACTGCCGCAGCTTCCGTCGATCACGGGGAGGGGGACGGCGGTCACAGCGCGAGCTCGTCGCCGTCCGACAGGGTGTCGGCGTCGCGCGTGACGATCCGCTGGCCCTCGCGCAGGCCCTCGGTGACCTCCACGGCGTCGTCGCCCTCGGCACCGGTCCGCACCACCGTGCGCACCGCCCTGCCGTCCCGGACCCGGAAGACGACGTCGTCGGCGCCGTCCCGGACGATCGCCGCGCTGGGCACGGAGAGCACCCCCCGCGCCTGCCGGACGGTGAGGTCGACGACGGCGCTCATCCCCGGCCGGGGCGCCGGCGTCGGGGAGGTCAGCGCGAGGCGGACGCGGTAGGAGACGCCGCCGCGGGTCGACGTCGTCGGGGCGAGGTCGACGCTGGTGACCGTGGCCCGGTACGTGGTGCCCGGCACGGCGTCGACGGTGACCTCGGCAGCGGTGCCGGTCCTCACCTGCAGGACGTCGGTCTCGTCGACCTCGGCCGCGACCCCGAGCGACGACAGGTCGGTGACGGTCAGCAGGGGCGTGCCCGTGCCGACGGGGGCGCCGGGCGAGACGTCGTTCGTGGTGGTGCTGGCCGCGGGAGGGGCCGCGCCGAGGGCGGACCCGGCGGCGCCCTGCAGGGCGGACGGCAGCGACCCCAGCAGGCCCGAGAGGTCCGTGCCGCCGGCGGCCGCGCCTGCTCCCAGCGTGACGACGCCCGCCAGCGGGGCCCGGACGACGAGGGCGTCGACGGCGGCGCGCGCCTGCTGCAGCTGGACCCCCGCGAGGGCCTGCCCGGCGACGCCGGTGGACCCGGCGACGGCGTTCGCGGCGAGCGCCCGCGACAGCGCCGCCTGCGCCGACGGTGAGGACAGCCGCAGCAGCACCTGCCCGGCCGCGACCTGCTGCCCGTCCTCCACCGCGACGCTGGTGACCGTGCCGTCGGCGGGGGAGACCACGGCCGCCGACGCCCGCGGGGTCACGGTGCCCGCGGCCTCGACCACCTCCGCGACCGTGCCCCGGGTGACCGTGCCGGTCTGCACCCGCGCGGCGTCGCCCCCGCTGCAGCCGGCAAGGAGCAGGACGGCCGCTGCGGTCCAGACGATCTTCACGACGGGATCGTAGGAGGGTCGGCTCAGACCGGCAGGTCGAACACCAGGCAGGTCGACGTCGCGGTGGCCACCGGCTTGCCGGCGGCGTCGCGGACCTCCCCCTCGCTGAACGCCACCCGGCGGCCCGGCTTGACGATCCGCCCGACGGCGGTCAGGGCGTCGCCCGCGTGGACCGCCCGCAGGAAGCTGACCTTGATCTCGACGCTCGTGTAGCCCTGCCCCTGCGGCAGCGTCGACTGCACCGCGCAGCCGCAGACGCTGTCGAGCAGGGCGCAGACCAGGCCGCCGTGGACGGTGCCGATCGGGTTGTAGACCGACTCGTCCGGGGTGCACGTGAAGGTCACCTCACCGGGCCGGACGCTCGACAGGCCGAAGCCCAGGAGCACGGCGATCGGCGGCGGCGGGAGCTCGCCGTCGGCCACCGCCTGCAGGTGCTCGATACCCGACTTCGTCAGCCCGACGGCGGCCGCGGCCCGCGGGTCGTGCCACTCGACGGTCTTGCTGCGCGCCTCGCCCCAGGTCTCCATGCCCGGACCGTACCCCCGGTCGGTGGGACAGTCAGACCTACTCTTGCGCGAGCTCGCGGCTCCGGTCGCGGGCGGCCTCGAGGGCCGCGAGCATCGCGGCGCGGACGCCGTGGTCCTCCATGGTCCGGATGGCCGCGATCGTCGTGCCGCCCGGGCTCGTCACGGCCTCGCGCAGCAGCACCGGGTGCTCCCCCGACTCGCGCAGCATCTTCGCGCTGCCCACCAGCGTCTGCGTGATGAGCTCGGACGCCACGGCGCGCGGCAGGCCCAGCAGGATGCCGCCGTCGATCATCGCCTCGACGAGGAAGAAGAAGTACGCGGGGCCGCTGCCGGACAGCGCGGTGACGGCGTCCTGCTGGGCCTCCGGGACCCGCACGACCTTGCCGACCGGGCGCAGCATCGCCTCGACCTGCTCGAGGTGCGCGACCGTCGCGTGGCTGCCGGGGCTGACGGCGCTCATGGCCTCGTCGACGAAGACCGGCGTGTTCGTCATGACCCGGACCACGGCGGTGCCCTCGGGCAGGCCCGCCTCGAGCACGGACGTCGGGATGCCGGCGGCCATGCTGACGACGAGGGTGCCGGGGCGGAGGCCGCTGCTGATCTCGCCGAGCAGCGCGCGCATGTCCTGCGGCTTCACCGCGAGCAGCACGACGTCGGCCTGGGACGCGGCCTCGACGGGGTCGGGCGTCCGGACGCCGTAGCGCTCCGCGATCTCGCGCGCCCGCTCGGGGTGGCGCTCCGCGCCGAGCAGCCGGTCGGCGGGCTGGCCGGCGCGCAGCAGCCCGCTCACCAGCGCCTCGCCGAGCTTGCCGACGCCGAGGACCGCGACCAGGGGGGCTGCCTCCGCGCTCACGACCGCGACGCCAGGGCGCGGAGGAAGAAGACCAGGTTGGCGGGCCGCTCGGCCAGTCGTCGCATGAGGTAGCCGTACCACTCGACGCCGTACGGCACGTACACCCGCACCCTCTCGCCGTCGGCGACCAGGCGCTCCTGCTCGAGCGGCCGGATCCCCAGCAGCATCTGGAACTCGAAGTCCGCCCGCCCCTGGCCGAGCGTCTGGCCGATCTCGACCAGCCTCGGGTCGTGGGTCGCGAGCATCGGGTAGCCGTCGCCGGCGAGCAGCACCCTCATGCAGCGGACGTAGGACAGGTCGACCTCGTGCGGGTCCTGGTAGGCGACCTCCGCGGGCTCCCGGTAGGCCCCCTTGCACAGCCGCACCCGGCTGCCGGCGGTGGCCAGGGCGCGGCAGTCGCTCTCGGTGCGGTGCAGGTAGGCCTGGACCACGGCGCCGACGTCGGGGAAGTCCTGCCGCAGCTCGTGGAGCACGCGCAGGGTCGCGTCGGTGGTGGTCGAGTCCTCCATGTCGAGCGTCATCGTCGTGCCGGCGGCCCGCGCCGCGAACGCGATGCGGCGCGCGTTCTCGAGGGCCAGCCGCTCGTCGAGGGCCTGCCCGACGGCGGTGAGCTTCACCGACACCTCCGCCCGGCCGCCGGCGGTGAGGCCCTCCTCGGCCAGCCGCCGCAGCAGCAGCAGGTAGGCCTCGACGGTCGCCTGTGCCTGGGCGGCGTCGCGGGTGTCCTCGCCGAGGTGGTCGAGGCTCACCCGCAGCCCCTTGCCGACCAGCTCCCGCGTGACGCGCACGGCGTCCTCGACCGTCTCGCCCGCCACGAAGCGCCGCACCACGCTGCGGCTGACCGGGGCGCCGGCCACCAGGCGCTTCACGGCGTCGTTGCGGGCGGCGGCGAGGATCGCGGACCGGAGCACGGCTGGGACGCTAGGCGCTGTGAGCCCTCCTGTCGCGGACGTCCTGGTGTGCGGCTACGGGCCGGTGGGCGCGCTGCTCGCGGCCCGCCTCGCGGCGCACGGGCTGTCGGTCACGGTCGTCGACCGCTCCCCGGACGCGCACCCGCTCCCCCGGGCCGTCGCCGCCGACGGCGAGGTGCTGGAGCTGCTCGAGCGGACCGTCCCGGGCGTCACCGAGGGCTTCGTCCGCGACCCGCCCGTCCGCTTCCTCGCCGCCGACCGCACCGAGCTCGGGCGCCTGCGGTTCCCCGTCCCGGGGCTGGCCTTCTACGCGCAGCCCGTCCTGGAGGCCCGGCTGCGCGCCTCCGTCGGGCCGCTGGTCGAGGTCCGGACCGGCACCCTCACCGCCCTCGCGCAGGACGCCGTCGGGGTGACGGCCCTGGTCGACGGCGAGCCGCTCCGGGCCCGCTGGCTGGTCGGCTGCGACGGCGCCTCCTCGACCGTGCGGCGGCTGCTCGGGGTCGGCTGGCGCGGCCGCGACCTGCAGCGGTGGCTGGTCTGCGACGTCGTCGGCGAGGTGCCGGAGCGGCCGCTGTTCACCTACACGGCCGACCCGGCGCTGCCGCAGGTGGACATGCCCGTGCCGGGCGGCCACCGGTGGGAGTGGCTGGACCGCGGCGGCCTGGACCCGCGGGCGCTGCTCCGGCGCGACACCGACGCCGACGTCGAGGTGGTGCGGGCGACGACGTACCGCTTCTCGGCCCGCCGGGCGGAGCGGTGGCGGGTCGGCCGCGTGCTGCTCGCCGGCGACGCCGCCCACACCATGCCGCCCTTCGCGGGGCAGGGGCTGGGCGCCGGGCTGCGCGACGCCTGGGCGCTGGCCGCGATGCTCGGCCGCGACGACGTCGGGGACTACGAGCGGCTGCGGGTGCCCCACGTCCGCCGGACCACCGCGCTGTCGCTCGCCCTGGGAGCGGTGCTGCAGGCGCGGCACCCCGGCCCGCGCGACGCCCTGCTGCGGGCCGCGCTCCGCAGGCCCTGGGTGCAGCGCGGCGGACCGCGGCCCGACGTCAGCGGCGTCCTGGACCTCTAGGCGGTGCCCTGGTTCGTCCCGGCGACGAGCCGCAGCACCCGGCCGTCGGAGAGCGTGAGGACCGCCGGGCCGTCGCTGCGGATGCTGTACGACAGCGCCCCGGGCAGGCACGAGCGGGCGGCGTCGACCGTCAGCGCGGACACGCCGGACAGCGTGCCGGTCAGCGTCGCCGCCTTGGCGCCCCGCGTCGTCGTCACGTCCTGGCCGTCCTGCACGTACGGCACCGGCGTCAGCCCGGTGCCGGGCACGGAGGTCTTCGTGACGACGGGTGCGCCGCAGCCGGCCGACGTGAGGTCGGTGTCGGCGTAGGCCTCGCCGGTGGTGGTGCGCGGACGGACGCCGCTGACCCAGTAGGCGCGGTCGTGGGTCACGCCGTACTGCGGCGCTCCCAGGAAGGAGGCGGTCCGGTAGGTGACCCGGGCGGGGTCGCGCACCAGGCGCAGGCCGCGGCTGTAGTCGGCCTCCTTCTGCCACTGGTCGAGGGCGGCGAAGGTGAGGTGCTCCGCGGGGTTGTGCATCCACCACCGGTAGGCGTCGTCGGTGGCGGCGAACTGCTCCCTGACGTCCTCCGCGGACGGCACCTGCACGAGCTCGTCCTGGGCCCCGAAGACCATGGTGCCGGGCACGTGCCGCAGGTTGCCCACGAAGTCGCGCATGTTCCCGACGGCGCCCGCCTTGACGTCGACCGTGCCGGCGAGGGGCGTCCCGTTCGTGTCGTTCCCGGTGAAGGGGACCCAGCCGGAGAAGCCGGCGAACCGGTCCGGGTAGAGCATCGCCATGCGGAAGGTCAGGTAGCCGCCCTGGCTGTAGCCGCTGGAGAACACCCGGGTGCGGTCGACCGGGAGGGCCTGCTGGACGTCGGCCATCACGTCGAGCAGGTCGCGCTCGCTGCTGTCGGAGCCGTAGCCGTTCGGGCCGCGGGAGCTCGGGGTGACGAGCAGCCGGTGCAGGTCTTCGCCGAACTGCTGCTGCATCCCGGGCTGATTGATCTGCGCGACGATGCCCTGGTTGCTGCCGTGCCACTCCATCTGCAGGCCGTACGGCGCCGGCCCCTTCGGCACGTAGACGCCGTAGGGCAGGTACGTGCCGAGCAGGTTGAAGACCTGGGCGAACGCCGTCGCGGAGCCGCCGTCACCGCGGCCCTTCACGCCCGCGTAGCTCATCGACTCGGAGTCGCCCGGGACGGTGTACCGCGAGGTGTAGACGCGCTCGTGCAGCCCGGGGGCGATCCGGTGCAGCCGCTGGACGCCCTTGCGGAGGTCGGCCGTGCGGACCGTGTAGCCGAAGGTGCTGACGTCGCCGGCGGCGAGGAAGCGGGCCTGCTGGTCCTCGAACCAGGCGCCCTGCCCGGTAGGGGTGTTCCCGCTCGGGTTGGCGTAGTCGAGCGTGTACTGCGCCTGCTCCTGCACCCCGCGGAACGCCACGTTCATGACGTCGCCGGTCGCCGCCTGCGACGTCACGGCCTGCACCCGCCACCGCGCCGCCCCGGCAACGGGAAGCTGCCCCGCAGGGTGTTGGTGCGCGGGTTCCCGGTGGTGATGCGGACCAGCCGGTCCCAGCCGGCGCTGCGGACCTCCAGAGCGCCCCACTGCCCGCCGCCCGTCCTCGCGTTGCCGTCGGTGTCGACGGCGAGGGTCAGCACCGTGTCCTTGGCCGTGTAGAGCGCGGCCGTCTCGGCGACGACGTCCACCCGGTCGCCGACGCGGGTGAGCTGCAGCCGCACGAGGTCGGCGCTGCTGATCCGGCCGGCCGGGTAGCGGACGTCGCCCGCGGGGTGCGCGAGGGTGCCGAAGGCGTTCGCCGTGCCCTCCTCGAGCCCGCTGCCGCCCGTGTCGGCGCCCTCGTCGTCGTTGACGTAGTCGCGGTAGACGACGGACCCGTCGCACAGGTTCGTGGTGCCCGCCCACCACGACGTCCCGCCGCACGGCTGCGTCGCGACGGGCGGCGGGAGCGGCGCCGCGGACGACGACGGGACGGCGAGGGCGGCGGCGAGCAGGGAGGCCGTCAGCAGGAGACGCATCCTCAGGTCTTCGACGTGGAGCCCGTCACACCTGCCGGAGCCACGCGGCGAACACCTGCGCCAGCTCCTCGCCGCGGTCCTCCTGCACGAAGTGCGACGCCCCCCGAATGGTCGTGTGCGGCTGTCCCTGCGTGCCAGGCACGCGGGCGAGGAGCTGCCGGTCCGCGCCCGCCGTGATCGGGTCGCCGTCGCTGAACGCGCACAGGAACGGCGTCGTCGACCGCTCGAGCACCTCCCAGGCGGCCCGGTTGGCGGCGGCCGCGGGGTCGTCCGGGGACTGCGGGATCAGGGTGGGCAGGACGCGCGGGCCCGCCTTGTAGGAGGCGTCGGGGAACGGCGCGTCGTAGGCCGCCTGCTCCTGCGGGGTCAGCCCCTCGGCACAGCCGGCGGCGACGAGGAACCCGACCGGGAGGTCGGGGGTGGCCGCGACGAAGGCGCGGAACTGCTGCCACTCCGGCCCCATCGCAGAGCTCCCGTCGGGCAGGCCGGTGTTGCTGGCGCAGACGGCGCGGAACCGCTGCGGGTGCTCCGCCGCCAGCCGCAGCCCCAGCAGGCCGCCCCAGTCCTGGCACAGCAGGGCGACGTCCGTCAGGTCCAGCTCGTCGAAGAGCACGGACCGCAGCCACTCGACGTGGGCGGCGTAGCTGTGGTCGCTCTCGTGCAGGGGCTTGTCGGAGCGGCCGAAGCCGACGAGGTCGGGGGCGACGACGCGGTGCCCGGCGTCGAGCAGCACGGGCACGAGGGAGCGGTACAGGTAGGACCACGTGGGCTCGCCGTGCAGCAGCAGCGCCACCGGTGCGTCGCGGGGCCCCTCGTCGAGCAGCGCCATCCGGAGCCCGTCCGACGTCGTCGCGTACGACGGCTGCCAGGGGAAGCCGGGGAGGTCGAGGAAGCGGTCGTCCGGGGTGCGCAGGACCTGCATCACGCGACGGTAGCGACGTGCAGCACCACGCGGAAGGGCTCGACGATGCGCCCGTCCGGGAACGCCGCCAGGAGCGACGCGCGCTCCGCGGCGAGGAACGCCTCCGGGTCGTCGAGCTGGGCGACGTAGGACTTGCTGCGCAGCCACCGCGCGTAGAGCGGCCAGTCGAGGGTGCGGGCCCAGCGGCCGGTCCAGCTGCTGACGTGCGCGAACCGGCCGGTCTGCCGGAGCTCCTCGTCGTACGGGCGCTCGCGGTAGGTGCGGGTGTAGGCGGGGTCGGCCGCCTCGAGCCGGTCCTGCTGCTGCTCGAACCACGGTTCGCCGGCGGCGTCGACCTCGTTCCAGAACACCGCGAGCGACCCGCCGCGGCGCAGCACCCGCGCGGCCTCCGCCGCAGCGGCCGGCACGTCCACCCAGTGCCACATCTGCGCGCCGGTGACGAGGTCGAACGAGCGGTCGTTGAAGGGCAGCGCCTCGGCCCGGGCGACCACCGACGGCAGGCCCAGCTTCTGCCGGGCCCGGCCCAGCATCTTCGGGCCGAGGTCCGTCGCGACCACGCGCGCGCCCGCCTCGAGCAGCCCCGCGGTCGCGAGCCCCGTGCCGGTGCCGAGCTCCAGGACGTCACGGCCGGCCAGCGGGGGGAGGGCGTCGTAGAGGCTGCCCGGGTAGGTGGGGCGGGCGGCGTCGTAGTCGTCGACCAGGTGCTCGAAGGCCGTGGCGCTCCCGGGCCTCACGCGCCGGCCAGCCAGTCGAGGCGGCGCAGGATGACGCCCTCGCGCAGCGCCCACGGGCAGACCTGCACCTCGTCCAGCCCGAACGCCGCGAGGGCCTCCTCCGCCACGAGCGCGCCGGCCAGCAGCTGCGGCGCGCGGCCCTCCGACACCCCCGGCAGCCGGGTGCGGTCCTGCACCCGCATGCCCGCGATCAGGGCGACCGTGCGCCCGAGCCCCGCGCGCGTCAGCCGCCGGGCGACGAACGGCCCCTCCCCCGACGGCGCCGCGCCGTCGAGCCGGGCCAGCGAGCGGAAGGTCTTGCTGGTGACGACGGCGCGGTCGGGGTGCCCCTGCGCGAGCACCGCGGGGGCGACGTCGGCGAGCACCGACCGCACGTGCTCGCGGGCGGCAGCGACGTCGCGCTTGGCCGGGGGGTCGCCCTGCAGCAGGTCGCGCGTCACGCGGCCGGCCCCGAGCGGGACGCTGACGGCGAGGTCGGGCTCCTCGTGCAGCCCGCTGCCGATCTCCAGCGACCCCCCGCCGATGTCCAGGCAGAGCAGCCGGCCGGCCGACCAGCCGAACCACCGGCGGACGGCCAGGAACGTCAGCCGCGCCTCGTCCTCGCCGGGCAGCACCTGCAGGTCGACGCCGGTCTGCTCGCGCACGGCGGTCAGGACGGCGGCGCTGTCGGTGGCGTCGCGGACGGCGCTGGTGGCGAAGGCGACGAGGTCCTCGACGCCCTCCTCGTCGGCGGCGCGGCGGGCGTCGCGGACCGTCTCGACCAGTCGCGCCGTCCCGACCGGACCGAGCGAGCCGTCGGCCTGCAGCAGCTCGGCGAGGCGCAGCTCGTCCTTGTGCGACCGCACCGGGTCGGGCTGACCGCCGCGCTGGGCGTCGACCACGAGCAGGTGCACGGTGTTGGAGCCGACGTCCAGGACCCCGAGCCGCATGGGGCGGCAGGCTACGTGACCCGTCGGTAGGATCGAGGGGATGAGGGGCGAGGACGCGGTGGCGACGAGCACCCGCGTGCTCCCGGTGATCCGCCGGGAGGCACCCGCCGTCGTCCTGGTGCTGGACGTCCGTCGGGGCGCCGTCGTGCACGCGACCACCGGTGCGCTCGACCTCGGCGGCGACGTCACCGGCCTGCCCGTCCCCGTCGCGGACTGGACGCAGGCGGCCCAGCTCGCCCGCCCGGGGGGCGTCCCGTTCGCCCCCGGCACGGATCCGGTCGCCCGGGTGGTGGCCGGGGAGGCCGTGCCCGGCGAGCCCGTCTGCGTGCCCGGGGCCCTCGGCTACCGGCCCATGTGGGCGACCGGCTTCCCGCTGCCGCCGCGGGGCGACGAGGAGCACGCGCTGCTCGTGCTGGTGGAGACCGAGGACGGCGACGGGGTCAGCGACGCCGCCGTGCGCGACCGCGCCGTCATCGCGGCCGGCCTGTCGTTCACCATCAGCGACCCCCGCCTGCCCGACAACGCGCTGGTGTTCGTGAACCCGGCGTTCGAGCGCACCACGGGCTGGTCCTGGGAGGAGGTCCGCGGCCGCAACTGCCGGTTCCTGCAGGGCCCCGAGACCGACCCCGCCGACGTGCAGCGCGTCCGCGAGGCGATCGAGCGCGAGGAGCACGCGGTCATCACGCTCCTCAACGTCCGCAAGGACGGCAGCCCGTTCTGGAACGAGCTGTCCATCTCCCCGGTGTACGACGGCAGCGGCGCGCTGACCCACTTCGTCGGCATCCAGGCCGACGTCACGGCTCGCGTGCGCGGCGAGCGGCAGCGCGCCGACCACCTGCTGTCCGAGCAGCAGGCCCGCGCCGACGCCGAGCTCGCGCAGTCGCGGCTGGCGCTGCTGGCCGAGGCGACGTCCATGCTCGCCGGCACCCTCGACGTCGACGAGGCGCTGCGCCTGCTGGCCGGTCTCGTCGTCCCGCGGCTGGCGGACTGGTGCATGGTCGAGATGGTCGACGGCGACGACTCCCGCACGGTCACCCGCCACGTCGACCCCGGCAAGCACGCCCTGCTCGACCGCGTCGTCGACCTGCAGCCCCTGCAGCGCACGGACGCCTCCCCGGTGTCGCAGGTGCTCGCCAGCGGCCGGCCGTTCCTCGTGCCCGAGGTGACGCCGGAGCTCCTCGCGCAGCTGTCCCGTGGCGACGAGCTGGCCCGCCTGTACGCCGAGCTGGGCGGCCGCAGCGGGCTCGTTGTGCCGCTGCGCGCCCGCAGGCAGGTCCTCGGCGTGCTGTCGCTCGTCAGCTCCGAGAGCGGCCGCACCTACGACGACGCCGACCTGTCCATGGTCTCGGACCTCGCCCGCCGGGCCGCGCTCGCGGTCGACAACGCGCGGCTGTACCAGCGCGAGCACGCCGTGGCCGAGCAGCTGCAGCGCTCCCTGCTGCCGCAGCTGCCCGACGTGCCCGGCCTCGACGTCGCGGCCGTCTACCTGCCGGGCTCCACCGCCGCCCAGGTCGGCGGCGACTGGTACGACCTGTTCGCCCTGCCCGACGGCGTCCTCGGCGTGGCCATCGGCGACGTCATGGGTCACGACCTGCAGGCCGCGGCGTCGATGGGCCAGCTGCGGTCGGTCCTGCGCAGCTACGCCTGGCAGGGCAGCAGCCCCGCGGTCGTCCTGGACCACCTCGACCAGCTGGTGCAGGGCCTGCACATGGCGGCGCTCGCCACGGCCGTCTACGCCCGGCTGACCCTCCCCGAGGGCGACCGCCCGGGCCGGCTGCACTTCGCCAACGCCGGGCACCTGCCTCCCGTGCTGCGGCGTCCCGACGGCACGACCGTGCTGCTCGACGGCGCCCCCGGCCTGCTCGTGGGTGCCGCCCTGGGCATCGACCGGGAGGAGCGCGAGGTCGAGGTGCCGCCCGGGACGGTCCTGGTGCTGTGCACCGACGGCCTGGTCGAGCGCCGCGGGCTGGACCCCGACGAGGGCCTCGAGCGGCTGCGCGCCACGGTCGAGGCGGCCGTCGGCACGACCGCCCGCGAGCTGGCCGACGCGCTGCTCGCCGAGCTCGCCGCGGGGGAGCTCGACGACGACGTCGCCCTGCTCGTGGTGCGCGTCCTGTGACCACCTTCCTGGGCCTGCCCGAGGTCCCGCCCGACTTCCCCCGCGACTGGCTCGAGTTCGTCGACCCCGCCGACCCCGCCCACGTCGTCCGGGCCGACCTCACCTGGCTGCTGTCGTCGTGGACCTGCGTCTACGGCAGCGGCTGCGCCGGCGTGGTCGAGGGCCGCCCCGACGACGGCTGCTGCAGCCATGGCGCGTTCTACAGCGACCCCGACGACGAGGCCCGCACCGAGCGGTTCGCGAAGCTGCTCAAGAAGAAGGACTGGCAGCACGCCGACGTCGGGCGGCGGGACGGCATCAGCGAGGACGACGACCTCGAGGGCGAGCCCGCGCGGCGCACCCGCGTGGTCGACGGCGCCTGCGTGTTCCTCAACCGGCCGGGGTTCTCCGGCGGGGAGGGGTGCAGCCTGCACGCCCTCGCGCTGCGCACCGGGCGGCACCCGCTCGAGACCAAGCCCGACGTCTGCTGGCAGCTGCCGGTGCGCCGCGAGCAGGAGTGGGTCGACCGGCCCGACGAGACGCGCGTGCTCGTGACCGCGCTCGGCGAGTTCGACCGCCGCGGCTGGGGCCCCGGCGGCGCCGACCTCCACTGGTGGTGCACGTCGTCGCCGGTCGCCCACGTCGGGGCCGAGCCGCTGTACGTCACCTACGGGCCCGAGATCGCGGCGCTGCTCGGGCAGCCGGCCTACGACGAGCTCGTCCGGCTGCTCGCCCTGCGCGGGACGGGCGGGCTGACCCATCCGGCGACGACGGCGGCCCGGGAGGCCGGGCTGCCGCTGCAGGGCGCGGGCGGCGCGGAGCCGGCGCAGCCCTCCTAGGCCTCGTACGTGTAGCCCGGTACCGGACCGGCCAGGCCTCGGACGTGTAGCCCAGTACCGGACCGGGTCAGGCCTCGGACGTGTGGCCCAGTACCGGACCGGGTCAGGCCTCGAACTTGTAGCCCAGCCCTCGCACCGTGACCAGGTGCCGGGGAGCGCCAGGGTCGGGCTCGACCTTGGCGCGCAGCCGCTTCACGTGCACGTCCAGCGTCTTGGTGTCGCCGACGTAGTCCGCGCCCCAGACCCGGTCGATGAGCTGGCCGCGGGTCAGCACCCGGCCGGCGTTGCGCAGCAGCAGCTCGAGCAGGTCGAACTCCTTGAGCGGCAGCGACACCGGCTGCCCCGAGACCGCGACCGTGTGGCGCTCGACGTCCATCCGGACCGGCCCGGCCTGCAGCACCGCGCCCGCGGCCTCCTCCGGCTCGGCCCCGCGGCGCAGCACCGCGCGCATCCGGGCCAGGAGCTCCCGGGTCGAGTACGGCTTCGTGACGTAGTCGTCGGCCCCCAGCTCCAGCCCGACGACCTTGTCGATCTCGCTGTCGCGCGCCGTCAGCATGATCACCGGGACGGACGACCGCTGCCGCAGCTGGCGGCACACCTCGGTGCCGGACAGCCCGGGCAGCATCAGGTCGAGCAGCACCAGGTCGGCGCCCCCGCGGTCGAACTCCTCCAGCGCGGCGGGGCCGGTGGCCGCGACGGCGACCTCGAACCCCTCCTGCTCGAGCAGGTAGCTCAGCGGGTCCGAGAAGGACTCCTCGTCCTCGACCAGCAGCACTCGGGTCATGCGGGATCCTCGTCCTCGGGGGCGACAACGGGTGCCGTCGGCAGGCGGAGGGTGAACGTCGAGCCGTGGCCCTCGGAGCTCCACACCGTCACCTCCCCGCCGTGGTTGGTGGCGACGTGCTTGACGATGGCCAGGCCCAGCCCGGTGCCGCCGGTGGCCCGGCTGCGGGCCGGGTCGGCCCGGTAGAAGCGCTCGAAGACGCGCTCGAGGTCGTGCTCCGCGATCCCGATGCCCTGGTCGCTGACGCTGACCTCGACCGCCCCCTGCTCGCACCGCACGGCGACGCCGACCCGCGTGCCGTCGGGGCTGTAGTGGACGGCGTTGTCGAGCAGGTTCGCCAGCGCCGTCACGAGCTGCTGCTCGCTGCCGAGCACCGTGAGGCCGCGCGCACCTCCGCGGGCGATGTCGATGCCCCGGGCGCTCGCGACCACGCGGGCGCGGTCAACGGCCTCGGCGACGACGCTGTCGAGGCTCACCCGCTCCGGGTCGGGCAGCGGGTCGGCGCCCTGCAGCCGCGACAGGTCGATGAGCTCCTGCACGAGCCGGGCCAGCCGTCCCGACTCCTTCTGCACGCGCGCCCCGAAGCGGCGGACGGCCACCGGGTCCTCGCTCGCCCCGACCAGCGCCTCGGCCAGCAGGCCCATCGCCCCGACCGGCGTCTTGAGCTCGTGGCTGACGTTGGCGACGAAGTCGCGGCGGACGGCCTCGACCCGGCGGGCCTCGGTCACGTCCTCGAGCAGCACCGCGACCGTGCCGTCGCCGACGGGGGCGAGCCGGGCGCGGAAGACGGCGGGCGCGCGCCCCGGCTGGGAGAACGGGGCCTGCAGCTCGGTCTCCTGGGGCGTGCCGGTGCGGCGGCTGTGGTCGACCAGCCGGCGCAGCTGCGGCAGCGCCGCCAGCACGCCCCCCTGCACGAGGCCGAGCTCGTCGGCCGCGCGGTTGGCGAGCAGGACCTCGTGCGACACGTCGACGACGAGCACCGCCAGGGGCAGCGCCTGCAGCACGTCGCGGGCGCCGGGCACCAGGGGCACGGTCACCGGCGGCACCGGCGACGGCGGGGTCGCGGCGGTCCGCCGTCCGACGAGCACCCCGACCGCGACGGCGACGAGCACCGCGAGCAGGGTCAGCAGCACGTCCACCTGCCGCACAGTAGGACCGTCCGCACCCTGTTCCGGGCGCCCGGGCGGTGCCCGCACCCGCTGTTCACCTGCTGTCCACCCCGACGTCGCCGCCCTGCCCGCCGAGGGCGCGCACGCTCGCCTACGGTGCACCCATGCGCGACGCCTACCACGACGAGCTCGACGCCATCTCCGCCTCGCTGGTCGAGATGACGAACCTCGTCGGGTCGGCCATGAGCCGCGCGACGACGGCCCTGCTCGACGCCGACCTGCAGATGGCGGAGACCGTCATCGCCGCCGACCTCGTGGTCGACGAGCTGTACCACTCCGTCGAGGAGCGCGCCTTCGACCTCATGGCCCGGCAGCAGCCGGTCGCCAGCGACCTGCGCACCCTGGTCACGAGCCTGCGCATGGTCGCCGACCTCGAGCGCATGGGCGACAACGCCGTCCACGTGGCGAAGGTCGCCCGACGCCGCTACCCGTCGTCCGCCGTCCCGCCGGCGCTGCGCTCGACGGTGCTCAAGATGGGGCACGTCGCGGAGGAGATCGTGGCCAAGGCGGGCAGCGTCATCGCCGGCCGCGACCTGTCGCTCGCCGCGGAGCTCGAGAGCGACGACGACGTCATGGACGACCTGCACCGCCGGCTGTTCTCCACCATCCTCGACGACGCATGGGCCGACGGCGTCGAGGCGGCGATCGACATCACGCTGTGTGGCCGCTACTACGAGCGGTTCGCCGACCACGCCGTCTCGGTGGCCCGCCGGGTCGTCTACCTCGTGACCGGCGAGCGCGTCGCCCCCGTCTAGTCCTGCTCCGGGCCGGAGCCCTTCCGCGTGTCGGTGAAGCGCTCGAGCACGGCGGGCTCGGGGGCCTGGCAGAGCAGCCGGGAGTGCCAGGCCGTCAGCGCGAGCGGCACGGGCAGCGAGGCGCGCTCCACGACGACGACGTCCTTGCGGTGCGCGCGGACGAGGTCCGCCGCCTCGGTCGTCCCCACGCCCGGCCGGTGCCACAGGACGACCCGTCCCTGCGCCATCGCGTGCACCAGGGCGCCGTCGGGCGGGACGTCCGCGCCCGCGTACGTGCCGGGGGCGACGTCGCCGTCGAGGTGGTCGCCGCCCGCGGGCGGGTCGGTGCGGAACGCCGGCGACGCCACGTGCGCACTGCCCGGGTCGGTGCGGGCGTCGACCGTGCAGCTGCCCCGGGTGAGGGCCTTCTCCTGCGCGCGGTCGCCCGAGTCGTTGAGCAGGGACGCGAGGAACAGGGCGACCAGCCCGGCCGCGCCGATCCCGCCGCCGAGCAGCACCTTGCGCCAGGTGCCGGGCGGGAAGTACGACACCGGGGCGTCGTCGTCGGGTGTCGCCGCCGGCGCGAGCCGCGGCTCGCGGGGCCGGACCGACGGGGCCCGGTAGTCCGCGCGCTTCCTGCGCGGCACCTCAGCGCTCCCGGGGCATCAGTGGCCCTGGGCCGCTACCGCTGCGGCCGCCGCCGCTGCCGCCTCCGGGTCGAGGTAGGTGCCGCCCGGGACGGTCGGGGCGAGCGTGTCGTCGTCGAGGTCGTACCGCAGCGGCTGGCCCGTGGGGATGTTGAGGCCGACGACGTCGTCCTCGCTCAGCCCGTCGAGGTGCTTGACGAGGGCGCGCAGGGAGTTGCCGTGGGCCGCGACCAGGACGGTCTGCCCGGCCCGCAGGTCCGGGACGATGGCGTCGTACCAGTACGGCAGCAGCCGGTGCACGACGTCCTTGAGGCACTCGGTGCGCGGCACGAGGTCGCGGGCGAGCAGGGCGTAGCGCTCGTCGGTGCTGACGTCCCACTCGCTGCCTGCCTCGATGGGCGGCGGCGGGGTGTCGTAGGAGCGGCGCCACAGCTGGAACTGCTCCGCGCCGTACTGGTCGCGGACGGCCTTCTTGTCCTTGCCCTGCAGGTCGCCGTAGTGGCGCTCGTTGAGCCGCCAGTGGCGCTTGACCGGCAGCCAGTTCCGCTCGCACGACTCGAGGGCGATGTTCGCGGTGCGGATCGCGCGGGTCATGAGCGACGTGTGGACGACGGTCGGCAGGACGCCGGCCTTCTTCAGCTCGAGCCCGCCGAGGCGCGCCTGCTCCTCGCCGAGCTCGGTGAGGTCGACGTCGACCCAGCCGGTGAACAGGTTCTTCTTGTTCCACTGGCTCTCGCCGTGGCGGAGCAGCACGAGGGTGGCCATCCGACGATCGTGCCGCAGTCGCGCCGGGAGGGCGCAGCGGGGGTGGCGCTCACCGGCCGGGCCGGGCGCGCCTCCGCAGGCTCCGCACGGCCACGAGCACGACCAGCACGCCCACGGTGATCGCCAGGGCGTAGTGGTCGACGGTGTCGAGCAGGTCCAGTGCAGGCCGCCCGACGACCCAGCCCAGGAACGCCAGCACGGACGTCCACAGCAGGGTGCCGAGGACGTCGCCGACCACGATAGCCAGGCCGACGGACGCGGTCCCGCGCGGTGCGCAGCCGCGCGTGTCCCCGCATGAGCACCCCGCGCCCTCGCTCTCGCCCGCGCACTGCACGGTCGGGGCATGACCGGCGTAGGCCGCCCGTGGCTCAGACGAGCCGCCGGGCTCGGGTGACGTGGTAATCACCGCCGCTTCGCCAGGTTGACTTCGCCGGGTTGCAAGAGAACGGACTCAGGGCCGTCACCGGCTGAGAGATCTCCCGTTCGCCGAGCCGAAGTGGGTCACCATGACCACTCGGCCTGTCTATGACGACCAGGTGCGCCATCGCTCGAACCGGGTCAGACACTCGTCGAGGACCGCCTCGTGATCCGCACGCCTGGGCACTACCGCGTACTCGCGGATGAGCATCCCGATGACCATCTCCAGGGCCACCCGGCCGCTGGGAACGTGCGCCTTTCGGCTGATGACGGCATCCCTCTGCAGCAGGGCACCGCCCACGTGAAGGTGTGGCCGGGCGAAGGTGCTCTTGCCGTCCGGATGCCAGTGGAACAGCATCGACTCGGTGCCGTCGTCTGTGAGGACGTGGTAGCGGTAGGCCCTCGTCCGGACCTTGAACGGGCCCCGGTCAGCGTCGTCGACACGCACGACCTGGTAGTGCAGGCTGACGTGGAGACAGGGCTTGTTGGCCCCCGGCAGGCGCACCGCGTCGCCCCGGTTCAGGAGCACGCCGTGGGGCGGGCCGTCCTCGTTGAGCTGGTAGCCACCAGGGCTGACTACCAGGACCGAGTCCGTGACGCAGGACAGCGCCCGTTGGAGCGGCCCCACGAAGTTCTGTACTGCTTCTGCTGGACTGCTACCGGCCAAAGGGAAGGAGCATGGCTACCTCGTTGACCGCGGCCGAGTCCTGGTCTGCGAAGCGCCCCTGGTCCCAGGCCTCTGCGAACTCTGGTCCGCTCATGCCGAGCTTGCGGCGAGCGGCCTCGTCCAGCAGTCGCCGACCCTCGTCGACCGGCATCTCCTGCACGCCAGCAGTTACGTCATCAGCGATGCTCACGGGGTCACCTCCAGGTTCGTGGCTCTGAGTCATCCAACAGCTTCACCATCGGCTGCCCTTCCCGCACCTTAGGGCGGTGGGCTGACAGTTCGTCACCAACTGACGTGGCGACCGTCGCGGGAGTGCGTCCCGCCGTCATACCCTGGGATCACCGCGACGACGCGATCCGGGCCGGCCGGCGAGGGTTGCAGGGCCGAGCCCCCCTCCTACCGCCGCACGTCCCTGCGCGGCGCCCGGTCCGGCGTCCCCGCCGGCCGTCGCCCCGCCCCGTCGGCCCGCACCTTCGCCGCCAGGCTCTCGTCCCTGTCCAGCGCGGCGCCGTAGGCGAGCTGCTGCAGCTTCGGCCCGTCGGTCTCGAGCAGCGACAGCACCTCCCCCAGCACCCCGTCGACGCCGCGCTCCGACAGCGCCTCCAGCGGCAGCGACCCGACGAGGAACAGGTCCCCGACGTCGTCGGTGGCGTAGTGGACGGTGCGCAGCCCGAGGTTGCGCCGCAGCAGGTGCGCGGACACGCGGCCGACGTCGGCGCCGCTGATCATGTGCATGACGAAGGCCTCGAGCTGCACGGCCTGCTCCCCGGCGATCAACCACAGCCAGGTGCGGGGGCGGCGGGTCCCGTGCAGCTCGACGGCGTACGCGCCCGCCTCGACCCGCTCGAACGGGACGCCGAGCTCGGTCAGCAGGGACAGCAGCCGGCCGTCGAGCTCCCAGACGACGGCGCTCGGCTCGCTCAAGCGTCCGGGGACGCGAACCGGGCGAACGCGGCGAGGTTCGCCGTCGACTCGCCGTTCTTCTGCCGCCAGGCCCACTCCCGCTTGATCGAGCCGGCGAACCCGAGCTCCAGCAGGCTGTCGAAGGTGGAGTCGGCGTACTCGAGGACGGCGCCGAGGATGCGGTCGACCTCGTCGGCGGTCACCGAGTGCAGCGGCAGCCGCCCCACCAGGTAGACGTCGCCGACGGCGTCCATCGAGAACGCCACGGCGTACATGCGCGCGTTCTTGCGCAGCAGGAACCGCTGGAACTCCTCGTGGTTCTCGTCCGGCTTGCGGCAGACGAACGCCTCGACGAGCAGCGAGTGCGCACCCGCGACGAGCCAGACGTTGGTGAAGAGCTTGTGCGTGCCCGGGAGCTTGACGAAGAACGAGCCCTCGGTGGGCGAGTGGAAGTCGAGGGCGTTGTCGAGCAGGGCCGCCTCGATCGTCTGGTGGACCGTCACGAGACAGCAGCCTCGCGCACCCGGGCCCGGTCGGCCAGCGCAGCCCGGTAGGTGGTCAGCAGCCCCGACGCCGTCCGGCCCCACGAGAAGCCCGCGGCGTGCTCGACCGCGCCGAGCGACAGGACCGCGCGGTCGCGGACGGCGCGCTCGAGGGCGCGCGCCCAGTCGTCGGAGGAGTGCCCGGCGACCAGCAGCCCGCTGACGCCGTCGCGGACGGTGGTGCGCAGGCCGCCGACGTCGGTGGCGACGACGGGGGTGCCGCAGGCCTGGGCCTCGAGGGCCACCAGGCCGAAGGACTCGTTGTGCGAGGGGACGGCGACGACGTCGGCCGCGGCGTACCAGTCACGCAGCCGGTCCCGCCCGGACGGGGCCTCGAACACCACGGGGAGGTCGAGCTCGGCGGCCAGTGCCCGGAGCATCTCGGGCTCGCCGCCGCCGTTGCCGCTCGGACCGCCGACGACGGCCACCACCGTGCGGGCGCGCAGGGCGGGGTCGAGGCGGGCGGCGGCCCGCAGCAGCACGTCGGGCGCCTTGAGGGGCTGCAGGCGCCCGACGAACAGCAGCAGGACGGCGTCGGGAGGGATGCCGATGCGGGTGCGCGCTCCCGTGGCTTCCCCCGGGCGGAAGTGCTCGAGGTCGACGCCGGGCGCGACGGTGACCACGCGGGCGACGTCGGCGTCGTAGAGCTCGACCAGCTCGCGCGCCTCGTCGGCGGTGTTGGCGACCAGGCGGTCGGCCGCGGCGACCACCTGCTCCTCGCCCACGACCCGCCGCAACGGCTCGGGTGCGTCGCCCACGGCCAGCGCGAGGTTCTTCACCTTCGCCAGCGTGTGGGCGGTGTGGACGAGCGGGACGTCCCAGCGCTCGGTCGCCAGCCAGCCGACCTGCCCCGACAGCCAGTAGTGCGAGTGGACGGCGTCGTACCAGCCGGGCTCGTGCCGGGCCTCCGCGCGCAGGACGCCGGACGTCAGCGCGCACAGCTGCGAGGGCAGGTCCTCCTTGGACAGCCCCTCGAAGGGGCCCGCCGTGAGGTGGTGGACGGTGACGCCGGGGACGACCTCGACCGACGGCGGCAGGTCCGACGACGTCGCGCGGGTGAAGACCTCGACCTCGACGCCGAGCGCCGCCAGCCGCTTGCTGGTCTCGAGGACGTAGACGTTCATGCCGCCGGCGTCGCCCGTGCCGGGCTGCTCGAGCGGGCTGGTGTGCACCGAGAGCACCGCGATGCGCCGTGGGTGCAGCGTGGCCAGGGTCATCGCGCACCTCCGGTCGGTCGACGGGTCAGGGTCCGAGGTAGCGAACCACGCCCGGTCCGGCATGCTTCCCGCATGCGGACAGCGGTGGTCACGGGAGCGAGCAGCGGCATCGGGGCGGCGACGGCGCTCCGGCTCGCCGCGGAGGGCTGGCAGGTGGTCGCGGCGGCCCGGCGGCTCGACCGGCTCGGGCAGCTGTCCGCGCAGCACCCGGCGATCCGCCCGCAGGCCCTCGACGTCACTGACCCGCGCTCGGTCGAGCAGCTCGCCGACGCCGTGCAGGCGTGCGACCTCGTCGTCGCCAACGCGGGCGGCGCGCTCGACCTCGCCCCCCTCGAGACGGCCGACGTCGACGACTGGGCCCGGATGTACGACCTCAACGTCCTCGGCACGGTCCGCACCGTGCAGGCGCTGCTGCCGCAGCTGCGGGCGTCGCGCGGGCAGGTCGTCATGACGGGCTCGACCGCCGGCCGCTGGGCCTACGAGAACGGCGGCGGCTACGTCGCGGCGAAGTTCGCGGTCAAGGCGCTGCGCGAGGTGCTGCGGCTGGAGACGGTGTCGTACGGCATCCGGGTGAGCGAGGTCGCGCCCGGGATGGTGCAGACCGAGGAGTTCAGCCTGACCCGGTTCGCCGGCGACGCCGAGAAGGCCGCCGCGGTCTACGCCGGGGTCGAGGCCCTCACGGCCGACGACGTCGCCGACGCGATCGTCTGGGTCGCCTCGCGCCCGGCCCACGTGAACATCGACCTCGTCCAGCTGACGCCGCAGCAGCAGGCGGCGTCCTACAAGGTGGACCGCCGTCCCTCTGCGTGATCAACGGAAGCGCTGGCAGCGTCCCCCCGCCCGAGCGCTGCTTCAGCGTCCGTTGACCACGCGGTAGGAGCGCCGTGCCCCGCGAGAAGCGCTTCGCCGCCGGCCGGGCCCGCGCCCTGGGGCTCCCGACCCGAGGGACCACCGCCCCCAACCGGCTGCGGCGGGTCGACCGCTGGCTGGCCGCCGTCCACGGGGAGCTGCTGCGGACCGCCGACGTCCCGCTCGTCGTCGACCTCGGCTACGGCGCCACCCCCGTGACGGCGGTCGAGCTGCGGGAACGACTGTCGGCCGTCCGGCCCGACGTCGAGGTGGTCGGGCTCGAGATCGACCCGGAGCGGGTCGCGGCGGCGCAGGGCGCGACCCGGCCGGGGCTGTCGTTCCGGCGCGGCGGCTTCGAGCTGGCCGGCCTGCGGCCGCTGGTGGTCCGGGCCCTGAACGTGCTCCGCCAGTACGAGGAGGCCGCTGCCGCGGAGGCCTGGCAGACCCTGCTCGCCGGCCTCGCTCCCGGCGGGCTCCTGGTCGAGGGCACCTGCGACGAGCTGGGGCGCCGGGCCGCCTGGGTCGCCCTCACCGCCGGCGGGCCGGTCAGCCTCACCCTCGCGGCGCACCTGCCCACCCTCGACCGGCCGTCGTCGCTGGCCGAGCGGCTGCCGAAGGCGCTCATCCACCACAACGTCCCGGGCGAGCCGGTGCACGACCTGCTCCGCGAGCTCGACGCCGCCTGGGACCGGGCCGCGCCCTACGCCGCCTTCGGGCCACGGCAGCGGTGGGTCGCGGCCTGCGGGTCGCTCGAGGGCGTGGACGCCCGGCGGGCCCGGTTCGGCGAGCTGTCCGTCCCCTGGGACCGCGTCGCGCCCTGACACAGCCCCGACCCGCACACGACGAGAGGCCGCCCCCGCAGCAGGGACGGCCTCTCAGGTGTCGCGGGGGGACTACTCGGACAGCAGCAGCGCCAGCTCGGCGTCGAGGTCGACGACCTCCTCCTCGGAGCCCGTGGGCACGGCGAGGTAGGTCTGCTGGAGGAACTCGACGAGGGCGTCGCGGTCGATCTCGAACAGGGCGGAGCCGGACGGCGAGGCCATCGCCAGGTTGACGACGCGGGCGCCACCGGAGGCGGACGGCCAGACACGGACGTCGCCCTCGCCGACGGTCTTCGCGACGCCGTCGGTGAGCAGCTGGCGGGCGAACATCCACTCGACCGTGCCCTCGCCGCCGTCCTCGTCCTTGGCGCCGGTCTGGAAGGCGACGCGGACCGCCCACGGGTCGGCCGACTCGTACCGCAGACCGGCCAGCACGGGGAGCGAGGGGCCGCCGGGGACGACGAGGCGGAGCTCGAGCTCGGTCTGCACGGTGGCGATGCGGGTCATGACGGGGGCCCTTCGATCGGCGGTGCTGCGGGGTGCGGCGACACTCTGAGCAACGAGGCCTGCGCACGTCGGACACGGCCCGATCGCACAGTCACCCGCACGGGTGACGCGCGTACCGGGCCGTACCGGGACACAGCGTGGCGTACTGCGGGGCCGCTGTCACCCGCCGTCCGGCCCCGTGCCTGCCCAGTGCCGGCGCGGCTCGTGTCCCCACGTCCAGGAGGGGTAGTCCGGGACCATGATCCGACCGCGCCCCGAGGCGCCCGCCCCGTCCGAGCCGGCCCGTGGCTGACGACCTGGTGCTGCTGCGCGGCGGCAGCCGCGACGGCGAGTCGACGACCGTCGCCGAGGGCGTCCGGCGGCTGCTGGCCGCCTCCGTCGCTCCCGGCCTGATCGACGTCTACGAGGCCAACGGCGAGACCGAGCACGTGCCCGGCAACGACCCCGACGCGCTGGTGTTCGTGCACGCGGGCCAGGAGCCGGTCGGCGACACCGCGTCAGAGATGCTGCACCCGCCGCAGGCCCCGCAGGGTCACTGACCCAGCAGCTCCCCCACGAGCGCCCGGACCCGCAGCCGCTCGCGCACCACCGCTCCGGGCCGGTCGAACACCACCAGCCTCGCCCGGGGCAGCACCGCGGCGAGGTCGCGAGCCACCGAGGCGGGGTGCAGCGGGTCGCCCTCCTGCGCGAGCAGCAGCACCTCGGCCGTCACGGCGCCGAGCACCGCGCGGTCCGGCACCGGCGACGACGCCGGCAGGTCGCGGACGGCCGCGGCCACCCCGCTGCTGTCGAGCAGGAAGCGCGTGCGGGCGGCGAGGTACTGCCGGACGCCGGGCACGTCGTGCAGGTCCTGCGGGAGCTCCTGCGCGACGCACGCCGCCACGCCGTCGGCGTCGTGCGCGTCGAGGGCGGTGGCCAGGGCCTGCAGCCGGGCGACGGCGTCGTCGGTGCGGGGGCGGTCGGACGCCGCGGGGAGCAGCAGGACGACCCGGGAGAAGCGGTCGGGGCGGCGGGCCAGCAGGCTGAGCAGGGCTCCGGCACCCATCGAGACGCCGAGCGCCTGGGTCGCGCCGTGCGCGTCGGCGACCCGCTCGAGGTCGCGGCCGAGGAGGTCGTAGCTCAGCGGCCCGTCCACCGGGGGGCCGTCGCCGTGCGCGCGCGCGGCGGGGAAGACCCGGGTGCCGGGGACGCCGCCCACCAGCGGCCGGGTCTCGGCGGTGCTCGCCCCGAGGCCGTGGGCGACGACCGTGACGGGCGCGCCGCTCCCGGTGACGAGCACCGGGCCGGTCACCCGTACGGGCCGCTGCCCGGGCGCATGCCGGTGACGGCGGGCTTGACGTCGACCAGGTAGACGATGGAGGCGACGGCGACCGCGGCCCCGAAGAGGCTGAGCACCCCGACGGGCAGCAGCGCGAACAGCAGGGCGACCCCGGTGATGGCGAGCCAGGCCGGCTTCGTGAGCTTGCCCGCCGCCGGGAAGGCCTGCGGGTCCTGCCGCACGCAGTCGACGAAGGCGCAGCCGGCCAGCACGAGCAGGCCGAGGTCGAGGACGGTGAGAGGGTCCGACAGGTCCCAGCCGAGGATCACGCTGCCAGTCTGCCTGCTGGACCCGGACAGCGCGCGACCCCCGGGCCGCGAGGACACCGGGGGTCGTGCGGGACGCGGGCGGCGCTCGACCGCCTCGGGCTACCAGTGGCCGACGCAGGTCCCCCCGACGTCGTCACTGTTGCGCCCGTCCGTGCAGGTGGTGGAACGCCAGAGCACGGAGGTGGTGCTGCCGCCCTTGACCACCGCGTCGCGGAACGACGCGCGGGTGAGGTTCGCCCCGACGAGGTTGGCACCGGTCAGGCTCGCCCGCACGACCTTGGCGTCGGTCATGTCTGTGCCCGCCAGGTTGGCGCCCTGGGCCGTGATCGCCTGCAGGTTGGCGCACGTCAGCCTGGCGCCCTTGAGGTTGGTACCGGTCAGGTTCGCGCCGACCAGGTTGACCCCGGACAGGTTCGCTCCGGACAGGTTCACCCCGCGCAGGTCAGCGCCCTGGAGGTTCGCACCGGTCAGGTCGGCCCCGGCCAGGTTGACGCCCTGGAGGTTCGCGCCCGCCAGGTTCATCCCCCGCAGGCTGATCCCACCGAGGTCCTTGCCCCTGAGGTCGCGGCCGTGCCAGTCGAGGCCCGTGCCGTACGCGGCAGAGTTGGCGCACCCGAGCACGAGCCGGATGGTGAGCACGCCGGGCTTGTAGGTGAAGCTGTGGTTGAGGTCCGAGGTGTCCTTGCAGGTGGTCGGGTAGGTACCCGGTGCACTCGTGGTGGTCGCCGTGCTGGAGCAGGTCGCGGCCGTGGTGGGCACCGTCTGCCCCTTGGCCAGGCCCACGTAGTCCGCGAGGACGGCCGGGACGGGCTCGAGGTAGCTGCCGGTCGGGCTCGAGGCGGTGACGACCACGGGCGCCCTCGTCACCGTCTGGGTCCCCCCTGCGTAGTCGATGGCGTAGTTGCTGTCAGCCGCACCCGCACAGGAGGCCGGGTAGGTGCCGACGATGCCGCTCGCCGGGACGGTGCTGCTGCAGGAAGGCGCGGTCTTGGGAGCCGTGTCCCCGGCGGTGAGCCCGCTGTAGAGCGGTACTACGACCGGCACCGTCGCGCCGTAGACGCTGCTGGGACTGCTGGCGGTGATGGTGAGCGCCTTGGGCGCGACCGTGAGCGTGCCGGTCGTCGTGGCGACCTCGTAGTTCCCCGTCACCCCGCCCCCACAGGTGATCGGGTAGCCGTCGCTCGTGACCGGCGCGATGCCGGTGACGGCGACGTCGCAGAGCAGGCCCTTGCCGAGGGCTGCGGTCGTGTCCCCGTTGACGAAGCCGACACCCTTCGGGGTGAAGGTCGGCAGCGCGTCGCCGTAGGTGATGGTGACGCTGTCCGCACCGATGGTGAGCGGAGCGCGCATGACCTGCGTCGTGCCGGTCGCGTACGTGATGGCGTAGTCCGTGTCCTCGGCCCCGTCGCAGGAGCTGGTGTAGTCGCCGGTGTTCGAGCTGCTGGTGGCAGCAGTGCGGCAGACCGGCTCCGTGTCGAGGGTGTCCTGGAACAGCAGGGTGTAGCTCGCCGCCACGTCCGGCACGGTCCCGCCGTAGACCATCGTGCCGGCCGAGGCGGTGATGGTCAGGGGCCTGGGCGTCACGGTCAGCGTGCCGGGGACGTAGGTGACGTCGTAGTCCGGGTTGGTGGCTCCCGAGCAGGTCGTGGCGTAGCCGGCGGGCAGGACGGGCGAGCCGGCCATGGCGGCCGTCGCGCAGGCGGCACCGAGCGCGGCCGACGTCTGATCGTTCTTCAGACCCTTGGCGGAGGAACCGACGGGCCGGACGGCGTCGCCGTACACCTTGCTCGCGTCGTCAGCAGTCAGCGTCACGGCCGCTGCCTGCACGCTGACCCTGCCGGGCACGTAGACGAAGTCGTAGGCGGGGTCCTTGGCGCCGCTGCAGGTCGTTATCGGCGCGGTGTCCGCGACGTGGGTGGTCGGCCCGGCCGTCGTGGTGCAGGTCGGGGACTGGAAGCTGGCAGACGTGCTGTTCCGGTCACCGACGAAGCCGGCGTAGCTCGGCGTGACCGCGGGAGCGTCGCTGCCGTACGTCATCGTGGGGCTGGAGGCGGTGACGGTGACGACGCCCTTGCCGACCGTGTACTTGCCGGCGGAGTAGGAGAAGTCGTAGTCACCGGAAACGGCCCCCGAGCAGGTCGTGGGGTAGACGCCGGGCAGCGAAGCCGCCGTGGCCGTGGTCGTGCAGGACGCGGGCGTGGTGAGGCTGGCTGCACTGTCGGTGTACGCGAAGCCCTCGTAGGCCGCCGTGACGTCGGGCGTGGTGCCGTACGCGGCCGACGAGGAACTCGCGGTGACCGCCAGCGGAGCGCGGGTGATCGTGGCCGTGCCGGGCTTGTACTCGACCGTGTAGTTCGCGGCCGACGCGCCGGAGCAGGCGGTCGGGTGGCCGCCGACGTGCAGGACGCTGGTGGCCACGACGCCGCAGGTGGCTTGAGTCGTCAGCTTGGCCGGGCCCTCTCCGTTGACGAAGCCGCTGTAGACGGGGCCGACCGTCGGACTGGAGCCGTACATCGCGCTTGTGGCCGCGGGCGTGACGGTGAGGGCCGCCCGGTTCACGACGAACGCGTCGTTGCCACCGACGTAGCGCAGGGCGTAGCCGGCGGGCGCGACGAGCCCTGTGCAGGAACTGGTGTCGAGCGTGAGCTTCGAGACCGGCAGCGTGGGCGAGACGGCGCAGGACAGGGTGCCTGTCGGATCAGGGCCGCCCGACGCCTGCCAGGTGAGCGTGCGGTCGCTCCCGCCGTACGTCTGCGAGCCTCTGACCTGAACGGTGACCGTGCAGGTCGGGAACGGCACGACCTGGGCGAGGAAGCCTTCAGCGTTGGCGCCGCTCTTGATCTGCACCTGGATCGTGTTGTGGCCGGCCTGCCAGTCGCTCTTGAGGGTCGTGTTGGACCCCCTACCCGCGCTGAAGCCGTTCGCCTGGTACGGGTCGGTCCCAGCAGCGTAAGACGGCAGCCCGGCGGTCAGGCCGCTCTGTGCTGCGCCGTTGACGTAGACCTCGTTGACGGAGTTGTCCGCGTAGAAGTTCAGCTTCAGGGCGAACGTGCTGGCGTCGACCTCGGGGCTGAGCTCGAAGCTGGCCGTGTACCACCAGTCCGCGTCCGGGCTGGACCCGCCCACCCCCTCCTGTGAGATCCACTGGGCGTTGCCGTACGGGCTGTCGACGTAGACAGCCGCGGCCTTGCCCACGAGGGCCGGCTTGGGGACGGCCGTCGTCGGTGCCTGCAGGGCCTTGGTCTTGGGGCTCGTGACGCCGAGCCCCGTCTCTACAGGGCCGACGACGGTCCAGGTCGCGTCCTGCTGGCCGTTGGAGAGGGTTCCGCCCGTCAGGCTGTCGTGACCCGTGTTGAGGCGGTCTGCCCCGCTGGTGCACCCGACGGTCGGTGCAGTGGCAGCCGACGCCGCGGGGGTCGCGATCACCGCGGCGCTGAGCAAGGCGGTGCCGGTCACGCCCGCCACAGTCGTGAAGGCGGTGGCGGCCGCAAGCAGCCGCCCTCGTGTTGCGCTTGGCCGGAGCTGCATGCCCGTGCCTTCCCTGCCGGAGAGGGGGCGCGGTTTCGCCTCTCGCTCCCCGACGGCCGTAGGCGACCAGTGATGCCGTCGGATCTGAGCGTGCCCGGACGCCTGAGCGGCGCCGTGGCACGAACTCTGGCTCGGGCACCATGTGACGGACACCACTCTGGAGCAAGATGGGCGGAAGGGACCATGCGTCACTCCCGCTGGTACTAGGCGTGGCCGCCCGCGTGTCACTGGTGACGAGGAGTCCGGACAGCGCGCGACCCCCGGGCCGCGAGGGCACCGGGGGTCGGGCGGGACGCGGAGCGTCGTACCAGGGGGAGGTACTAGCCGATCTTGGCGGCGGCGTCCTCGACGGCCTTCTCGCCGGCCCGGACGGACTTGCCGGCGGCCTTGGCGGACGCCTCGGCCTTCTTCACGGCCTCCTTGCCCTCGGCGATGGCGGCCTCGGTGGCCGGCTGGCGCCGGATCTGGGTCACGAGGCGCTCGCCGCGGACCGCGAGGGCGGCGTACAGGTCGGTGGCCTGCTCGGTGGCCTTGGCGACGCGGGTCTCGACCTCGCCGCGCAGGCCCTTGACCTGGGTCGGGAGGGTCTTGACGACGTTCGGGACCTCGGCGAGGCGGGCCTGCGCCTTGGTGACCTGCGCCTGGACGTCCGACGGGACCTCCTTGACCTGCTCGATCGCGAGGTCGGCGAGACCGGCGACGGCGAAGACCGGCTTCTTGACCTCGGCGAGGGAGACGGTCGGGAGGTTCTTGACGGTGAAGCGGCCGGTGACGGTGTCGCCGGTCTTGGTGACGTCGGTGGTGACGGTCATGAGGTGCCTCCTGGGCAGTGGGGTGTGACGGGCAGTGGGGTGCGGGGTCGTGCGGAGCGTCAGGCGCTCGGCGGAGCGGCCGGCGCGTCGACGGCGCCGGGGTCGGCGTCCTCGGGCTTCGGCGCGGCCTTGCGGGAGCGCTTGGACGCGGGCTTCTTGGCGGCGGGCGGGGCGGGCTGCTCCGCCACGGGGAGCGGGGTGGCGACCGGCCGGTCGGCGACGCCGGGCTCGGCCTCCGCGAGGGTCGCGGCGGCCTGCTCGGAGAGCACCAGGGCGGCGTTCTCCTTGCGGAAGCTGTCGTAGATCTCGAGCAGCACCTGCTTCTGCCGCTCGTTCAGCCCCTCGTCCGCCAGCAGGGCGTCGACGACGCCGCTGCTCTCGCGGTGGTCGAGGATGCCGGCCTGGACGTAGAGGGCCTCGGCCGAGATGCGCAGGCCCTTGGCGATCTGCTGAAGGATCTCGGCGCTCGGCTTGCGCAGCCCACGCTCGATCTGGCTGAGGTAGGGGTTGCTGACGCCGGCGAGGGCGGCGAGCTGGCGCAGCGAGATCTGGCTGCTGGCCCGCTGCTCGCGGATGTAGTCGCCGAGGTGACGTACGGGGATGCCTGCCACGGACCGGGACTCCTTCCACGAGGTGCTCTGTTGACGTCCTCGACGGTATGCCCCGGTGCTAACTCCTGCAAGCACACGGCTAGCACCAGCCGCGTGACGTCCCCCACAGGGCCGTCGGGGCGAGCAGCGGCCCCGACGTGCAGCAGCGCGTCCCCGGCCCCTGCCCCGCGCTCGAGGACGACGTCAGCGAGGCGCTCGCCTCACGCCCCGGCGCTGGAGGGGAACGGCGGCCGCGGACGACGGCGGCCGCGGGCCTCACCGGGCACTGCGCCGGCGCGCGCTGCCGGCGCGGGGACGAGCGACCAGCCCTCGTCGACGACCTGTGCCGACCTCTGCGCCGGGAGCAGGGTCAGCACGCGCGACTGCCGCTCGCTGCGAGAGCGAGGCCGGAGCAGGGCGCCGGACAGACCGCCCGCGGTCGAGCCCGCCCAGGCCAGCACCAGCAGCCCGGGCCAGGCCAGGTCCGCCAGCTCTGCCGCCGCCACGCCTGCCGCCAGGCCCCCGGCTGCTGCCACGGTCAGGGCCAGGACCCGGCCGCCTCCGTCGTCGTCGTCGTGCAGGTCCACCAGGTGCTCCTCAGACAGGGGGAGTGACTCTCGGTTCACACACTCGCGACTACTCCTCAGTAGTGCCGGTCCTGCCTCATGGTGCACCCGTTCGGCCTAGTCGAGCCGGGCACTCGGGCGACCGTTAGGGTCCCGACGTGCAGCGACGAGGCCGGACGTGACGCCGCGACTGCGCGCTGCCGCCGTCGCGGTGGGCCTGGCGGTGGCCGTCCTGGCACCGCTGACCCGGGACGCGGGCGCCGCCTCGGACAGCGGCCGCGTGGTCGAGGGCAGCGACCGCTACCTCTACATCGCGCAGGACTGGACCGTGGCCTGTCAGGACCGCGGCCGCGCCCGGCACGTCGCCGGCAACGTCGCGGCCCTCGCCGCCGCCCTGCAGGCCGGCGGGCGCGAGGTGGTGGTCGTCGTGGGGCCGGACAAGTCGACGACGGTGGACGAGCACGTGCCGGCCCGGCCCCCCGAGCAGGCGTGTGCGGGCGCGTCCCGGGCCGCCCTGTGGCAGGAGCTGACCGCCCGCGGCGGGCCGTCGTTCCTGGACCTGCGCCCCGCCCTGCGCGAGGCCGACCGCGACGTCCAGACGTACTGGCGCAAGGACACCCACTGGACCCCGACCGCCGGCACCGTCTACGCCCGGCAGCTCGCTCGCCGGCTCGACCCGGTGCTGGCGCTGCGGCTGCAGACCCGTCCCGCGACGTACAGCCGCCACGGCGACCTCGCCCGCGTGCTCGGCCGCGACGACGCCGAGACCGTGCAGGGGCTGCAGCTGATCAACCCCGGGGTGCGGGTGCAGGAGCTCTCCCGGGCCGACATCGGCATGGGGCAGCCGGCTCGCCGCACCCGCGCCGTGGTCTCGCCGGGTGGACGGGTCCTGGCGGGACGCACCGTGCTCGTCGGCGACAGCTTCGACGACACGGCCCTCGAGCAGCTCGCGCCGCTGTTCGAGGAGACGCTGGCGTTCTGGCCGGGGCTGCACGACAGCTCGATGCCGACGATCATGGCGCAGCTCCGCACGGCCGACCGGGTGGTCGTCGAGACGGTCGAGCGCTTCGGCCAGCGGTACCGGATGTTCGACGACGAGGCGGTCCGCGCCGCGCGCCGGTTGCCACGCCGCTGACCTCCTGTGAGGTCTCGCACAGCGTCGGGGTCCCGGAGCGTGGACCTGTCCGGACAGGGAACCTTGTCCCTGTAGGAGCGACCTGGGCGTGGTCCACCGACTACTCTCGATGGCCACGCAGACGGTAGGAGCGGGCGGTGGACGAGCAGGCAGGCACGGCGACGGACGTCGTCGTCACGCGCCCGCTCGTCGCCCTGCCCCGCGCCGCCGCCGACGCCCGGCGGGTCCTGCGCGAGGCGCTGGACGGGACGGCTCTCGAGGACCGCTGCCACGACGCCCAGCTGGCCATCTCCGAGCTGGTCACCAACGCCGTCCTGCACGCCCACGAGCCGATCTGCCTGCGCGTGCTGGTGGACGACTCCCGGGCCCGGTTCGAGGTCGTCGACGGCAGCGCGCTCGCGCCCTCCTTCACCATGCTCGACCCCACCGCCGTCACCGGCCGGGGCCTGCTGCTCGTGGTCAGCCTCGCCGACCGCTGGGGCGTGGAGCCCCGCGCCGACGGCAAGGCCGTCTGGTTCGAGCTCGACGCCGGCCCCGGCCCGGCCCCGTCGCTGGACCTCGACGACCTGCTCGCCTCGTGGGGCGAGGACCTCGAGGACCCCGCGCAGGAGGTCGTCAAGGTCGTGCTCACCGAGCTCGACACCGGCCTCACCGCCCGCTCCGAGGCGCACGTCGAGGCCCTGCTGCGCGAGCTGGCCCTGGTGGCCCACGCGCGGGAGGCGTCCGAGGAGCTCCGCCTGGTCGCCGAGCGCGTGCTGCACGCCGCGAGCGGGGTCGAGGAGCTCCGGGCCGAGGTCAAGCAGCAGCTGTCGCGGGCCGTGATGGAGGGCCTGGACGTCGTCGACGTCGTCCTGCGCGTCACCCGCGTCGACGCCGAGACCGTGCGCACCTTCGCCCGCGCCGTCGACGAGGCCGACCGCCTGTCGCGGCAGGGCCTGCTGCTGACGGGCGCCGTCCCGTACGCGCTGTCCGAGGCGCGCGCCCGCTACCTCCGGCGCCTGGTCAACCAGCTCAGCACCTAGCTGACGCCGCGGTCAGGCCGGCTCGACGGGGAGGTCGAGCGCCGCGATCTCGTCGGCCAGCGACACTGCGATGGCCGAGGCCATGGCGGTGCGGAAGCTGGCCAGCAGCGCCTGAGCAGCGACCGGCTGCAGGCTCTCCATGATCGCCTGCATGCGGTCCCACTCCTCGCGGGGCGCCCCGCGGTCGGCGAAGTCGCGCCACAGGCTGTCGCGGAACATGACGACGTAGGTCTCGGCGGCCTTCTCGACCAGCTCGACCACCTGCTGCTGGGCGGTGACGACGGCCGACGGCGGGATCCCGAGCCGCACGACCTGGAGCCCGGCCGCGAGCAGGGTGGGGTCGAGGACCCGGAGGCGGTCGTCGGCGAGCCGCTCGACGGCCCCCATCTGCACGAGCTGCTCGACCACGCCCGGGTCCGCCCCGACGCCGGCCCGTGCGGCGAGCGTCCGCAGGTCGGTCTCCTCCGGGGTGTCGGGCAGCCAGGGCGCCATCAGCGTCCGGTGCAGCGACAGGGCGGCCCCGCTGCCGCCGCCCGCGCGGCCGGCCAGGGTCTGCTCGATCTTGGCCAGCGTGTAGCCCTCGGCCAGCATCTCCCGCACGAGGGCGAGCCGGTCGACGTGCTCCTCGCCGTACCAGCCCGTGCGCCCCACCAGCCGCGGGGGCGGCAGCAGCCCGCGCGCGGCGTAGGCGCGGAGGTTGCGGACGGTCAGGCCGGTGCGGGCGGCCAGCTGGTCGACCGTCATCTCGGCCGGGTCGGTCTCGGGCGTGCTCACGGGCTCAGCGTGCCTGGTCGGCGTCCGGCGTCGGGGGGAGGTCGGCCTCGGGGGCGTCGCCGCGGTGCTTGCGGCGGTCGGCCACCACGATCCCCACGAACACGCTCACCAGCACCACCATGGGGATCACCCCGGGCAGCGCCTGCACCAGCGCGTGGTGGGCGAGCAGGTCGGCGTACCGCGGGTCCGGGTTCATGTCGGCGCGCTCATGCGGTGGACGGCCGGGGCGCGGTGCGGGCGGCGGGACGGGCCGGGGCGGGGCTGCGCGGGCCACGAGGCGCGGGGCCGCCGCGCGACACCCGGCTGACGCCCCAGGCCAGCGCCGCGACGAGCGCGAGGCTGCAGGCCAGGACGACCACGCTGGCGGCGGCCCAGAGCCAGGAGGGGACGTCGAGGTTGCGCTCGCGCTGCAGGATCTCGATCTCCGGGCCGAGCGTGCGGCTGAACGCGGCGGGGGCCGGGACCTCCTTCGCGCCGATGGCGGGGTCGGCGGGGAGCCAGACCGGGATGGCCGACAGGTCGCGGCCGTCGTGCACCCGCAGCAGCGTCTTCCAGTCGGCGCCGCTGACGGGGACGGGCTCCGTGGTGCGCCAGGTGTCGGGCCCGGTGCGCCGCAGCCGGCTGAGCACCAGGCCGCCGCCCTGCCAGGCGGTGATCTGGACCCAGCTCGGATCGTCGGCGAACCGCGCGGGCAGCGTCACCTCGGCGTCGGCGTAGCGGACGCCGTTGCGCGTCCCGGCCTCGGTGAGGGCGACGGCGACCTTCGCGCCCGTCGGCACGGTCGCGAGCAGGCCGTTGGTGACGACGGCGGCGACGGCGAGCAGGCTGGTGACGTAGAGCAGGCGGGCCGTGCGCGGGGCGGGCAGGCGCCCGTCCAGCCCGAGGGCGAGCAGCGCCCCGACGACGCCGCCGGCGACGCCGGTGACCAGGGCCATGAGCGTGCCCTCGACCGCGAGATCGCGGGTCCACTCCAGCGGCATGGCCGTCTGCGACCACAGTCCCTCGGTGGCGGTGCCGAGCGTGCCGACGACGGCGCCGGCGACGGCCCCGAACAGCAGTGGCCGGGCGACGAGCAGCGCGGCGACGACCTCGACGAGCAGGGCGCTGCCGACGTACAGCGGGAAGCGTGGGGTGATCTCGCCGAACACCGGGCCGACGATGACGCTGATGGTGCCGTGGACGACCAGGAAGAAGGCGGCCGCGGCGAGCGCCCCGCCCCTGCCGCACCACAGCCGGGCGGCGACGAGGGCGACGCCGGCCGCCGCCGCGATGAGCGCGGGCTGCAGGACGAGGCGGAACTGCGGGACGCCGAAGTCGAACTCGCCCTGGAACACCGACAGGCCGATCAGCAGGCCGCCCATGGCGAACGCCCTCCGGACGAACTCGCGGACCTTGCTGGGCTCGATCTCGGTGCCGGCGCCGCCCTCCTTCTCGAGCACGAGCATGCCGACGAGGGAGAGCCCCGCCCCGCCGATGAGCATCAGGTGGGTCGGGCCCCAGAGCGTGACGTCCTGGCCGAACAGCCGGTGCCAGACGTCGTCGAGCGGGAAGCCGATGAGCGCGTACATGCCGGCGCCGGCGAGCAGCAGGCCGCCGACCGGGGCGTACCAGCCCTCGGTCACCCGCACCGAAGCCGGCCCCGGGCGCTCCCCGAGCGGCAGGCTGATGGCCAGGACCCCGCCGGCGAAGATGCCGAACAGGCCGAACAGGATCAGGTAGTGGGCAGGGTTGGCCAGCGGCCCCTCGTCACGGCCCTGGCCGATGTGCAGGCTGATGTCCCAGTACATGCCGAGCAGGGCGGTCAGCAGCGACGCCGTGGTGAAGACCGTCGGCAGGGCGACCCAGCCCGGAGCGCCGAGGGCCTTGCCGGTGGCGTCGGCCGTCCGCTGCACGGCGGTGGTCCGGCCGGAGCGGTGCAGCCACACCACGAGCATCAGCGTGCCGGCCAGGGCGGCCCCGATGGCGGAGGCGATGAACACCTCGCCGAGGGCGGCTCCTCCGGCGGGCTTCTCGGCGGCCTGGGCCAGCAGCGTCGTCATGCCGACACGATGACACTCTTCGATGTCACATGCAAGGGACGTCTAGTCGCTGTCGCGCTCCGAGGTCTCCTCCCGGGCCCGGCGGCGGGCCTTGCGCTCGAGCAGGACCAGCACGACGACGACTACGACGGGCACCCCGACGCTCAGCGCCTCGGGCGCCCCGCCCCCGTGGGCCAGCAGCACCAGCCCCGCGTCCGCCGTCACGGAGCGCTCATCACCGCGGTCGCCCGGACGACGCCGACCACGCGGCCGCCGCCCAGCACGGGCACCTCCCCCAGCGCCCCGACGTCGACCCCGAGCACCTGCAGGGCCGCCGCCAGGACGGGCAGCCGGGCCCGCGCCGCGCCGTCCTCGACCTTGAGCGCGACCGCCCCGACCCCGGGCAGCGCCACGGCGTAGACGCCCTCGGCGCCGTCCTTGGCCAGCAGGCCCGGCACGGTCTCCATGAGCGCGGTGACGTCGCGGCCGGTGCCGCCCACGAGGTGCGGGTGCGTGCGCATCGCGTCGGCGACCCGCCGCTCCGGCGTCCCCTCGTCGGCCTTGACCAGCCGCAGGAACGCCCGGGCGAGGCCCGGCAGCGTGAGCGCGTGCTGCGGAGCGCCGCACCCGTCGACCGCCACGTGGAGCACCTGCTCGCCCGCCAGCTCCCCGACCGCCGCCGTGAGGGCGACCTGCAGGGGGTGGGCGTCGTCGAGGTAGCCGTCGGTCGGCCAGCCGCGCTGCCGGCAGGCCTGCAGCATCGCCGCGTGCTTGCCCGAGCAGTTCATCGTCAGCGACGTCGCCGTGCCGCCCGAGGCCAGCAGCGCGTAGGCGGCGTCGTCGGACAGCGGCAGCATCGGCGGGCAGCCGAGCGCCTGCTCGCCGACGTCGCGCAGCATCCCGCGCACGACGTCGAGGTGGACGGGCTCGCCGCTGTGCGACGCCGTCGCCAGGGCGAGCTCGCGGCTGCCGCCCGGGACCCAGCCCTCGCGCAGCAGCCCGACGGCCTGCAGCGGCTTGTTCGAGCTGCGGGGGAAGACCGGTCGCGCGAGGTCACCCAGGGCCAGCGGCGTCGTGCCGTCGGACCGCAGCACGACCACGCTGCCCGCGTGGCTGCCCTCGACGTACCCCGAGCGGACGACCTCCGCGAGGACCGGCAGCCCGGCGCGCAGGTTCAGGCGGGGCCCTCGGACAGCAGCGCCGACACGTCGGCCTCGCCGTCGCGGTAGCGTCGGGTGATCTCCGCGCTGCAGGCGTCCATCACCTGCTGCACGTCGCGGCGCTTCGCGGAGAGCTTCTGCTCCTCCTCGCTGAGCACGCGCATGGCGTGGGCGAGGTCGTCAGGCGTGCGGGCGCTCACGTCGGACAGGTCGACGTCGGCCACCAGCGCCTCGACGTACCGGCGGTGGCTGTCGACGCGGCTCGGCTCCAGCGCGCTGTGCCGGCCCAGGCCGCGGGCAGGGCTGCGCGGCTCGTCGGCCAGGATGCCGGCGAGGTCCTCGACGAGGTTCTTGCCGCTGCCCTCGCGGCGGTTGAGCTCGGCCCGCAGGACGTCGAGCCGGCCCTGGATGAGGCGCCGCAGGTAGGAGAGGTCGACCTCCTCCTGCTCGGCCTCGCCGCGCAGCGCCCGGACGTCCTCGAGGGGGGCGTCGCCGAGCCCGGCGAGGAAGTCCTCGGCGAGCACCCGGTCGATGCGGCGGGTGCCCTTCACCGGCGTGTCCTCGGCTGTCACACGCTGCTCCTCGGTCGGTCGTGCACGGGCTGGCACGGACATGGTGTCAGACCCCGCCGACACGCCGCGTGGGCCGGACAGGTTGCGCCGTCCGGCTCAATACGCCCCGTGTTGCTGCCGAGAGTCCAGGTACAGCCGGGACGACGACAGGAGGTCGCGCAGTGCTCAAGGGCGACCTCGCCGTCACGCCGCTCCTCGACGTGCTCGGACAGCTGTCGGGTGGCGCTGCGAGCGGCTGCCTGCGCGTCGTCGACCCGGTCGGCGAGGAGGCGAAGGTCTACCTGCGCGGCGGGTCGGTCTACGCGGTCCTCGTCCCCGGACGCCGCCCCCAGCTCGGCAGCCGGCTCGTCAGCAGCGGCACCCTCGCGCCCGAGGCCCTCGCCGAGGCGCTCGAGGCGCAGCGCACCGAGCTCCAGGGCTGGCGGCTCGGTGAGCTGCTCGTGCACCTGGGCTACGTGGACCAGGAGGTCGTCGAGGCCTTCGTCCACGAGCAGGTCCTCGCCGCCACCTGCGACCTCGTCGGCTGGTCCGCCGGCACCTGGCGCTTCCGCCCCAACGAGCGCACCCGCGAGGACGTCGCCCCGCCCGTCGACGTCCCCACCCTGCTCGCCGCCGTCGCCCACCGCACGGCCTCGTGGTCCTCGATCGTCGCCGTTGTCGACGGCCCGGACGCCGTCCCTGTGCTCTCCGCCTCCGGCGGAGCGTCGTCGGAGACCACCGTCGGACCCGACGCATGGTCACTGCTGTGCAAGGTCGACGGCGTCAGGACCGTGTCGGAGCTCGCCCGCGACTGCGGGTTCACGCTCTACGAGGCCGGTCAGACGGTCTGCGAGCTGGTCGAGGCCGGCCTGGTCGACGTCTCGACCCCGGAGGCACTCGCCGAGCCCGCTCCCGACGAGCCCGCCCGCTCCTTCCTGCCCGGCGACCTCGCGTCCCGGCTGACGGCGGCCTTCGCACCCGCCCCGGCTGAGCCCGTCGCGGAACCTGCTCCTGCTCCTGCTCCTGTCGACGTCGCCGCGCTCATCAGCTCGGCCCTGCGGGAGCCCTCGGCCGACCCGCTCGACCAGGTGTCGGCCGCCCTGTCCGCGCTGCTCGGGCCGGCACCCACGGCCGAGGACGCCTTCACCGTGCCCGCCCGCAAGAAGCCCGGGAAGACGCCGGAGCAGCTCGCCGCCGAGCAGGCCCGAGCGGAGAAGACCGAGCGCGACCGACGACGCCGCTCGCGCGACGCCGCGGAGCTGGCCGCCGCGCAGGCCGACCTCGAGGCGGGACGGCTCGCGGCGCAGCAGGAGGCCGACGCGAAGCACGACGCCGACCACGTGGCGCCGGTGGTGGACCTGCAGCAGGCACGCGAGGCGGCGCGGATCGAGGCCGAGCGGGTCGAGGCCGAGCGGGCTGCGGCGGTGGCCGCAGCAGCGGAGCAGGCGCGGCTCGAGGCCGAGCGCGTCGCGGCGGAGCAGGCGCGGGTCGAGGCTGAGCGCGTCGCGGCGGAGCAGGCGGCCGCGGAGGAGCAGGCACGGCTGGACGCCGAGCGCGCTGCCGCAGAGCAGGCAGCGGCGGCGCAGGCACGGCTCGAGGCCGAGCGGATCGCCGCCGAGCAGGCTGCGGCTGAGCAGGCTGCGGTCGAGGAAGCGGCACGACGGGACGCCGAGCGCGCTGCGGAGCAGGCAGCCACCGAGCAGGCACGACTCGAGGCAGAGCGCGCAGCGGCAGAGCAGGCACGACTCGAGGCGGAGCGTGCCGCCGCGGAGGAGCAGGCACGGCTCGAGGCCGAGCGCCAGGCAGCCGAGCAGGCACGGGTCGAGGCCGAGCGGCTCGCTGCAGAGCGACTCGCCGCGGAGCAGGCGGCCGCGGAAGCACAGGCGCAGCTCGAGGCGGAGCGTCACGCGGCGGAGCAGGCACGGCTCGAGGCGGAGCGCCTCGCTGCCGAGCGGCAGGCAGCCGAGCAGGCCGCGGCCGAGGAGCACGCGCGGCTCGAGGCCGAGCGCGCGGCGGCCGAGGCGGCTGCCGCCGAGCGCGCCCAGCTCGAGGCGGAGCGGGCCGAGCAGGCCCGCGCGGCCGAGGCACTCCGACTGGCGATCGAGGAGGAGCGACGCCGGGAGGCCGAGCGCCTCGCCGAGGAGCAGCGCCAGCACGCGGAAGCCCAGCGCCTCGCCGAGGAGCAGCGCCAGCACGCGGAGGCCCAGCGCCGCGCGGACGAGCAGCGCCAGCAGGCCGAGGCAGCGCACCACGCGGAGCAGCAGCGCCTCGCCGAGGAGCAGCGGCAGCACGCGGAAGCCCAGCGCCTCGCGGACGAGCAGCGCCAGCAGTTCGAGGCCCAGCAGGCCGCCCAGCAGCAGGCCGAAGCGCAGTACCTCGCGGAGCAGCAGCGGCTCCAGGCCGAGGCCCAGCTCGAGGCCCAGCTTGAGGCCCAGCGCCACGCCGAGGCCCGGGCCGAGGCTCAGGCCCTCGCCGACGAGGCGGAGGCCCGTGCCCACGCCGAGGAGCAGCAGCGGCTCGAGCAGCAGCGCGCCGAGGAGCAGGCCCGCGCCCTTGCCGACGAGATGGCCGCGCTCGAGAGCGCGCCACCCGCGCAGCCCGTCGACCACGAGCAGGCCTTCGCGGCGTTCGCGGAGCTGCGGGCCACCGCCGAGACCGCCCCGGAGCCCGAGGCCGCACCCGAGCCGGGTCCGGAGCCGATCGACGAGGCGGACTGGCAGCAGCCCTGGGCCGCCCAGGAGACCGACACGGCGTCCCTGCTGCGCGAGCTGTCCTCGCTCGGGCTCGACGACGACCCGCCGCCGCCCCCGCCCGTCCGACCCCCCTCGCAGGCACCCACCCGGCCGGCGGCCGGCTCTGCGGCGAGCAAGAAGCGCAAGGGCCTGTTCAGCCGGAGCTGACGACTGGAGCGGTGCGCTCTGACGGGAGGCCAGCGACGGGGCCTACCGCTACACCCAGCGGTCCCCGCGGCACAGACAGGTCGGGAAGCCGCAGCTGCAGCCCCGCCGTCAGAAGCGGAGCAGGCCTGCCCGCGCCGCTGCGGCAGCCCGCGCGGGCGACTCCGGGACGTCGTCGGGCGCCGCCGGGTCGACGGCTGCAGCCACCCCGCCGGCCACGAGGTCGGCGTCGTCGGGGACCTGGCGCTTGACCAGCGCGAGCGCGATCGGACCGAGCTCGTGGTGCCGGGCGGCCGAGCCGACGAAGCCGACCTCCCGCTCCCCCAGCAGCACGGGCGCGCCGTGCACCGGCAGCTCGCTGTCGCTGCCGTCGAGGTGCAGCAGCACCAGGCGGCGCGGCGGCCGGCCGAGGTTGTGCACGCGGGCGACCGTCTCCTGCCCGCGGTAGCAGCCCTTGTCGAGGTGGACGGCCCGGCTCAGCCAGCCGACCTCGTGCGGCAGCGTCCGGTGGTCCGTGTCGAGGCCGAGGCGGGGACGACGGGCGGCGACCCGCAGGGCCTCCCAGGCCAGGACGCCCGCAACAGGACCGTCGTAGGCGGCGAGCTCCTCCGGGGAGAGCAGCCCCTGCGAGGTCCAGACCCGGGCGGGAGACGCCTCGACAGACACCCGCATCATGAACTGCATCTTCTGCAGGAAGGCGACGAGCGCGGGACCGGTGCCGGGCTCGACGACGATCCAGGTGGCCTCGCCGTCGTCCTGCAGCGTCAGGTGGTGCTCGACGTGACCCTGCGGGGACAGCACCAGCCCCTCGACGGGCACGGGGCCGAGGGCGAGCACGTGCTGCGACAGCAGGGAGTGCAGCCAGGTCAGCCGGTCCGGCCCGTCGACGCGGACGACGTCGTGGTGCGACAGGTCCACGAGCGCCTCGCCCGCCTCGAGCAGCCGCTGCTCGCGGTAGGGGTCGCCGTAGTGGGAGACCGCGCCGGCGTCGGGCGGGTCGGCGGGGACGGCACCGGGGCGCTGCAGGAGGGTCACGCCGGGACAACGCTCGCTCCGGACCGGGCATGCCGCCCGGGCACGCCGGAGGGGCGGCCCCGCAGGGACCGCCCCTCCGGGTCGGGCTAGCGCAGGGTCGCGCGGACCTTCGGGCTGGTGCCTGCGGCGTTGTTGTTGTCGACGCCGGTGCCCGTGTACAGGTCGAAGGTGCCACCGCTGCCGAAGCTGCGCGTGACGTTGTAGGTGCCGGTGCTCGAGACGCGGGCGCGGCTGGCGATCACGCGCGTGCCGCCCGGCTTCTCGTAGAACACCGTGACGAGCTGCCCGACGCGCTTCGGCAGCGTGCTGCCCGTGAAGCGGTAGGTGCGGGTGCCGGTGCGGGTGACCTTGAGGTTCAGGTCGGTGCGGACGGTGAGGACGATGGACGTGCTGTTCTGGCTGCCGCTGGTGACGTAGAGGCGCGTGTTGCCGCTCGGCCCGACGGTGAAGGCGAACCCGCCGTTGCTGTCAGCGACGGCGGTGCGCACGCGGGTGTACGTCGTCGACGGGCGGCTGTAGGCGAACAGCTCGACCGTGGCGCCGGGCTGGGCGCTGCCGGTCACGACCGCCGTCTGCTTGGCCGTGATGATGCTCGGGGTGACGGCGACGGTCGGGACCGGCGTCGTCGGGGCCGGGCTCACCGAGGGGGTGCCGCTGGGGCTGGTGGACGCGGTCGGGGTCGCGGAGGCGCTGCCGCCACCACCGGGGTTGGGCAGACAGCCGATGCCCGGGAGCGCGATCGTGCCGCAGGTGGGGGACGGCGCCGGGGTGGCGGAACCGCTCGGGGCCGGCGTCGCGGACCCGCCAGGCAGGCCGCCCAGCGGCACGCAGCCGACGATCGGGATGACCTGGCCGGCGCACGGGACGGCGGTGGCCGAGGGGGAGGCGGTGGTCGTCGGGCTCGTGGAGGCGCTGGGCGACGTCGAGGGGGACGCGGAGCCACCGGGGAGCGGGAGGCCGGTCGGGAGCGGCAGGCCGGTCGGCGGGGTGGTGGGGATGCAGACGCCGAGGATGGGCACGACGGCACCGGCGCACGGAGTGGCCGAGGGCGACGGCACGACCTGCGCCGAGGCGGGCGTGGCGGACGCGGCGACCGTGGCGGCGACGAGCGCTCCGACCAGGCCGATCGCGAGGCGAGGACGAGGCACGGCTTCTCCTGCGGGTGAGGGACGGACGTCCAGTGTGACCCGCCGCGGGACGCAGCGGGGCAGAACGACGCAGCAGGGGCACCCGCGAGCGGACGCCCCTGCTGCGAAGGGCTAGCGGATGGCGGTCCGCACGCTGTTGCTGTTGTTCCCGGCGTTGTTGATGTCCGTGCCGGTGGCGGTGAACAGGGTGAAGGTGCCGCCGCCGGTGAACGTCCGCGAGACGTTGTAGGTGCCGGTGGACGAGACGCGGGCGCGGGCCGCGATGACCCGGTTGCCGCCGGGCGCCTGGTAGAAGACGGTGACCAGCTGGTTGACCCGCTTCGGCAGCGTGCTGCCGGTGAAGCGGTAGGTGCGCGTGCCGGTCCGGGTGACCTTGAGGTTGATCGAGGTCCGGACCGTCAGGACGACGCTCGCGCTGTCCTGGGAGCCCGTGCCGTCGGCCTGCCTGGTGCGGACGAACAGGCGGGTGTTGCCGCTCGGGCCGACCAGGAACGAGATCGTCCCGGACTGCGTGGCCACACCGCGACGGACGACCGTGTACGTCGTGCTCGGGCGGCTGTAGGCCAGGAGCTCGACGACGGCGCCCGGGAAGGTCGTCGCGCTGACGCCGACCGACTCCTGCGACGTGATCGTGCTGCGCTCCAGCCGGACGACGGGGGCAGTGGTCCCGGGCGTCGGGCTGCTGGACGGCGGCGCGGTGACCGGGACGGTGGCCGTCGCGGACGGGCTGGGCCGCGGGCTCGGCGAGGACGAGGACGACGGCGACACCGACGGCGAGGCCGAGGGCGACGGGCTCGGGGCGGGCCCGACGAGGTTGCTCGAGGAGTCCGAGCAGGTGCCGGCCGGGGTGGTGGCCATCGCGCCGGTGCCGGCGCCCGCCGCCTGGGTGCACTGCGTGCTGGCGGCGTCGAAGACCGTCGCGGTGACGACCTGGGTGCCGGTCTCGCCCGCCACGGTGGTTACCGTCGCGGTCGCGGTCCCGTTGAGGTCGGTGGACAGGGTCGTGCTCGACGTCCCGTTCACGAACCGGCCGGGGCCGTCCTCGTTCGCGACGACCGACACGTTCCGCACCGGCGCGCCGGTGGCGCTCGTGACGGTGACGACGAAGCTGCGCGACTGCCCGGCCACCGTGAAGGTGGTGGCGGGCGACAGGTCGAGGAAGCGGGCCTGCGGCGCGTCGACGGCGGCGAGCGTCGTCGTGCGGGTGATGTCGTCCTTCGGCTCGGTGGCGTCCGCGTTCGCGGTGCCGCCGGCCGTCTGCTGCACGAAGACGGTCAGCGCGTCGGTGCCGGTCTTGGCGCCGCGGAAGGTGCAGAGGGCGACGCCGTCGTTGTCCGTCTCCGCGCAGTCGGTGCGCTGCTGGTCGACGCCGGCGACGTTGGCGCCCGCCGTGACCCGCAGCTGCGGGACCACGCCCGCGAGGGTGTCGCCGCTGGGATTGGTGACGACGGCCCGGAACGTCTGGTCCGTCCCCTGCTGGGCGGTGCCCGTCTCGGGCTCGGCGTCGAGGACCTTGGCGGCGTCGCCGACGGCCACGCCGCCCGGCAGACCGCCGCTGGTGAAGCTCACGCTGCTCGACCCGCTGATCTCGCCCGGGTCGGCTGCGCCGGCCGTACCGCCGGCCCCGTCGACGAACGCCGAGAGGGTCGCCGCGCCCGCCGTCAGCCCGACGACGCCGAACTGCACGACGCCGTTGACGGGGGTGAACGTGGCGGTGTCGACGCCCGAGGGGTTGTTGGTGTTGCCCATGGCCTGCACCGGGTCGGCGTTGCCGGCGGTGTCGGGCGTGCCGCCGCTCGCGGCCCGGTTCGGGTTGGGGGTGATGCTCGGGCCGGGCGTGTAGGTCTGGGTGCTCGAGCCAAAGGCAAACGGGGCAAAGCCGGTGTCGGCGTTCGTGTAGCGCGCACCGCCGAGCGACGGGGTGGTCGCGCCGCGGGTGTCGGTCGACGTCGTCGTGCAGAAGTCGACGTCCTGGGTGGCGCTGCTGGCGGGGGCCTCGGTGAGCGTGACCGTGACCGTCCGGGTGTCGCTCGCGGCGGAGGCGTCCTGCGCGAACAGCCGGACCGCGTAGACGGCGCACGAGCCGGCCGCCACCGACTGCGGGTTGGACACGACGAGGCGGACGGCGGGGCCGGCGGCCGACGCCGAGGAGGCCGCCAGGGCCAGCCCGGACGCGGCGGTGGCCGCGGCCAGGCCACCGACCGCGAGACGGCGGCCGAGGGAGGTGCGGGGCATGGAGTTCCTCTCGGGAGGCCCGGCGGGCCAGGAGGGTGCGGCAGGCAGCCGGACCCGGTGCCGCGCCCGGGCCTGAGCCCGGGCGCGGTTCCAGCTAGCGGATCGTGGTGCGGACGCGGTTGCTGTTGTTGGCCGCGTTGTTGTTGTCGGTGCCCGTGCCGGTGAAGAGCACGAAGGTGCCGGTGCCGCCGAAGGTGCGGGTCACGTTGTAGGTGCCCTGCTCGGTGACCCGGGCGCGGCTGGCGATGGTGCGCTTGCCGCTGGCGTCCTCGTAGAACACCGTCACGAGCTGGCCCACGCGCTTCGGCAGGGTGCTGCCGGTGAAGCGGTAGGTCCGGGTGCCGGTGCGGGCGACCTTGAGGTTGATCGACGTCCGGACGGTCAGCACGGCGCTGTTGCTCTGGGCCGAGCTGGTGGCGTTGAAGCTCCGGACGTAGAGCCGGGTGTTGCCGCTCGGGCCGACCTGGAAGGAGTAGCGGCCGTCAGTGCCGACCGTCGCCGTGCGGACGACCTGGTACTGCGTGCTGGGGCGGCTGTAGGCGTAGAGCTGGACCGTGCTGCCCGGGGTGGCGGTGCCCGCGACGACGGCCTTCTGCGAGGCCGTGATCGTCGACGGCGTGATCGTCACGGTCGGCGTCGCGACCTGCAGGCCCGGCACCGTCGGGGAGGGGCTCGGGCTCGGGCTGGTCGACGCCGTCGGGGTGGCCGAGGGCGACGGCGTGGCGGCGGTCACCGTGTAGCAGGCGTTGCACGGGGCGGAGGTGACGCCGTCGGTGCGGGTGGCGGTGACGTTGCGGTCACCGGCGGCGGTGCCGGGCGCGACCGAGAAGGTCGCCCGGAGCGCGGTGTCGCTGAGCAGCTGGACGGCGGTCGTGGTGACGCCGGCGCCGCTGACGGTGACGCGGGTGCCCTTGGCGAAGCCCGTGCCGGTGACGACGAAGGACTTCGTGGTGCCGGCGGCCTGCGCCTTGTCGGTGCCCGCCGTGGCGGTGTCGCTGTCGAGGTTCGAGACCGTGGTCACGCGGGTCGAGGCCTGGGCGACCGTGAACGTGCAGCCGCAGGCGTTGCTGCTGCCGTCGGGGTTGCGCACGACCGGGAGGTAGCCCTCGGGCGCGGCGTTGCGCAGGTCGAAGTCGGCCGTCAGCTGCGACGACGTCGGGGTGCCGACGAGCGTGCCGCGGATGCCGAGGGCGTCACGCGTGCTGGAGCCGGGGTCGGCGACGTACTGCAGGAAGGGGGTGCCGGCCGGGTTGAGCCCGGCGCCGTTGAACGTGACCCGGGTGAGGGGCAGCGAGGGGTCGTTGTTGCCACCGGTCGGGGTGGTGCTGGTGAGCGGGGCGCCGTCGACGGAGAAGCCCTTGACCAGGGTGCTGCTGGTGCCGTCGAGGTTGGTGACGCGGACGTCGCGGGCGCCGGTCTGGGCGCCGGCCGCGACGGTGAAGGTGCGGCGCAGCATGACCTTGGTGGTGATGCCGTCGGTGTCGTCGTTGCGCGTCGTCGGGTCGTTGTCGGCCGGCGGCAGCTGGTTCGCGTTGATGTTCGGGTCGACCGTGGTGGTGCCGGGCAGCAGCAGCTCGATCTTCGAGCCGCGCTCGAACCCGTCGCCGCTGACGACGACCTGGCCGGCCTGGCCCGCGCGGAGCGCGTTCGGCGACAGCGCGCCCACCGCGACCTTCGCGCTCGGCAGGACGGTGAAGCAGGAGCTGCAGGAGTCGGCCGGGCCGCGGAGCCGGTCCTGGGCGGTGGCGCCGTAGGTGCCGGCGTCGGCCGGACCGTCGGAGAACAGGCCGTCGCCGAGGTCGGAGAAGGTGATGCTCCCCGTCGTGCCGGTCTGCCCGTTCGTGGACGGCGTCGGGTTGATCGTGGCCGTGAAGGTGGCCGCGGCGCCGGTGCGGGTGAACGTGGCCGTGCCCCCGGTGAAGTAGTTGCCGCTCGGGTCGCCGAAGTTGAAGGTCAGCGCCTTCGTCTCGTTGTCGAACGCCGTGTTGGGCGTGATCGAGGTGATGGCAGCGGAGGCGCCGGGCGCCACCAGGAGGCCGGCTACGAGCGCTGTCGTGGCCAGGCCGGCGACCGCCGACAGGCGACGCAGGGAGGTCTTCACGGGTGGTGGTGCTCCTTCGGTGTCCGGCTCGGGACGTGTGTGCCCCACGTACGAGAACGACCGGAACGTCCCGGGGTCGTCGTTCGTGACCTGTCCGTTACCTGCGACAGGTGTAGAGCTAGGCGGGGGCGCAGGCCCGGCAGCGGCCGAACACCGTCAGGTGGCCGAGGTCGATGACGAAGCCCCGGCGCCGCTCGAGCTCCTCCGCGATCCCCGCGACGGCCGCCCGCTCGACCTCCTCCACGCCGCCGCAGTCGCGGCAGACCAGGTGCAGGTGGTCGTCGACGCCCGCGACCGACCACGTGGGGCTGCCGTGCCCGAGGTGGGCGTGCTGCACGAGCCCGAGCTCCTCGAGGAGCTCCAGGGTCCGGTACACGGTGGAGATGTTGACGCCCGCAGCCTTCTCGCGGACCGCCGTGACGATCTCCTCCGGCGTCGCGTGGCCGAGGGTGCCGACGGCCTCCAGGACCAGCTGCCGCTGGGGGGTCAGCCGGTACCCGCGGGCCCGCAGCTCGGCCTGCCAGTCGTGCCCCACCGCCGGCACGGTCCGCCCCATGAACCGACAGTAGCCTCCGGAGGGTGACGGAAACGGTCCTCGTCGTCCTGGGGCCGGAGGGCCCCGTCCTCGCCGATCCCGCGGCCCCGCTGCTGCGCGCCGACGACCCCGGCGTGCTGCGCGGCGAGTCCGTGTTCGAGACCCTGCGGATCGCCGGTGGGCGCCCCGCCTTCCTCGACGCGCACCTGTCCCGGCTGGGCCGCAGCGGCGCCCGGCTGGCGCTCGAGGTCCCCGACGTCCGCGGCCTCGTCGCCCTCGGTGTGGCGTCCTGGCCCGCGCCCGACGGCGTCCTGCGGATCGTCGTGAGCCGCGGTGGGACGACGTTCGCGCTGCTAAGCGCACTGCCGCCGCCCGTGCTGACCGTCTCGGCCGTGGTGCTCCCCCTGGGCGTGCCGGCCGCACTGCGGGCCGAGGCGCACTGGCTGCTCGGCGGGGTGAAGTCGACGTCGTACGCCGTGAACATGGCCGCGCTGCGCGAAGCGGCGGCGCAGGGGGCGGACGACGTCGTGTTCGCGTCGTCGGACGGCGAGGTGCTCGAGGGCCCGACGTCGACCTGCGCGTGGGTGACGGACGGCGTGCTCGTGACGCCGCCCGCCCTGGAGGTGGGGGTCCTGCCGGGGACGACGATGGACGTCGCGCTGGGGCTGCACCCGGGGCCGGCCGTGGTCCGGCGGGGGACCGTGGCGGAGCTGCGGGCGGCGGACGAGATGCTGCTGCTGTCGTCGGTGCGGGGCGTCGTGGCGGTGACGTCGCTGGACGGGGCGCCGAAGGCGGCAGGGCCGGTGGGGCGGGCGCTGCGGGAGGCGTTCGAGGCGGCGCTGCGGGCCTAGGGCTGCACCAGCTCGGGGTGGGCCTGGAACCACGCCAGCGTCCGTTCTAGGCCCTCCTCGTAACCGATCTCCGGCTCCCAGCCCAACTCGGTGCGCGCCAGGGTGATGTCGGGCTGGCGGACCGTCGGGTCGTCGGTCGGCCGGTCGATGAACACGATCTCGCTGCTGCTTCCGGTCAGGCGCTTGACGGTCTCGGCGAGGTGCAGCACGGACGTCTCGTGCGGGTTGCCGATGTTCACCGGCCCGGCGAGGTCGCTGCGCAGCAGCCGCATGATCCCCTCCACGAGGTCGTCGACGTACTGGATCGAGCGGGTCTGCGACCCGTCCCCCGCCACGGTGATCGGCAGACCCCGGAGCGCCTGCGAGGCGAACGCCGGGATCGCCCGGCCGTCGTTCGGCCGCATCCGCGGGCCGTGGGTGTTGAAGATGCGCAGGATCGCGGTGTCGACGTCGTGGGTGCGGCGGTAGGCCATCGTCAGCGCCTCGGCGTACCGCTTGGCCTCGTCGTAGACGCCGCGGGGCCCGACCGGGTTCACGTGACCCCAGTACGTCTCGGGCTGCGGGTGGACCTGCGGATCGCCGTAGGTCTCCGACGTCGACGCCAGCAGGAACCGCGCGCCCTTCTCCTTCGCCAGCCCCAGCGCGTGCAGCGTCCCGATCGCGCCGACCTTCATCGTCTCGATCGGCAGCAGCAGGTAGTCGATCGGCGACGCCGGCGAGGCGAAGTGCAGCACCTGGTCCACCGGCCCCGGCACGTGCACGTAGTTCGTGACGTCGCACCGGACGAGGTCGAAGCCCTTGCGCCCCAGGAGGTGCTCGACGTTGGCCGGCGTGCCGGTGAGGAAGTTGTCGAGCGCCAGGACCTCGCACCCGTCGTCGAGCAGCCTCTCGCACAGGTGCGACCCCAGGAACCCTGCACCGCCCGTGACCACCGCTCGCATGGGGCAGGAGGCTAGGCCGTGGAGCTCTCCTCGAGCGCCTCGTCCTGCAGGAGCGCCTCGCTGTCGGGCCCGAGGGCGAGGTCGAGCAGCAGCGAGAGCGGGATGCCGCTGGCGAGCAGGGTCATGGGGCTCACGGGTCCTCCAGTGGTCCGGACACGGGGTGTGTCGGTACTGCTGCATCGGCCCGGTCTCGACCTCAGGTCGAGCGCCGAACGGGTGATGCAGAAAGGCGTGGACAACTCGCGGGAGGCCGACCTACGCTGGTGGCACACAGAGAGGAGGTGGTCCAGAAATCAGTACTTCTGGGACTCGTGAGGTGGCTGTCCGTTAGGACGCCGTAGCAAGGACGTACTACTGGATCACCTGCGCTGCGGCGTACGGCGAATCCACGACAGGCACCAGTGACCCCGGGTGCGGCACTCGTCCCGCCGCCCTCGATCGTCAAGCTCCGGCCCTACCCCCGGCGACGATCGTGGAAGTACCCGGGGTCTCGCCATGTCCTCGTCCGGTTGGATGAGACCCATGAGCACCACCTGCGTCCTCGGCCTCGGCTACGTCGGCCTCCCCCTCGCCGTCGCCCTGCAGGCCACCGGCGACGTCGTCGGGTTCGACGTCAACGCTCCCCGGGTGGCCGAGCTGCAGGCGGGGCGCAGCGGCATCGAGGACGTCGCCGACGCCGAGATCGCCGGCATCCGCTTCACCATCGAGCTCCCCGACGACGCCGACACCTACGTGATCTGCGTGCCGACCCCCCTGCGCGACGGCCAGCCCGACCTGTCCGCCGTCGAGGCGGCCGCTCGGGCGGTGGCGACCGTCCTGTCCGCGGGCGACCTCGTCGTGCTCGAGTCCACGACCTACCCCGGCACCACGGAGGAGGTCGTGCGGCCGCTGCTGCTCGAGGGCCGCCCGGAGGGCGACTTCCTGCTGGCCTACTCGCCCGAGCGCATCGACCCCGGCAACCCCACCTACGGCATCACCAACACCCCGAAGGTCGTCGGCGGGACCACCCCGGAGTCCCTCGAGGCGGCCGTGGCGCTCTACCGCCGGGTCACCGATCAGGTCGTGCCGGTGGCCGGCACCCGGGAGGCCGAGATGGCCAAGCTGCTGGAGAACACGTTCCGGCACGTCAACATCGCCCTGGTCAACGAGATGGCGGTGTTCTGCCGCGAGCTCGACATCGACCTGCACGACGTCATCGCCGCCGCCGCCACGAAGCCCTTCGGGTTCATGCCGTTCTACCCGGGGCCCGGCGTCGGGGGGCACTGCATCCCGGTCGACCCGAGCTACCTGTCCTGGCGCGTGCGCCAGCTCGGCACGAGCTTCCGCTTCGTCGAGCTCGCCCAGGAGATCAACGCCCGGATGCCCAGCTACGTCGTCACGCGGCTGACCGACCTGCTCAACGACGCCGGCCTCGCGCTGTCCCGGGCGTCGGTGCTGTGCCTCGGCGTCGCGTACAAGCCGGGGGTGGCCGACTGCCGGGAGTCGCCGGCCGTCGAGGTGGTGCGCCGGCTCCGGGCCAAGGGCGCCACCGTGTCCTACAGCGACCCCCACGTGCCGGCCTTCGAGGACCTCACCTCGGCGCCGCTGGACGACGTCGGCGGCTACGACGCCGTCGTGGTGCTGACGCCGCACGCGGAGTTCGACCTGGCGGCCGTCGCGGAGCAGGCACGGCTGGTGCTCGACACCCGGGCGGCGCTGCCGGCCTCACCCGGCGTGCACCGGCTCTAGCTGACCGGGTCGTCGCGCCGCACCGGCACCACGGTCTTGCAGTTCGTGCAGCGGGCCAGCCGGTAAGGCTCGCGGTCCTTGAGGCGGAACGGCCCCCAGCGCCGCAGGTCCTGGACCTCCTTGACCCGCAGCGTCCCGACCTCGCCGCAGCCGCTGCAGGTCCGGGCCAGCAGCCCGACCTGCCTACTGCGCTGACTGCTGCCCACCAGACTCCTCGTGCTGCGCAACGGGACGAACCAGTACACCAGGTGCGTCCGCGCAACACGGGTGTGCCGTTGCACCCCGTCGACACCCCTCGGGTGGGCCGCAGACCGCCCCTTCGAACCAGTCCAGAACCCGTGCCGAGGGTCGAGGATCAACAGGTGACCCGCGTCCCCGGCACCGCCACGTGGCGGGACACGCGCGTCTGGGACCGGACGGCGGACCCGCAGCGCACGGCCGGACGGCTCGCGGCCGTGCTCTTCCTGCTGGCCGGCATCGCGATGGTCGGCACGATCGGCTTCCTGCCCCCCGACGTCGACCTCGCGGCAGTCTGGGCGACGACGGCGGCCGCGCTGGCGACGTCGGTCCTGTTCCTCCTGCTGCCGTGGTCGCGGATGCCGCGCTGGACCACCCTGGTGCCGCACGTCTGGGGCCAGGTGCTGATCGGCGGGGCACTCGGGGCCTGGGCAGGGGCGGTCAGCCACTACCTGCTGTTCTGGGCGCTCGCCGCCCTGTACGCCGGGCTGACGCAGCCCCCGCGGTCCTCGCTCTACCTGGCGCCGATCACGCTCGGCAGCGCCTTCGTCGCGCTCGCCGGCGCGGAGCCGGCGTCCGTCGCGGTGGACCTGATCGGCGCGGCGCTGCTGTCCGTGGTCGTGGGCGAGGTGCTCTCGGTCAGCACGAGCCGCTCGCAGACCGCGACGTCATCCACCCAGGCCCTGCTGCACGCCGTCACCGCCCTGCACGAGGCCGGGACCGAGACCACCGCGGCCGACCTCGTCGCCGAGCTGGCCCACACGCTGCTGAGCCCCGATGCCGTCGTGGTGATGGTCGCGACGGCGCCCGGCTCCCCGCTCTACGCCAACCGCGGGCAGCGTGGGGTGGATGCGCCTCTCGGCTCGCTGGTGGTCGACGCTGCGGCCCGGTCCGGCATCGGACTGGCGCTGCAGGAGGGCCGGGCGATCTTCGTGGGCGATGCCCCGATGTCACCGCTGCTGGCCCGCTCGGTGGTGGCCCGGCTCGGCTTCGCCTCCTGCCTGTTCATCCCGGTGCCCGGCGAGGGCGGCTACCTCGGCTGCGTGGTCGTCGGGTGGCACGAGCCGCGCGAGGTGCTGGACGAGTTCAGCCAGCAGGTCGTCTCGCTGCTGTCCCACCAGGCCGGCGCGCTGCTCGAGCGGCTCCGCTCGGTCGGGCGGCTCGAGGTGCAGGCCTCCACGGACGCCCTGACCGGCCTGGCGAACCGCCGGGTGTTCCTCGAGGCCCTCGACCGGCTGCGCCCCGGCGGCGCCGTCGTCTTCCTCGACCTGGACCACTTCAAGCGGCTCAACGACACCGAGGGGCACGCCGCCGGCGACGCCGTCCTCGTGGCGTTCGGCAAGGCGCTGCGCTCGTGCGTGCGCGAGGGCGACTGCGCGGCGCGGTACGGCGGCGAGGAGTTCGCCCTCGTGCTGCCGAGCGCAGCGTCCGTCGATATGACCGGGGCGGCCCAGGTGGTGGTGCAGCGGCTGCTCGAGAAGTGGGACGGGCCGGTGACGTTCTCGGTCGGGATCGCGACTCACCGGCAGGGCGACGCACCGTCGACGACGCTGGCCCGGGCGGACGCCGCGGTCTACGAGGCCAAGGCCCGGGGGCGCGACACGGTGGTGCTGGCCGGCGCGGAGAGCGTCAGCGTCTAGCTCTCCTCGCCGAACTCGCCCGGCTCGAGCGGCTCGAACCGTGCCGTGAAGTCGTCCGCGGCGACGGGGACGAACTTGCCCTCGCCGAGCCGTACGACCCAGTCACCCTCGACCGCTGGCCTCGCGCCCCTGGGCGTCGGTACCTCGAGGACCGGCTGGACCGCCACCTCTCCGTCGCTGTTCGTCACCTCCACCTCGATGACCTCGGCACCCGACCAGGCCGCCAGCTCTGTCGGGTCGGTGGTCTCATCGAACTTACGAGCGACGACGGCCGGCGACGTAGGGTCGTTCAGGGCCTGGTCCAGCTCGTTGTCCATCCGTCCACGGTAGGCGGAGCAGGACCCGATGCACGCCAACCCCCGCGTATGCGACCTCGGCGAGGCGCCGTTGCTAACTCGCGGGGATGCCTGCGGCCTCGGCACGAGCCTTCGCCGCGCCCTGGCTAGCGTTGGCCAGCAGCTGCCCGAGGAGCTGCTGGTCAGCGGGCGCGAGCCCGCCGTCGGAGGACGGGGAGGCGAGGCGGGACGCCCAGGCCGATCCCACCGGGTCGATGAAGTCGGCCTTGGTCTGCACGGCGACGGCCCGGAGAGCGTCGCGTTGCACGGTGTGCTGCTTCCCGTCCAGGCCGAGCGGGCCGACGACGAGGACGCGGACGACGGGTGCCGCCGCACGGACGGCCCGGACAGCGGCCACGGCGGGAGACGCGGAGCCGTCGTCCGCCGCCTGCACCACCACGAGCTGCTTGTCAACCAGAGCGAGCTTCAGCGCAGCGGTCTCCGGCGGGACCGGCAGCGTCGTGCCCAGCTGCCAGGACAGCAGGGTGGCGGCGGCGGTCGCGGGGCCGGCCTGTGCCCCTGCCGCGGCGAGCAACAGGGCGGGAACGGACACGGCAGCAGCAGTGGGGCTGGGCGCCGCGGAGCTGCTGGGGACCGGGGAGCCGCTGGCTGTCGCAGCACGGCTGGGCGTCGCGGAGCTGCTGGGTGCTGTGGAGGGCAAGGCCGCCGAGGCGACCGGCGTCGGAAGCGCTGCGCTGCTGGGAGGCGACGGGTCGCGGACCAACACGTAGGCGGCCAGGGTGATGGTGAAGACGGCCAGCAGAGCCAGCGCGATGTCACCGAGTCGTCGTCTGATCACCACTTCAGGCTACGGGGGCGTCAGCCGGACCCGGTCCGGACAGGCTAGGCCGGCTGCCCATCAGGGCGACTTGCCCCGCAACCCCTTCAGCCCGCTGTGGTTCGAAGACGAAGGTAGAGCGGACAACGCCTTCCCCTGATCGGATCGACCGCGTGCTCTTCCCCCTCCCTCGCCGCCGCACCGACTCCCACGCCGTGTACCTGCGCGCAGCCGAGATCGTCCTCGGCCCTCCGGGGACCCGCGCTGTGACAGCGCTACACGTCCTGCTGGCGCACGACATCGCGTGGCAGAACGAGGACCTGCTTCGCAGGACGCCCGACCGCACCCGCAGCGAGGAGCACCTGCAGTCCCTGGCCGAGCACTACGGCGTCACGATGCACCAGCTGAGCGACGAGCGCTCCAACATGGTCACGACCGCGGCGCTGCAGCCCCGCAGGCGTCCCGCGCGCGTCGGGCGCTGATGGCCCACGGCATGACAGGGTCTCTCCCGTGCGCGCGCTCGTCACCGGGATCAACGGCCAGGACGGGCTGTACCTCGCCGAGCTGCTGAGCGCCAAGGGCTACACCGTCTTCGGAACCGTCCAGCCCGGCAACGACGCCGGTGCGGAGGAGGTGCGCCGTATCGTCCCGGAGGCCGTCGTGCTCGAGGGGGACCTCGCCGACGGCCGCTCGCTGCGCGCCGCTCTCGACGCCGCGCAGCCCGCCGAGGTCTACAACCTCGCGGCCTTCACCAGCGTCAGCAGGTCCTGGGAGCAGGCCGAGCTCGCCAGCGACATCACCGCCACCGGCGTGGTGCGGCTGCTCGAGGCCGTGCGGGCCTCCGACCCGAGCGTCCGGTTCTTCCAGGCCTCGAGCTCCGAGATCTTCGGCAAGGTCCGGGAGACCCCGCAGACGGAGACGACCCCGCTGTACCCGCGCTCGCCCTACGGCGTCGCGAAGGCGTTCGCGCACCACATGACGGTGAACTACCGCGAGTCGTACGGGCTGTTCGCCTGCTGCGGGATCCTGTTCAACCACGAGAGCGAGCGGCGGCCGGCGGAGTTCGTCACCCGGAAGATCACACGAGGTGTGGCACGCATCGCGCTGGGGCTGCAGGACGTCTTGGTCCTGGGCAACCTCGACGTCCGACGCGACTGGGGCTTCGCCGGCGACTACGTCGACGCGATGTGGCGGACGCTCCAGCACGACGTCGCGGACGACTACGTGATCGCGACCGGCGAGACGCACACCGTGCGGGAGCTGCTGGCCGAGGCGTTCGCCCACGTCGGGATCGACGACTGGCACGAGCGGGTGGTGCAGGACTCCCGCTTCCTGCGGCCGGCGGAGGTCGACCTGCTGATGGGCGACGCCAGCAAGGCCCGCGACGTGCTGGGGTGGAAGCCACAGCTGGGCTTCCCGGCGCTGGTGCAGCGCATGGTCGACCACGACCTACGGCAGCAGGCGGAGACTCGTCCCTGACCGTCTGCCTCGGGCCGCCCGTGAACAGGGCCTGAACGAGTTCTCCCGCACGTTGACATCGCGGTCCCGGGGCGCTCTCCTGCTTCTCAGGGGGTGGGGCATGACGGAGCGGGTGCGCTGCACGGGCTGCGGTCGACGGTGGACGCCGGGGGACCAGCATGTCTCGGCGGCGGGGGTGAAGGTCCGGCGACTGGCGAGGCACGCCGGCCTGAAGAACGGTTGGGCCGACCCACGGCCAGTGAACCGCTGCCCCTCGTGCGGAGCGACGGCGCTGAAGCCCGACGCGGATCTACACGAGCGGCTGACAGAGGTGGCCACACCGCAGGTCCGTGTGCGCCCTGGGCGCCGCCACGCCTGAGGTGTCTGGTCCGATGGGGCCAACGAGGCCGCGGCGGTAGGTCAGGGGTGTGCTTGCCACACGTGGTGGCGGTGCCACGCACAGTCAAGAGCCGGTCGGTCGCTCCCTCGACGTTGCGCTGCTCGTCGTCCCGTGCGTCGACCGAGGTGGTAGGCCGCCCTCCTGCCTCGGTTCCTGGCTTGCTGATCTGGTCACGCGGCTGCGGGATGACGGCGACGACGTGCCGGGCCCGGAGCAAGGCCCGGTGCCTCGTGCGGAACACGCCCAGTCGCTCCGCAACTTGTCGGGCATGCTCCGCCGCCGTTCACGGAAGCGCGGGACGCGCAGCGCCGCGAGCATCTCGGGCAGGGCGGGCATCACCTTCCCGTGCCCAAGGAGCGGCTCGCTACGACTGCACGTGCCGTCGCTGACCACCGCGCGCTTGCGCAAGCCGCGCACCGTCGGCCTCAGGTGAGCCCGACATGTCGGACACGCTCTAGCCGCGGGCGGAGAAGCCGCAGGCCCCGCAGGTCTTCATGAGCCGGGATGTTCCCGGTACGCGGCCGTAGCCGCGCCAGCGTGTCTCCCACGACTCGTACAACGACAACTGGCCTGGCTGGCTGCAGGTCCCGCAGGTCCCAACGACCGATGGCAGCACACGTCGACGTCTCACTGGACCCCCCGGTCCTCGGCCCCCGGTCAGGGGCCCGACGACAGCGTGCACCTAGCACATGACAATGACATGAACGCCTCCGCTGCAGCTGCCGGCCCCGCGCGTGACGGTGTGGGCGGACATACGGAATGACTAGCCTGGGCGCCAGAAAGACCTATCCCCTACCGGGCAGATCGGGGTCTACGGCTGGATACCGTCGCCCGACATGCTGACGGCATCCAACGTCCGGGGGGACACCATGAACCGACGACTTCTTGCATCCTTGGCAGCCGCTGCCGTCGCCTCAGCAGCGCTGATCGACACCGCGCACGCCTCAACGAGCCCAGTGTCGGAGACGCTGATGCTGGACACCTACAAGGCCGACAACCAGCAGCCGACCGTCACCACCACACTGCTGCCTCAAGGCACGTACCACTTCTTGACCGTCAGCGGCACCGTCGCCCAGGGCGTCGGCCCGGCAATCTGCGGAACCGGCGTGAGCGTCAGCATCAATTACCCCAGTCCCGCGAAGCCGCAAGGCGGATGGAGCGGAGTGGACGCCGAGACTGCCTTCGCCGAGGGCGACCGGTTCACGGGCTGCACTCGCCAGCTTCCGCGGCACAACCCGCGGTTCGTCATCGACACAGGCGATGGCAGCGGCTTCCAGCACCTCGAGCCAGCGGGCGGCCCGTACACGCAGCCGCTCGCCAGTCACACCTACAACTACCTGGTCACCGGCGCAGGGAACCACGTCCAGTTGCAGTACCGCTTCATCGACAGCCCCACCAGCGACAATTCCGGACAGTTCAGGATCGTCGTCCGGCAGGCCGGCGTCGAGGACTGCAAGATGAGCGCTTGGCGACAGTTCGGGGCCTTCAAGACGCAGGGCGACTGCGTCAGCTTCATGGCCACCGACGAGCGCAACAAGCCCGGGGCGGGCTGACCAGTTGTCGCCAGCGCCAACCCCGGGACCTCACGGTCGGGGCGGGGGGCGCGTCGTCCTGTCGGGCTAGAGCGTGTCTCGGAGTCACCGGGATACTCATATGCAGAACCGGATCGACGCCAGGACGCGCCGCCCGTCGGGTGAGACTCGCTTGTCGTAGCGGGTGGCGTTGTCAGGCGGGTTGCACGCCGCTCGCCGACGTTGGCTTCCTTGTTGTCACGGGCTTCGAACGATGGTGGTGCCGCTGCCCTCCCGCCGCCAGCCCCGCTGACGCCACGCGCTGCCCGCGGTTGCGCAACAGGATGCCCTCGACCAAGGGAGGTGGGCCCGGCTGCGCCGCCCACCGCGCCCAAAACAGGCGGTAGGGGAACGGCTCGCCGCGACCACACGTCGTTGTTGAGCACGAGTTCCGCGTCACTGCGCAGCATCCAGTCAGACCCGACACGAGCGACACGCCCTAGTACGCGCCATCGCCTCGCATGACGGCGCTGAGGGTGCGTAGCAAGATGCTGACGTCCAGCCCGAGGGACCAGTTCTCGACGTACTGCAGGTCGAGCCGCACGGTGTCCTCCCACGTCAGGTTGCTGCGCCCGCTCACCTGCCACAGCCCAGTGACGCCGGGCTTGACCAGCAGCCGACGGCGGGCGAGCGCCTCGTAGCGCGCGACCTCCGCGGGCAACGGGGGGCGCGGACCGACCAGGCTCATCTCGCCTCGGAGCACGTTGACCAGCTGCGGCAGCTCGTCGATGGAGGTGCGGCGCAGGAAGCGACCGACGCGGGTCACGCGCGGGTCCTCGCGGATCTTGAAGAGCACACCGTCGTGCTCGTTCGCACCAGCCAGCCCATCGCGACGGGCCTCGGCGTCCTGGACCATCGAGCGGAACTTCCACAGGCAGAACGTCTTGCCGCCCCGTCCCACCCGCTCCTGCTTGAAGACGACAGGCCCAGGACTGGTCGACCTCACGGCGACGGCGACGGCGAGCAGGAGCGGGCTGAGCACGACCAGGGCCAGCAGCGACGCGGTCCGGTCCAGCACCCCCTTGACCAGCTGCCGGACGCCGCCCAGCTCCGGCTCATCGAGGTGGAGCAGCGGCAGGCCCGCAGCCGGCCGGATGCTGATGCGGCTGCCGCCGACGCTGGTCAGGGCCGGCGCGACGAGCAGGTCGATCCCGGTCCCCTCCAGCTGGTAGGCGAGCCGGCGCAGGGGCTCACCCTGCAGGCCGGGCGAGTGTGCAACGGCCAGGGTGTCGGCCGCCGTGCGCCGAAGCGCGTCGACGACGTCGGTGAAGTGCCCCACCACCCGCACCTGCTGCCCGTCGCTCAGGGCGACCGACGTGCCGCCCCCGGGCACGCAGGCACCGACGACCCGGAGGCCGCTGGAGGGGTCGCGGGCCAGCTGCTCGGCCAGCTCCCGGACGTGAGGAGCCGTCCCGAGCAGGATCACGCGGTGGACGCACCGGCCCGAGCGCCGCAGGCGGTGCAGGACCAGGCGAGCGCCGTAGCGCCCTAGCAGGAGCAGCACGGTGCCGAGCGGCAGCATGACCGCGACGAAGCCGCGGGCGAGGTCGAGCTGCGTGGAGTAGCCGAGCAGGGCAACGCCGGCGACCAGGCGGAGGGAGGCGTTCGTGACGCGCCTGGCCTCCTCGGGTCCGACGCCGAGGAAACGGGGTTCGTAGCAGCGGCTCAGGCCCAGAAGGAGGATCCACGCCGCGCCGATGACCACGCCGACGGTGACGTAGGAGTAGCCGCGCAGCTGCTCCCCCGTGCTGCCGAAACGGATGAGCACGGCTGCTAGCCCGGCGAGGAGCACTGCGAGGACGTCGAGGGCGATGAGCAGCCGACGGTACTTCAGCAGCCACGCGGCTGCTGAAGCGTCTCGGGTGGGCGCGGGATCGCTGCGGCGTCGTGACGGGCCGGACGCCGCTGCCGCAGTCACGCACGCTCCCTGCCTCATGGACGGCACGTCGGCCGGCGCCTGCTCTGCCTACCCTCTGTCGGCGGCCAGCAGGGCTGCCGTAGCCGGAACTCGTCCGCAGGCACGAGAGCCCGCGGTCACCCTTCCGGCCCCCGCGTCCTGCAGGGCCAGTGGTCAGTCTGTCGCACCTAGGCTGCCGCCGTGGACAACCCCCGCGAACTGCAAGGCTTGAAGGTCCTCGTGGTCGGCATCAACTACGCCCCCGAGCACACGGGGATCGCGCCCTACACGACTCAAGCCTGCGAGCACCTGCGCGAGCAGGGCGCCGAGGTGTTCGTCTTGGCCGGCGTGCCGCACTACCCGCACTGGTCTACGCCGGAGGCGTACCGGCGGCGGCTGCGTGTGGATGAGGTCCGCGAAGGCGTCCGGGTGCGTCGGCTCCGCCACGTGGTGCCCGCCCAGCAGACGGCGCTGACCCGCGGCCTGTACGAGCTGACCTTCGGCGTGCACGTGCTGGCGCAGCGGTTGCCGTTCCGCCCCGACGTCGTGCTCGCGGTCGTGCCGAGCCTGTTCGGCAGCGCTGCGGCAGCCGCCATCGCTCGCCGTACCGGGGCCCGACTCGTGGTGTGGGTCCAAGACCTGATGGGACCGGCGACGGCGCAGAGCGGGATCGCGGGTGGCGGCAGCATCACGAGGGCGACGACGTGGCTCGAGGGTCGTGTCCTTCGCCGCGCGGACCAGGTGCTCGTCCTCAACGAGGCTTTCCGCGGCTACGCGGAGGGCGTCGGTTGCAGTCCGGATGCCGTGGCGGTGGTACGGAACTGGAGTCATGTGCAGGCCCCGACGGCGGACCGCGCGGAGACGCGGCGGCGGCTGGGCTGGGGCGAGGACCAGCTGATCGCACTGCACAGCGGGAACATGGGCCTCAAACAGGGGCTGGAGAACGTCGTCCAGGCGGCGCGGGTCGCCGCCGTGGACGCGCCGCACGTGCGTTTCGTGCTGATGGGCGACGGGAGTCAGAGGTTCGCACTGCAGGAGCTTGGGCGCGATGTTCCCACCCTGCAGTTCCTCCCGCCGGCGGCGGACGGGGAGTTCACCGACGTCCTGGCGGCCGCGGACGTGCTGCTGGTGAACGAGCGCGCCAGCGCGGTGGACATGAGCCTGCCGAGCAAGTTGACGAGCTACTTCCGGGCTGGCCGGCCGGTGGTGGCTGCTGTACCGCGAGGCGGTGGCACAGCGAGCGAAGTGATGCGGTCGGGCGCCGGCTGCGTGGTCGAGCCTGAGGACGCCAGCGCCTTGCTGCACGGAACCCTGGCACTCCTGCGCGAGCCGGAGCTGGCGAGGGAGGCGTCGGCCGCGGCTGCGGCACATGCGAGGAAGTTCCTCCAACCCTCCGAGAGCCTTCGACGCCTGAGGGAGAGCCTGACCGGCTCTCAGCGCTAGGCCGACGGCTTCTGGTCGGGCACGCGCGCGCACGCCGCGCCACGGCCTGGGCAGGGCTCAGGGCCTGGGACCACCTTGAGCCGTCAACCGACCTTGCGCAGCGAGAGCCGAGACACCCCTAGCGTCTCGCCGGCCAGGCGGAGCTGCGCCCGGTAGTAGAGGAGCATCCCTGGCGTCGCGCCGGCCCCCACGAGCACAAGGGCGGCCAGGCCCGTGCCCGTCAGGATGTCGCTCACCACGTACATGGCGGAGCACCCCGCCGCCGTGAGGGCTAGACTCAGGGCTGTCCGCACCAACGGGATGCCACTCGTCAGCCCAGGCAGCCGCTCGCCGGTGGCTCGGCGCATGGACGACAGAAAGTAGCCGGCGGCCAGGACGGGCGACAGCGCCGTTCCAAGGACGACGCCCACCAGCCCGAGCGGCTGGACCAGAGCGAGAGTGACGACGGCGTTCGCCAACGTCGCGAGCAGCCCATAACGCGCTTCCTGACCGGGCTTGTTGAGGGTCCTGGCGAGCGTGCTGAGGACGCCGGTGAGCAGGTTGACGCCGTTCCCCAGTGCCAGGCAGACCACGACGACGGACGCACGCGTGTAGTCCGTGCCCAGCCAGGCGACGACGCCGATCGCCGCGGCGATGGCACCGTTGAGCGTCCAACCTGTGACCAGATCTCCCCACAGCCGCTGGAGGCGCATCGCCCGCGCGAGAACGGCATCGCGTCCCTCCTGGAACGCTACCGAGTTGAGTTGGGCGTAGAGGGGTCCCAGCGCGAAACTGGGAACCTGTCGCAGGAGCTGGGCGAAGTTCGCGGCCACGCTGTAGAGCCCCAGCGCGCTGCTGGGGAGGAACGCGGCGATGACGAGCGCGTCGGTCTGACTGTTGATCAGACCCGCGGCCATCGAGAGCTGGGTGCGGCCGGCGAAGCTCACCACCTCCCCGACCTCGCTCAAGGACATGAGCCGTGGTGCGGACAAGGGGACGGTCGTGACGGCGCGGATGGTGGACAGGAGCAGGCGCGTGGCATATAGCAGGAGCAGGCTGTGCAGGAGCCCCAGCACTCCCCGATCGAGCCCGACCAGCAAGGCGCTGGCGAGGTACGCCGCCTGTGCAGCGACGGCCGCGAGCGCTATGGAGAGGTAGTCGTTGTTGGCCTGCAGAAGAGCGTTGGGGACGGTGCCCACGAGTGCCAGTGTCAGCGCCACGGCCAGGAGCCAGACGACCTGGCCTGTGTCCTCCGTGGCGACCATCGCGTCCTTCAGGTGGAGCAGGCGGTGCGTGAGGTCGCCCATCAACCAGCCCGCCAGGCCCAGGACGCCACCCAGTCCGACGAAGAACAGGAGCGCGGTAGAGGCGAGTGCTGTGACGTCGCTCGCGCGCCGGGCGTCCGGGGAGTGCAACGCTCGCGAGAAGAAGCGGATGAGGGAGGCCCCCACGCCACCATCGAGGCTCACCAGGATGCTGATGATGATCAACAGGAGTGAGTAGACGCCGAAGGCGGCGAGGCCGATCCGGTGGATGATCGCCGGCGCGAGGATCAGTTGACCCACCGCGGGCGCCCCCAGCCCGACAGCGTTCCAGGTGATCCTCGTCAGCAGGGGACTGGTCACCCTCGCCGACCGGCCCCTCGAGTGCCCAGAGGCGTCGTGTCACGGCTGTCCGTGTTCAGCCGGCGGCTGCCGATCCCCGACCTCCCGCTCGTTGCTGGTCGGCGACGGCACGACGCCGACCGGACCTCATGGTTGACGCGCTCCGCAGGAGTCGTCTCGACTGGCAGCTGCCCTTGCACGCGGAACCACCCTCCGGCCTTGCAGGTCGCTGCTGGACCAGACGAGCAAGCGTAAGGGCAACAGACCCGGGGCCCCCGCCAGCGGCCGCGGAGTGCTTGGCCGTGCTGCCCCCCTGCGCCTGTTGGGTCAGTGGCATGGGCCTTTCACCCCCCGGTCAGCCTCCGGGCGGGGCCGCTGCGTCACGCGAGGAGCCGCGGGCGCGAGCTCGTGGCTGCTGGCCCTGCAGAACCATGGCGATCGCGGCCCCGCCGACATTGTTCAAGACGTCCCGCAGGCTTGGTGACCGTGAGGCCAGGAGCGCGTCCTGTGCGACCTCCAGCGCGAGGCTCAGAGCTGCGAGTCCACCGAGCAAGACCGGAAGCGGCGTCCGCGGCACCGCGAGGGGCAGCAACGCGCCGAGCGGCATGAACAGCAGGACGTTTGCGAGCGCTTCCGCCTCGTGCGGGGCGAGTGCGACTTGGCCCAGGGTCAGCGCCGCTACGACCGGCCGCGCCAGGCGGTAGAAACCGTTCAGCCCAGCGCTCAAGGGCGTACTCGTCAGGGTCAGCACCAGTGGCAGGAGCACGTAGCCGGCCAACATCCGGCGAGCGAAGGCGGTGCTCCTCGGGATTGGGGCGGTGCGTCCGGGAAGGACCAGCGGAAGGGGGGGCATCAGTCGACTTGGCCACGGCTCGTCGAGTCGCCATCTTCACGAACGGAGAACCCGCACACCTCACACGTCCTCGTCAACCACGCCGTCCTGGGCCGCCGGCCGAGGTGCCGCCAACGGGTCTCCGACGACTGCCGCACGCGGTGCGGCCTGAACCGGCCACAGGCGCTGCTCAGGGCCAGGACCGCTGGCGATTCACACCGCTGTCTCATCAGCATCCCCTCGGTCTTCCAGTGCGCCGGCAAGGAACACGGCAAGTGTGCCCCTGCCACGTGACGGGCACATGACCGGCGCACCGCCCGTGCCCGCCATGAGCGGGCGGTCCGGCGACAGCGGCTGGGAGCCTGTACTAGAAGCCCTGCGCAAGGGCTGTACGTGCGCCATGCTGCGCTGTGCCCCTTCGCCGTACCACCGCGCTCGGCATGCTGGCTGCGCCGTGTCCTCGCTGCGGAGCAGACGCGAGCTTGTCCGTCAAGCAGGTGCAAGAACTCAGGCGCTGGGGACCTCTACTGCGGCCGCACCGGGAGCCGTACCGCGTCGCCCGCTGCCGCAACTGCGAGGTCGTGCTGTCGGTCAGCGACCGGCAAGCCCTGCACGTCGCGACGATCCAAACCGCCTGACCCGCTGGGCGAGCCGGCCTAGGGGCCCGCGAGCCTCGTTGTGCTCACCCGCGGGCTGCAGCCTGCAAGGCGTCCTTGTCAACGAATACGTAGTCCTCGCGGGCGAAGTGGACGAGTCGGAGGCCTGCGGTGTCCAGGCGGCGCACCATCGCCGCCACTCTCCGGTACGTCGTCGGCGAGTCGAACTCGACGCAGAGCGCCCGCGGTCGGACACCAGAAGCGAGCATGTCGTCGAGGATGGGCTCCCACGCGCCTTCCACGTCCAGCTTCAGCAGGTCGATGCGGTCGTGGCCTTGCTCGTCCATGACCGTCCGCAGACGCTTGCTCCGCGTCTCGACGAAGCGGCCGGTGTCGTGGACGTCGTGGACGCTGAAGTTCACCCCGTGCTGGTTGGGCTCGTACAGGCGCAGCTCCGCGTCCTCGTTCCAGATCCCGATAGCCTCAAAAGTGAGACGGTCCCGGTCGTAGGCAAGCTCAGCCATGTAGCTGACTGCCTGCGGTGTCGGGTCGAAGGACATGACGCGGCACCCGTGCTCCTGTGCCAGTGCCACGTCGAGGGACGCGTCCACCCCCACGCCTACGCAGTACGCGATGGCCTCGGGCGGCAGGACCTTCAGCGGGACCAACCACTGCCCCTCACCGGTACCCACAGGTACAAGCCCCAGGTGGGACGTGTCCGCGGGCTTCAGCGTTCTGGTCAGCAAGAGGCGCGCCACCCGCTTGTTCAGCCCGTTCCGCATCCGACTGGGCGACCGGGCGACCTGCACCAGCGTGGTCAGCACCGCGGAGTCCGTCTCATGCACACACTTGAGCCGCCTGGTCCCATGGTTCATAGTTGCATCCCCGCCGGGCTTGATGCGCGCGGGGTGTCGTCAGCGGCACTGGTGTTGGCATCGAGACCGTGAACTCGGCGGCTGGCGCCAGCTGCTGCCCGGCGAGGTAGCGCAATCCGGCTGGTCCCATTCGCCGTCCGGGGGTGCAACGGAACCTGCGGAGTCGATCGAAGTCCACCACAGATTCCGCGCCCACAACTCGGGCCCTCGCGGCCCGGAGCCCTCGCACTGCTCAAGCCGTGGGCGTGGCGACGAGCAGGTACTGCGTGTACAGGAACTCGTCCAGGGTGCCGACGGAGAGCCGGCTCACGGCTCGATAAAGACGGCGGATGCCGATGCCCGTCGTCATCCGTACCGTGAAGCCGTTCTCCGCGAACAACCTCTGCATCGAGCGGCGCGTGTAGAAGCGCAGGTGCGTCCGGTCCAGAATGCCCCGCTCGACGTACTCGAAGTCACCGCCAAGGACCAAGCCGCGCAGGACAGAGATGTGTCGAATGTTGGGGATGCTGGCGATCAAGACGCCGCCTGGAGCCAGACGCTGGCGTGCCGCAGACAGCGCCTCCGCCGGTTCCACCATGTGTTCGAGGACGTCGTTGAAACACACCACGTCGAAGAGGGGCGCGTCGACCCCGTCGAGCGCGTCGGGGAAGAGTCCGGTCAGCACCCGATCGAAGTGTTGCGCCGCGGTGGCCGCGCTCGCCGGGTCAGGTTCGACCGCCCACAGCAACGGCATCGACCTGTCGCGACGGACCGTTCGCCCGAACGCGCCGGAACCGCAACCCACGTCGAGGAGGCTGCGCGCCTCGACGGGGATGAAGGGGATGATCTCGGCCCGCTCGAAGTCGTACTTCAAGGGCGACTCCATCTGCGACGCTGCCTCCACGACGTTTTGCTCCTCTGTACCGTTTGCGCGCGGACCTGCTCCGCCTACCGAACTCAGCGCGCCCAGGTCACCCTGGCAACAGCCGGGGCCGAGGCTATCGCGGCTGTCACGAAGCAGGTTGGTGTTGGGGTCTCACCCCGCTAAGTCCACCCGGCTCAGGGCGTGCTCCACGTCTGCGCGATGCACTCGGCGCCCCAGGCCAGCGGCCAGGTGCGGGGCCGACCTACGGGGTGACGCGAAGCCAGGGCGGCTCGGGGACGGCCCCGGTTGTGCGCCTCGGCGACCCGGACGGCTGAGCACGAGCCCGCTGATCGCACTGCCCCGAGGCCGAACTGACTGCCGTTGCGCTCGGGCTCGGTCAGCTCAAGCGCCGGCTGCGGCCGCGGGCGCGGCCAGGACCACGAACTGCAGGAAGCGGAAGTCCTGCCAGGAGCGCGGGGCAAAGCGGAGCCACCGCCACTTGCGACCCTCCGCCGGGTGCACCGCCTGCAGGACCAAGACGTCGTAGCCCGCCTCCGCAAAGGCCCTTGATATCGAACTTCTCGTGAAGAACCGCAAGTGGGTCCGATCGAGGGTCCCGGTCTCGACGTAGTCCCACCGGCCGCGCACCACGAGGTCCCAGAGTACGGGCGCGTACCGGATGTTGGGGATGCTCGCAAGCAGGCGACCGTTGTCCGTCAGCAGTCTGGACGCTTCCCGCAAGGTCTCCCACGGGTCCACGAGGTGTTCGAGGACATCGTTGAACGCGATGACGTCGTAGTGCTGCCCGCCCGCAGCTTCCGGCCAGCTCCCGGCGGTCACAGACGTGTAGTGAGGCTTGGCAGCCTGCGCAGACGTCGGGCTCGGCTCGATGGCGTGTGCCTCGACATCCGGTCGCAGACGGCGGAGGGCCTGCCCGAAGCCTCCGTTGCCGCAACCGACGTCCAACAGGCACAACTTGCGCTGAGGCAGCAGCGCTACGAGCTCCAAGCGCTCCTCGTGACCGTAGAGCGCGTGAGTTGCTGGCTCTGTGCTGGGCTTCAACGCTTGACCCTCTCCTTGAGTGCGCGGGCCCGACGGCGCAAGCGCGGCCCCCACAGGTCCGCCTTCTCGGCCGCCGCGGCCCTCACGGGAATGGAGCCCAGCGCGATCGTTCGGCCGAGCGTCGAGGTGTCCCAGGACTTCATGTGCGGGGAGACGAAGGGGCTTCCCCGCCACTTCTGCCTGAAGAGCAGGTCGGTGCGCAAGAACTGCACTCGGTCACCGTAACCACCCTTCGCGTCGTGGAGGAGGTCCACGAACTCGGTCATGGCGCGGAGCCCGAGCGCGCGAGCCTGCAAGCAGATGTCGGCGTCGTAGCCGTGCCACCCCTGGAACCGGTGCTCGTCGAAGGTGAGGTCGCGCACCACTCGCGGGGAGAGCGCAAGGAACAGCCCATCGAGGACGTCGACGTCCTCGCGCGACCGGCCCTTGTCGATCACGAACCGCGTCTCTTCGACGTAGCCCCGTGCGCTCGCCTGCGTGTGCCAGGCGAGCGACTCCGGTCGCCGGCACCCGTACACACCGACGACACCGACCTCAGGATCGGTGAAGGCGGCCCTGAGCTTGTTGAGCCAATCCCGGTCTCGTACCAACACGTCCTCGTGCAGCAGGACGAGCCCCTCGAGGTCGGGGATCGTCTGGGCCTCCTGCAACAGGCTGTTGTACGCGGCGAAGATGGACGGCTGCTCACGCCGCTCCAGGACGACGGTGTCTCGCTCCGCGTGCTCCTTCAGCCCGAGCGCCGCCACCTCGGAGTACTTGCGTTCGTTCCCGATGCAGACGCCCACGGCGAACACCATTGCTCACGGCCCTTTCGTCTTCGAGCTTCGCGATCAGAGCGCGCCGGCAGGCGCCCCGCGGTGAGGACGGCCGGTTAGAGGTTCTCGCTCGAGCTGGGCGCGGCAGCAGTTGTGCCGACGCCGGCAGCCACGACCTCCGCCTGCCTTGCCGAGGTCCGAGCCGCGCCAGCGTCGTTCACATCTTGCGTTGAGAGTGTGGCGCGGCCACCCGGCCGTGGTGTGTACCCGTACCCGTATCCGTAGCCGTACCCGTAGGTGTAGGCGTCCGGGCCCCGGGTCGGGACCATGTTCAGGACTGCCCCGTAGACCGTCGCGCCCACCGCCTCCAGGGCCTCCAACGCTCTGGCCGCCTGCTCGCGTCGCGTCCGCTGGCACCGGACGAGGAGGACGACCCCGCTCGTCTCGGTGGCAAGGACCGCTGCGTCCGTCACCGGCAGCAGCGGCGGCGCGTCGACCACCACGAGGTCCGCCTGACCCTCCAGGCTGCGCATCACCTCCGCCATGTGCTTGCTCCCCAACAGCTCGCTGGGATTGGGCGGGATGGGACCGCTGGCGAGCACCTTCAAGGTCCCCGACTCCCCCCAGGGCTGGAGCACGTCCTCCAGGTCCGCCCGACCGATCAGGACGTCCGTGAGACCGACCGCCGACTCCAGGCCCATGTAGTCGGCCACTCGGGGGCGTCGCAGGTCGCCCTCCACCAGGATCACCTGGAGGCCCGTCTGCGCCAAGGCGATCGCCAGGTTGCAGGTGGTCGTCGTCTTGCCCTCACCGGGGACCGAACTCGTGACCACGAGGCTCTTGGGCCCCTCGTCGACGTTCACGAACTGCAGGTTCGTGCGCAGTTGCCGGAACGACTCTGCGCGGATGCTCTGCGGGTTGTCCAGGACGACGAGCGGCCGTTTCGGGGCGTCGGGGTCGAACGCGATGGCGCCGAGGGTGGGCAGCCCCAAGAACTGCGTGACGTCGTTCGGCGTCTTCAGAGTCGTGTCAAGGACCTCCCGCAGCACGCTGAAGGCGACTCCCACAGCCAGCCCGAGGAGCAGGCCGAGCGCGACGGCCACTTTCGGTCGCGGAGCGATCGGCGCCCCCGGCAACTCTGCTTGACGCACCACCGACACCTTGACCGGCGCGGCGTCGTTGACACCGACCCGCTCGAGCTCAGCGACCACCTTGGTGAAGCGGAGGGCGACCGCGTTCGCGTACTGCTGCGCGCGGGCGGGATCACGGTCCACGACCGAGACGTCGATCAGCACGGTTCCAGGCGGCGGCGCAGCCGTGACCCGCTTCGCCAACTGCAAATAGCTGATCGGGGCGTTGGTACTGGCGACCACGTCCCTCGTCACAGCCGGGCTGTTGATGATCTTCGCGTAAGACTGCACTCTCTGCGTCGCGAACTGGTTGGCGGTGTTCAGACCCGCGATGGAGTCTCCGCCACCACTCTCCGAGAGACTGACGAAGAGCTCCGCCTGAGCGCTGTAGACCTTCGGCGTCAGGAAGACGTAGCAGACCCCCAGGAGCATGCCCAGCAGCATGAACGCCACAATCGCCCGAAACCGCTTGCGAAAGATCCTCGAGTAGTCGCGCAGATCCACGTATCTCGGCTCCTCAGTTGCGCGGGGTTGCTCAGTGTAGTTGCAAGGGCGTGGCGGGCGATCCGGCGCTGACCGGCCTCCCACAGCTCCCGACCGAACCACACTGGAGCCCGCGTCGGATCACGTGGGCCAGCCGCGTGACCAGGTCGAGCGCTCGCGGAACGCTGTCGCATAGGCCCGTCCCAGTTCGCCCTCCCCCTGCTTGCGCCTGAGCAGGGCGCCCCGCAGTCCCACACCCGCCACCAGGAGCTGACAGCCGAGGAAGCCTCGAGCGAGACCGTAAGCGCGACGGTAGTAGGTGCACTTGCCGCGGTACAGCATCTCGATCTTGGTGGCGGTCGAGGAGGAGGAAGCCGAACCGACGTGCGTGAGACGCGCCTGAGCGGCGATGCGGGGGTGGTACCCGAGCAGATGTGCGCGCCGGTTGATGTCGGCGTCCTCGCCGTAGAGGAAGAACGTCTCGTCCAAGCCTCCGAGTGCCCGCCAGGCCTCCACAGGGACGAACATGAGGCAACCGCTGACCATGGGAACTTCCCGGTCCTGGGCCCTGTCGAAGCCAGGGAGCGCCTCCGGGTTGAACAAGCTGCTGGTCGGTCGCAGCCAGGACATCCCACTCGCGAAGCAGGCGGCGCTCCACAGACTGGGCAGACCCCAGCACGACTCGGGGTCGGTCTCCCCCGTTGAGGTGAGAATGCGACCGCCGATGAGGCCCGCGCGCGGATGCGCTTCCGCGGCTGCGACCAGCGCCTCGAGGCAGCCGACTTCAACCTCGGCGTCCGGGTTCAGCAGAAGCACGTACTGGCCGCGAGCCCGGGCAGCCGCGCCGTTGCAGCCGGCAGCGAAGCCCAGGTTCTCGCGGCTGCGCAACACTGTCGCTTCCGGGAACGCGGACGTCACCGCGTCTGCGGACCCGTCCGCCGACGCGTTGTCGAAGACGATCGTCTCGACAGCGACCGTCGTCGTCCGCAGACTGGCGAGACAGCGCAGGAGAAGCTCTCGACAGTTGTAGCTCACGATGCACACCGTGACGACGGGCGTCACCTCGCCGTACCCCAGGCGCTGGAGCCGCGGCCCGGAGCCGTGGCGCCGGCCCTTAAGCGGATGAGCAGCAGCAGGACGACCCGGACTGTGACAGCCGGCCACAGCCGAGGTCTCCCGAGAGCCCGGCGGAGGTAGTTGAACTGACGTGCTCGGCCGACGCCCTCCGCCGGGTGCGCGTCCCGCTGCAGCAGCGCGAGCTGCATGTTCCCGCGCCGCACCCTTGTGGAAGCCCTGATCAGGCCCCGGACGGTCGACGGTGGCCGGACCTGCGCGGTGGACTCCGACACGGTGCCGCGCTCGTCAGGCAAGAACTGGCTGCGCAGGAAGGAGTCGTCCGCGATCACGTCGGGCCACTCCCCGAACCGGGCCCGTCCCTGCGCTGTCACGGCAGCGACGCCTGCTCCCGCCATCCCTTCTCTGCGGTAGTCGGTGAGCTCACCGGCTGCGTAGAACGCACGCACCAGCCAGGCAGCCCCGCTCAGGACGTAGGCCGGGCGAGGCGAGGCAGCGAGCCATCCCCTGCTCTCGAGGCCAGCCAGCAGCGCCTCCGCGTCCGGGCGGGTCAACAGGATGTCGGCATCGAGGTACAGCCGCGGGAAGTGCGTGGCCACCTGGTCGCCGAGGTTGAGTGCGTGCGTCTTGCCTGCTTGCTCGGTCTCCACGACCTGCGCGCCGGCTGCTCGCGCGCGCGCGGCGGTGTCGTCGGTGCAGCCGTTGCAGACAACCGTGATCTCAAGAGTCCACGCGCCGGAGCCGGCGAGGGCCTGCAGAGTCGCTTCGATGCACGACGCCTCGTTGTGCGCCGGGATGACGACGCTGCAGGCCGTCACTGCATCAGCCCTTCCAACTCCAGCTTCCGCACGCTGTCCCGCAGGGCGTCAGCGAGCTGCGGGAGCGTGGTGTTGGTGAGATTCAGGGACTGCGTGGCAGCGTCGATGTGAGCCGGCCCCAGCGGCCCCTCCAACTCCACGCAGTAGCCGTACGAGGCCAGCGTCGCCACGATCTCGCGCTGGTGGTCGTCGTAGTGCTCGCCGTGCTCCCGACTCCTGGGGAGCAGGATGGGTCGGATGCCGCACGCCAGGGCGACCTCGATGATGCCGGTCCCGGCGTGGCAGATCACGACGTCGCTGCCTCCTACCAGTCGCTCGAGCTCCTGCGGGTGGAGGAACTCGTGCACCTCGTCGACGGTAGACAGGTCCACGTCGCCGGGTCCGGACTGGACGATCACCGGACGCGGCAGGATTCGGGCCTTGGCAGCGTCCTCGACCACCCGCAGTAACCTGTTGAACGGCAGGTGCATCGTCCCCACACCGACGAACGTGCCCCCCGTCACGACCCGGGGAAGCCGGCTGTTGATGTTCTGCAGCACCAAGGGAACGCAGAGGACCGCCTTCCTGCCGTGAGCTGCGGCGCAACCCGGCCACTGCACGAGAACGACCTTCGCGAAGGGGGCCAGGCACCGCCCAGCCACACTGGCTCGGCGAACCTGCGCTGACGTCTCGACGATGATGAGCCGCGCACCGAGCAGTGTCGCGAACAGGCAGAACGGCGCAACCACGCCTGCGCCGGTCGTCACGATGAGCTTCGGCCGCAGCTGCAGCGCGTACTTCAGGCTGAGCAGCACGTTCCTGAGCCACTTGCCCTTGATCGGGTGACGGTCGTACACGGGCAGCAACCGGACCGGCTGACCCAACCCGTCCAGATGACCGAGCGACGGGCTCTGTTCCGTGATCCAGGTGACTTCATCCGGCCTGAAGTTCACGACCAGAGCGCGCGCATGATGCATGTGCCCGCCAGGCGAAGTGGCGAACACGACGTTGGACCGCTTCACCTCGAGTGCCGCTTCTGTAGTTGGCGGCCCGGTGCCGCGTCCTTCTCTTGGTGCTTGTCCCTGCCGAATCCGTTGGTGATGGAGATCAACCAGCCCACGTAGAGGAACAAGACGAATGCAGACTGCCGGAAGGAGAACATGTCGAAGAACACCGCATCCACCCACAGTGCTGCGATACCGCCGACCACCGCCCCGTTCTGGGCGCGGGCTGCTTCGTCCGGCTCGCGGACGATCGCCCAGATCCCGGCGCACGTCGTCACGAGCGCCAACAGCAGCAAGCACGCCAGGCCGACGTAGCCACCTTCGACCAACGTCTGGAGATACTGATTGTCAAGGATGCGGTACTGATCCTTCTGGTATGTCCCCAGACCGAGTCCGACCAGTGGGTGCTGGCTGACGAGGAGGTCGGTGGCCGCGTAGTCGTCCGTACGCCCGGCCACGCTGGCATCCGAGGCCGCGGACGTGTGTGTGAAGAAGTACCTGAGCGTACTGAGCACGCCGCGAGCCAACACCTGAACCAGAGCCAGGAAGACCAGCAGGCGCATGAGAAGACGCCGTACCTCGAGGGCTCGTAGTCCCACGCCGTACACGACAAGCGCCACGACGAGTCCGATGACGGCAGCCCTGCTGATGCCGGTCAATGCGCCGAACGCCAGCAGCACGCACCCGACAGCGTGTACTGCCTTCCTGCGGGGTGCGGTGGAGTGCGTGAACGCATTGAGCGCAAGTGGCAGGACCGCACCGCACAGCGTCGCGTAAGCAATGGGGTGTCCAGCCGTCCCCACCGTCCGTACCACGGTCCGATACTGCAGAGCAGCTGCACTGAAATCGGCGCTGAAGATGGGGAGCGACCCGATGGTGTCAGCGATGTTCAAGGACGTGTAGAACTGGAGCAGCGCTACGAAACCGGAGAAGTAGGCCCCTGCCAGCAGGGCCTGTCGTCCAGGAAGGGTCTCGTGACGACGTCGGGCGATCTCGACGACGAAATACGCGACGGCGACATCCCCGAGCAGGAGCAGCAGTATTCGAGTGCTGCTACTGGCCTCCACAGGCGTGAGAGGCCTGAGCCTGGCGGACGCCCAAGAGCACGCCGCCCATGTGACGAAGATCGACAGAGCTATCGAGACAAAACGCGTTGCCCTCGTCGTGGGTGTCGCCCTGCTGTCAGTGACGGCAACGGTAGAGCCCCTCCCGCTCACCAGGAAGTAGAGGGCCACACAACCCATGAATTGGGTGGGCGTCCCCAGGCTCTTCAGGCCACGCACCTGCACCACGTCCGGGATCAAGAAGCTCGCGAGAATGCCCAGAACGAGGACGCGCGTGCGGACATCCGTCCCCGCGATCTGAGCGCCACGGAGCTTCCGCGACACCCCGAGCTCGGCTGACATCGAGCTGCGCGTGCGACGCGGACTTCTTGTGACAGCGGGCTCGGCTGTCATCGGGCTGCGTGTGCAGCCGGGGCAGCAGGTGCGAGTAAGCACGTCAGCGCTGCTACGAGCAAGTAGGCCCCCAACACGTCCCTGATCGTGTGGCCGCCGGCCCGGACGACACAGGCGCCCCCGTGCAGCAGCAGGATTCCTACGACGAGCGCGGCCGCAGCGCGGAACCGCGGGGCCCGTCGCGCAACCACAGCCAGCATCACCACCACTATGGCGCCCCATGTAGCAGCATGTCCACTGGGGTAGGCGGCCTGTGTCGACGTTGCAAAGACCTGCTTGAAGACCCGTTCTGCTGTCTGGTGAGCGAGGAGCGGGAGCGCGAGCACCGGGTCTAGCCGAAGCAGAACAGCGGAAACAGCCAAGGTGCTCGCGGCCAGCACGGCAAGCACCGGCGAAGCAAGCACGGGCTCACAGAGCTGGTTGCGGTTCACCACGGCGTAGCTCCGCTGACTGTCGAGTCCGAAGATCCCCGGGAGCAGTCCCCCCGGCGCCGCAGCTATCAACCCCGCGATCGCGAAGACGGAGGCTCCAAGGCGTCGAAGGGTCAAGCGTCCGAGCAGGTCCTTCGGGAGAAGCTGCTCGAGTCCGCCCCTCATCTCCGAGCCCCTCTCCGAGAACCAGTCAATTGTGCGGTCGAAGCGGTGGCGTGCAGAGCGGTGCAGGCTAGCCGAGTTGTGCTGGAGGAACCCGACGTGGCCTTGAGCCTACGATCGGTGCGTGATCCCTCCTTGTCCTTTGGGGCCTGATGACACAGTCCTCGTCGCCGGACACCGCGGGCTCGTCGGTAGCGCGGTGTGGCGAGCGCTTGAACGGGTCGGGGTGCGACTTGTGGGTCGGTCCTCCTCTGAGGTGGACCTGAGGGATCGAGACGCTGTCCGTCGCTACGTGAGCACGACGAAGCCCTCGCATGTGGTGCTGGCCGCTGCGAAGGTCGGTGGGATATTGGCCAACGCGACGTACCCCGCAGACTTCCTCTCCGACAACTTGCGCATCCAGGTGAACGTCATGGATGTCGCGCGTGAGGTAGGCGTCGAGCGGCTGCTCTTCCTGGGCAGCAGTTGCATCTACCCCAAGTTCGCGCCACAGCCGATCCACGAGGACAGCTTGCTGACCGGCGCGCTCGAGCCGTCGAACGACGCCTACGCCATTGCCAAGATCGCTGGGATCATGCAGGTTCAAGCAGTGCGCCGCCAGTACGGCTTGCCGTGGATCAGCGCCATGCCCACCAACCTCTACGGTCCCGGCGACAACTTCGACCTGCAGGGCAGCCACGTCATGCCGGCCATGATCCGGAAGATGCACGAGGCCAAGGAGCGCGGCGAGACCCGCGTCCCGCTCTGGGGCACCGGAGCGCCCCGTCGCGAGTTCCTGCACGTCGACGACCTCGCGGCCGCGGTCGTGCACCTGCTCGAGCACTACGACGATCCACAGACCATCAATGTCGGCGTCGGCGAGGACGTGACGATCAAGGAGCTGGCCGAGCTGGTGGCCGGCGTCGTCGGCTACGCCGGCGAGCTCGACTGGGACGCCAGCAAGCCGGACGGGACGCCCCGCAAGCTGCTCGACGTCTCCCGGCTGCGAGCGCTGGGCTGGGAGCCGAGCGTTCCCCTGCAGCAGGGCGTGGAGCGCACGTACCAGTGGTTCCGCGACCACGTGGCTGTCGACGCTCGGCTCTGAGCCTGCCCTCGTCCGATCTACCGGTCGATGCGCACCGAGCGGCCCGCCAAGGAGTCTTCGACCGCCAGGACGTCGGCATCCACCATCAGGTTCACCAGTGCGTCGCCGTAGGTCTGCGCCCTCCAACCGAGCTGCCGCTCCGCTTTGCCAGCATCACCGATCAGCGCATCGACCTCCGACGGGCGCTCATAACGAGCGTCGTACTTGACGTACTGCTCCCAGTCGAGGCCGGCCCGGGAGAAGGCCGCGATGCAGAAGTCACGCACCGTCATGGCGTGTCCCGTCGCGAGGACGTAATCGTCAGACGTGTCGGCTTGCAGCATCCGCCACATGCCCTCGACGTACTCCTTGGCATAGCCCCAGTCGCGCACCGAGTCCAGGTTGCCCAACCACAGGTCGGGCTGCAAGCCGGCCTGGATACGCGCTACGGCACGAGTGATCTTGCGGGTCACGAACGTCTCGCCGCGTCGCGGAGACTCGTGGTTGAACAGGATGCCGTTGGTCGCGTGCATGCCGTAGGCCTCGCGGTAGTTCACCACCGCCCAGTAGCCGTACAACTTCGCCACTGAGTAGGGCGACCGCGGGTGAAACGGGGTCTGCTCGTTCTGCGGCGGTGGCGTGGAGCCGTACAGCTCACTGGACGACGCCTGGTAGAACCGGGTGTCGATCCCCGACAGCCGGATCGCCTCGAGCAGGCGCATGGTGCCGAGCCCGGTCGTGTCACCGGTGTACTCCGGCATCTCGAAACTGACCTTGACGTGGCTCTGCGCGGCGAGGTGGTACACCTCGTCCGGCTGCACCTCGCGCACCAGGTTCACCAGTCCGGTGCCGTCGGTGAGGTCGCCGTGGTGGAGCACGAGACGGCGGTCGTCGACGTGCGGGTCCTGGTAGATCCCGTCGATGCGGTCGGTGTTGAAGGTGGAGGCCCGGCGGATCAGGCCGTGGACCTCGTAGCCCTTCTCCAGCAGCAGCTCGGCGAGGTAGGAGCCGTCCTGGCCGGTGATGCCGGTGATGAGCGCTGTCTTCGTCATGAGTGCATCCTGTCAGGCCGAAGGATCACCACACGTTGGAACACGGACAACGCGCGAGAGGTCGCGCGCCAGTGGCTGCTCCGGCACACGAGCAGCCCCCGCTGAGGTCGGCTCGTCCAGCTCGAGGCGCAGGACCCGCTGCTGGCCGGGCGGCAGCTCGATGCGCCGGCTCCACACGGGCAGGCCCGCCTCGGTGTCCTCCCGGAGCTCAGGACCACTCGGCCCTGGGGCAGTGCTCTGCACGCGTCGGTCGAGGGTCGCCAGGCGGAGCGTGGCCCCGCGGGTGCCGTAGACCGCCACGTTGAGTCTGTTCGTCCGCGACTGGTGAGAAGCCACGTTGAGGTCGATCGTCAGGTAGGGCGGCAGGTCGGGCGGCGGATCGCTCCGCAGCGTCACCTCTATGAGCGAGCGACGTCGTGCACCATTGCATCCCTCGGCGAGGTACCGGACAGAGCGGGTGAAGAAGGTGTCCAGCTTGCCACCGGTCGCGTTGGTCACCACCGCGTAGGCCAGCGGGGCACTGCCGCGCGGGAGCGCTCCGTCGAGTCCTGTCCGCGCCAGGACCGGCTGCAGCGCGGGGTCCTGACTCGTCAGGTGCAGGTGCCCCGACCGCACCGCTGCCGAGAGCCCGCGTAGCAGCGCTTCGCTGTCGCCGCTCTGCTGCAACTTCCCGACCGCGTACGCCGCCACCCGGGAGAGCCGCTCCTTGCGCTGTGCAGCCGCTTGGCTCGTGAGCGGCACCCCCACGTACTGGTCAACCGCGAGGAACTGCTCGAGCTGCTCGGGCGCGACCGTGCGCCCCTCGCCAACGTCGACCGGTCCGTTGCCCCGAAGCAGCAGGGCGAGCGCTCGAGCATCGACAGTTGCCACGCCGTCGAGCACGGGACCCCCTGCCGCCCGCCATCGAGCCGCGACGACCGTGGCAACTCTCGGGAGATCGGGACTGAGGTTGACGTTCACGCCGTAGAAGAAGGCTCCGTCCTCCCCGTACCGGTTGATGTAGTCCGCAGGCGTGCCGAGCGGGGGGGCGACCGGGCCGTCCAGCGTCAGGCCACGCGTCCCTTGTTCCGTGACCCGAACTCGCCCGGCATCGGCTTCGACGAGGGCGTAGCCGCCGATGAGCCCCCCGGTGCCGCGGCTCTCGCCGGTCTGCTGCACGAGGACCAGGTAGCGCCGAGGACGATCGGCGCCCAGCAGTGCGGGCGCGACACCTGCCGCTTCTGCGGCGCCGCGCAGGGCGCTGTCGAGGTCGCTGGTCTGCTTGACGAGCTGTCGCCGCGCTCTTGCTAGGGGCGAGGGAAGGAGCGACGCTGGGGTGGTACGAAGCCGCCGCAGTACGGCTGTGGTTCGCGTCGACGACTGACGCAGCAGCGGAGAGCTGCGCTCGACGAGCGCCAGGTCGACCGTTCCGTCGGCGCGTTTGAGGCGCGCGGGGTCGATGTCCCGGGCGACCGTCACCAGGGGAGGCAGGACCGTGCTCGCCAGGTCGTCGGCAGCCACAGCCAGACCGCGGGCGGTGCGCAAGCTCCGGCCGGCCCAGGGGAGCTGGGCCGCTGCACGCCAGACCACGTCGCCCGTTCGTGACCGGGCTTCCTGCGTGCGCTCACCTGCCGCGTCGATCTGCCGCTGGGCCTGCGTGACGTCCTGCTGCGTGAGTGCCTGCTGGGCGGCCTGCAGATCGGCGCGAGCCTGGACGAGCGCCCGCTCGGCAAGCAGCCCGCGCACCCCGAGCCAGCCGGCGAGTACGAGGAGCAGGGCTAGGGCGGCGAGGAGCGGTCTTCTGATCAGGGCCTCCAGACACGCGGCGGGCCCCCTCCAGAGAGGGGGCCCGCCGCGATTGGACTACTTCTTGAGAGTGACGAGCGTCTCGCCGGTGGCGAGCTTGCCGGCGTCGAAGATCGCCTTGAAGCGGAAAGGCGCCGTGACGGTCTTGGACGAGGAGACCAGACCGTCCGTGTCGGTGACGCCGCCGCCCGCGCGGGCATCCGTGCTGCGACCGCCGGAGCGCGTCACGAAGCGGACGTTGCGCCCACCGCAGTGCGCCTCAGGTCCACGAGCGTCCTGGCGCACAAGACGAGCCGTCAGCTCGATGACAGAGCCGCGAGCCACCTTGGCGGACGGCTCGACACCGCGACCGGACGCCGTGGCACCGGGGCTGGTGCGCAGGCCGAACGGACGTCCGTTCGTGTAGTTGTTGCCGCAGGGGTTCGCGGGCGGGTTGGGCGTCGCCTGGGCGAACGCGGGGGTGCCGAGAGCGAAGACCGGAAGGCTCGCCGCAGCCAGGGCGATCGCCCCGAAGCGCTTGTTCATGTGGAGTCCCTAGACCTGGTGAGCGGAAGAGTCAGTCGGAGGGTACAGGGAAAGGGCCTGTCGCAAAGGCCGTTGTGCAGACGGAGTGCTAACCCGGGATCACGCGCGTGTTCACGGCGCCGGCGGCGACGTAGTAGCGGGCGGGCGCTGGTGCGGAGATGCGCACCCGATAGGTCTTCGGTGACGTCAGCAGCGTCGCCTCCTGCACGGTGATCTCGTTCGCCGTCGCCGGCCCGCACGGGAGCTCGAAGCCGGCCTTGCTGTCGGGGTCGGTCTCGACCGTGAGCGTGCTGCTCCCCTGGCAGGCGCCTGTGATGCTCAGCCGGGAGCCGGCAGGCACGGTCACGGTCAGGGTGGTCCGGGTGAGGGACGCGTCCTTGTCGTTCCCGCCCGCCGCGAGATCGCGGGTCCGGGACGGCAGCACCAGCGGCGGAACTTGATCGGTGCGCGTGGGCACCACAGGCGGTGGCGTGGTCTCGGGTGGCAGTGTCTGGATGGTCGGCAGCGGCTCGACACCGTCGTCGCCGCCGTCCGTGCAGGCGGGCAGCACCAACAACCCGGCCACCAGCAGGAGCGCTGCCCTCACGCGGTCACCTTCGCCAGCCGCGCGCTGAGGTGGCTCTGCAGCGGCTGCCCGACCGCCGCCATGTCGACCGCGTAGGCGAGGTCGCGCGGCCCGCCCGGGGTGGAGGGCTCGACCAGCCCGTACAGCCGCTTCATCGCCGTGACCTCCTTGGCCGTCTCCGTGCGAGCCAGGACGTCAGTCACCAGCTCGATCCGCGTGAAGGCCACGTTGCCCACGTAGACCTCCACCACGCCGGTGTGGTGGGCCAGCAGGACCTCGACGTCGTACGCCGTGGCTCCGGGGCGCCACCAGCCGACCTCCGACGCCGCCGGGCGCACCCGCGTGCCGGCGTCGTCGATGAGCCAGGTGCGGCTGCTGTAGGACAGGAACGGCCGGCCGTCGTGGGCGAACACGAGCTCCTGCTCGTAGTTGCTGCCCTCGATGGTCGGGTAGCCGACGACGCCGACGCCCTTCCAGGTGGCGACCAGGAACGCGAGGTGCTCCAGCGCCGGGTGCAGCCCGGGCGAGACCTGCTGCTCGTCCGCGAGCGACCCGCCGGGGGGGTCGGGCACGGACAGGTTGCGGTCGAACGGCCCGTCGGTCACGGGGAGCAGCCTAAGCGGCGCTCAGTAGGCGCCGCGGCCCCGCAGCACAGTGCCGACCGTGCGGGCCAGCAGGGTGAGGTCGAGCGCGAGTGACCACGTCTCGACGTACTGCACATCCAGCCGCACGGTCTCCGCCCACGACAGCTCCGAGCGGCCGCTGACCTGCCAGAGGCCGGTCATGCCGGGCTTGACCAGGAGGCGACGGTGCTCGTTGGGGGCGTAGCCGGCAACCTCCGCCGGCAGCGGGGGACGGGGGCCGACGAGCGACATCTGGCCACGAAGGACGTTGAGCAGCTGCGGCAGCTCGTCGAGGGAGTACTTGCGCAGCGGCCGGCCGACCCGCGTCACGCGGGGGTCCTGGCGCATCTTGAACAGCCGGCCGTCGCTCTCGTTGGCCGGAACGAGTTCGGCCAGCCTGGCCTCGGCGTCGACGTGCATGGTGCGGAACTTGTAGAGCCGGAACCGCTGCCCGTCGCGGCCGACCCGCTCCTGGCGGAACAGCGCCGGCCCCCGGCTGCTGAAGCGGACGGTGAGGGCGAGCCCGAGCAGCAGGGGGGCGCCGAGCAGGAGCAGCACGGCGGCCACCGAACGGTCGAAGACGGCCTTGACCACGCGGCGGGCACCACCGAGCTCGGGGGCGTCGAGGTGCAGCAGCGGCTCACCGGCCATCTGCCGCACGGAGACCCGCGACCCCGCCAGCCCGGGCAGGGCGGAGGCGATCAGCAGCTCGACACCGGTGCCCTCGAGCTCCACCGACAGCCGCAGCAGCGCGTCGGTGTGCAGGGCAGGGCCGCCGAGCAGTGCGACGGCGTCGGCTCCGGCTTCGCGCACCGCCGGCAGGAGCGTGGTCAGGCCGCCGAGCACGGGCACCCCCAGCACGTGGCCTGCCGCACCGCCGGGTACGCACGCACCGACGACGTCGTACTCGCCGCCGCCCGACAGCCGCAGGGCCAGCGTGGCCGCGGCCCCGGCGTCTCCGGCCAGCAGGACCCGCGTGCGGAGCTGACCCTGGGCGCGCCGGCGGCGCAGCACGGCGCGGGCGAGGACCCGGACCCCCAGCAGCCCTACCGTGCCTGCGGGCAGTAGCGCCACGAGGTAGCCGCGTGACAGCGGCACCTGCACCGCGAAGCAGGCGGCCCCGACCACCATCCCCAGTCGCCCCGACGAGCGGAGCACCCGGCTGGTCTCCTCCGTGCCGTGGCCGAGGAAGCGGTGCTCGTAGCAGCGGCCGAGAGCGAGCACGGCGAGCCAGCCGGGGACGGTCACTGCGACGGCACCGAGCGTCCAGGTGTCCAGCAGCACCGTGCCGGGGTGCAGTGCCAGGGAGAGCAGCGTCGCGAGCACGAGGACGAGAGCGTCGGCCGCCATCAGGGCCCGCGCGTAGCCGACCCGCCAAGCCGGCCCGGAGACGGCGCGCGCCTCAGCGCGCACCGAGGACGGGTCACGCGCGGGCAGCCGCTGAAGCACGGGGGTGAGGAGGTCGAGCGTCGTCATCGGCTGTCCCTTCTGTGCGCTGTCGGGTGCCACAGCATCAGGCGCCTGTTGCGTCCACAAGGCCTCCGGACGGCGAACTGACGACAAGGGACCACGGATCAGGAGCAAGTGACTAGCCCGAACGGACCTCGAAGGACCATCGACACGGACAACTGCACTCAGACAGTCACGCAGAGTCGACGCACAGGTGCTGACAAGCGTGTGATCCTGCGCATACCTCTCAGGTTCGAGCGGATCAGGCCAGGATCGTCCGGCTGATGATCAGCTTCTGGATCTCCGTCGTCCCCCCGCCGATGCTCGTCAGCTTCGCGTCCCGCAGCGCCCGCTCCGCCCGGAAGTCCTTCGTGTAGCCGTAGCCCCCGTGCACCTGCACGCACTCCAGCGCGTTCTCCACGGAGAGCCGGCCCGCCAGGGACTTGGCGATCGACGCCTCCAGCACGTGCGGCAGCCCCTCCTGCTTGAGCCAGGCCGCCTTGTAGACCGCGTTGCGGACCACCTGGTAGTTGATCTCCATCTCGGCGAGCTTGTGCGCGACCACCTGGAAGTGGGCGATCGGCTTGCCGAACTGCTGCCGCTGCTTCGCGTAGGCGATTGCGTCGTCGAGGGTGGCCCGCATCCCGCCGACGCAGCCGGCGATCATCACCGTGCGCTCCCAGTCGAAGCACTCGAACGCGATGCTCCACAGGGCCTCGCCGCGCTTGCCCAGCACCGACTCGGGCCCGACCCGGCAGTCGCGCAGCACGATCTCCGCGGTGGGGGACGACCGGCAGCCCATCTTGTCCAGCTCCCGGCCGACGGTGAACCCGGGGTTGGTCGTATCGACGATGAACGCCGTCGGCCCCTCGGGGGCGAGCGCGAGGACGGTGCAGACGTCGGCGATGGGCCCGTTGGTAATGAACATCTTCGTGCCGTTGAGCAGCCAGCCGTCGCCGTCCGGAGTCGCCGCCGTGCGGATCGCGCCGGCGTCGGAGCCGGCCTCGGGCTCGGTGCTCGCCCAGGCGCCGATCAGCGAGCCGTCGCACAGGCCGGGCAGCCACCGGGCCTGCTGCGCGGGCGTCCCGTGCAGCCAGATCGGGACGGTGCCGATGACCCAGTGCGCCCCGAGCGACAGCCCGAGCCCGCCGTCGCCCCCGCCCTCGGCCAGCGCCTCGTTGACCAGGCAGCAGTCGAGAATCGAGCCGCCGCTGCCGCCGTGCTCCTCCGGGACCGGCATCCCGGCCACGCCCGCAGCCGCGAGCCGCTTCCAGACGTCGGGGTCCCACCGCCCGTCCCGGTCGCGCTCAGCGGCTCCCGGGGCGATCACCTCGCGGCCGAGCCGGCGCATCGCGTCGTACAGGGCCTGCTGCTCGGGCGTGATCGAGAAGTCCATGCCCGACATGGTGCCGCTACTTCGGGTGGTCCCTCAGCCAGTCCCACACCGCGGCGCTCGCCCCTGTGACCCAGTGGTGCCCCTCGCCGGCCTGCACCCGCACCTGCACCTCGCCGCCGGCGCGGGAGAACGGCGTCAGCGCGCGGCGGACGGCGGGGAACTCGGCCGAGAGGCTCTCGTTGCGTCCGCCGTCGACGGGGACGGTGCGGTCGGCGCTGCCGTGCAGGTCGAGGACGTCGACGCCGGCGGACGGCGTGCAGGGCGCGACGAGCGTGCCGGCCACGACGGCGACCGACGCGACGACGTCGGCCCGCTCGCACGCGTACCGCAGCGCCATCATGCCGCCGTTCGAGAAGCCGGTCAGGGCGATGCGCTGCGGGTCGACCAGGGCGCGGGCGCGGGTCGCGGCGAGCACGCCGTCGAGGTAGGCGACGTCGTCGACCCGCTCGTCACGGGCGACGCCGCAGCAGCCGCCGGCGTCCCAGGACCCGGAGCGGCCGTCGGGGAAGGCGACGACGAAGCCGGCGCGGTCGGCCAGCTCCTCGAAGCGCGTGTACGGGCGCATGGTGCGGGCGCTCTGGGAGTACGCGTGCAGGACCAGCAGCAGCGGCGCGGGGCCGAGCAGGCCCTTCGGGACGTGGAGCACGAACGGCCGGCCGTCGACGCCGGAGTCGACCCGGCCGGTGAACGCCGGGAGGCCGACCGCGGGCAGGGCCGCGACGGGTGGGGCGACGTCGGACGGGGCGAAGCCGGCGCGCGCAGGAGCGACGATCCCGAGCAGGACGAGCGCGAGCAGGACCGCACGCCGCACCGCCACGCCCCCCTCAGTCCCGGTCAGACCCCCTCGAACAGGTCAGCCGGCGAGAGCCTAGGGCCTCAGCGCTGGCCCTGGTACAGCTTGTAGACGACGTACACGGAGAACCAGGCGATGAAGGCGAAGATCGCCACGAGCAGCAGCGTGTAGACGAGCTCGAGCACCTGGAGGCACCTCTCGGGTCAGCGGAGCCCCCAGACTAGCGAGAGCTAGCGGACGCTGGCGACCGTGTAGGTCACCTGGCCGCCGAAGACGTTGCCGACCTGCGCGGTGACGGGCAGGCGGACCTTGTAGCTGGCGGTCATCGCGGTGATGCCGGAGCCGCCGGCGGTGCCGGTCGTCGCCACGGTCACGGGGGTGTCCAGCGCCGAGTCGGTGACCGTCGCGACCGCGGAGGCGAGGACGCCGCCGAGGGCGTTCGGGACGACGCCGCCCGTGGAGACGTGGACGTTCGCCCCGCCGACGTCGGTGGTGCCGCTGACCGGGGAGTAGGTGGCAGTGACGGCCCAGCCGTTCGTGCTGCCGGTGAGGTCGCTGACGGTGAGGGCCGTGACGCCGGCTGCGGAGGTGAACGAGCCAGGAGCGCCCGACAGCGAGGCCGCCGCACCGACTCCGGCGATGCTCAGGGTGCCGGCGATGGTGGTGCCGGTGACGACGGTGACCGCGGAGCCGGTCCCCGTGGCAGCCAGGGCAGGACCGGCGGCGACAGCGACGAGGGACAGGGCCGCGACGGGGACGAGGGCGAGGCGCACGGGGAGCTCCTGGGTCTGGGGGGCGACCGGACTGGTCACTGTGTGTCACACCAGGTATCGCTCCGCCGGGCCCCCGACCCCATGGACCTTCGTGACCACGCAGGACATGGTCAGGAAGGACTACTGCCCTCGTCGACCGGCCCTGCGGAGCGCTTGGCGAGCAGGCCACGCGCGCCGGTGGTGACGACGGCGGCCAGCAGCAGGAGCAGGAGCAGCAGCGAGACGACGACCGGCCACGGCACGTACAGGTCCCTGGACTGGTCCGTCGTGACCCCCTCCGGGGTCCGGAGCCGGACACGGAGCGTGCTCGGGCCGAGGGGCCGGTCCAGGCAGGGCAGCGGAACGCGCGCGGAGCTGCCCGGCAGGACCGCTCCCGTGCGGGCCCGCCGGTAGGAGGATCCGCCGAAGGTTCCATTGGTGCTGACCTCGAGCGACGGGTCGAGCACCTGCTGGCTGTCGTTGCTGTAGCGGACCACCGGGCAGGTCCGGCCACCCTTCTTCCCCGGCTGCACGTCGTCGAGCACGAGCCGGCCGTCCGGACGGCCGCGACCCGGTGTCGCACCTGGGGCTCCACCGGGGACGGTCAGGTAGACCGACATGGCCACGCGGGTGGTGGTGCGCACGCCGGAGCCGGTCGGCGGCGGCGGCTCCGCGACGACGCCGCCCACGTACTCGCCGCCCTGCGTGCCGCTCGGGACCACGAGCCGGTAGCCGACGCGGGCCTCGCCGGACGCCGGCACCGTGACGTGGTCGGTGGCGAGAGTCAGCCAGCGGCCGACCTCCTTGTCCGGGGCCAGCCGGTCGGTGAAGGCGAACCCGCCGCCGCGCGAGGGCAGGGCGTCGCTGGCGTAGAGCAGCACCAGTCGCGACGCGCTGCCCTGGTTGCGCACGACGACGGTGCCGACCACCGCGACGCCCGCCTGGACCCGGCCGAGCTCGAGGAACGTGCCACTCGGGCTGCGCCGCGGGTCGTCGGGGGCGGGGACGACGCCGACGCCCTGTGGCCCGTCCGGGACCTGCGCGGACGCTCCAGCCGGGACCAGGAGGACGAGCAGGAGCAGCAGCAGGGTCCGGCGCACGGGCGGAGGGTACGGGCACGATCCCGCCGGAGCAGGAAGCCGATGGCGGGCCAGTTGCCCGTGGTCCGAAGAGACTGGTCGCCGCAGGTCCTCACTCTGCGTCATCTTCAGGTCCGCCCTGCTGCGCGCTGCACGCGGCCGTCGCCGCCGCCGATCAGGTCCTCGACGCCGGCAACGCGCCGGTCTCCAAGGAAGGTGTGCCATGAAGCAGCCCGTGGCAGTCGCCCCCCCTCGGCCGATCGACGAAGCCGAGCGACTGCAAGCCCTCTACCGCAGCCGTGCGCTCGGGATCGACGCGGAGGACGCCTTCGACGACCTCGTGCACCTGGCGGCGTACATCACCGGCGCCCCGATGGCGAGCATCAACTTCCTCGACGAGGACGAGCAGGTGTCGGCCGCCGCGCACGGCGTCGACCGGAAGGTGCTGTCCGTCGTCCGGGACGACGCGATCTGCTCCTACACGATCCTGCAGCAGGAGCCGCTCGAGATCCCCGACCTCGCCGTCGACCCCCGGACCCGCGGGAACGTCGCCATCAGCGCCTCCGGCCTGCGGCACTACACCGGTGCCGCGATCCGCACCCGCGAGGGCCACGCCCTCGGCGCGGTCTGCGTCCTGGACCTGCAGCCGCGCCAGCTGACGGTGGAGCAGGTCGGGGCGCTCGCCGCCCTCGCTCGGCAGGCCTCGATCCTGCTCGAGTGGCGCAACGCCCGCAGCACCGTGGGCGGGCTGACCCGCCGCCGGACCGCCGCGCGCTGAGGCCTGCCTAGGCTCCTCGCGTGACCCGCAGCCTCGTCGTCAAGGCCACCGCCGGCGCCGACGCCCCCGAGCGCTGCGGACAGGCGCTCACCGTCGCCGCGACGGCGGTGGCCAGCGGCGTCCCGACGTCGCTGTGGCTGACGGGTGAGGCCGCCTGGCTCGCCGTCCCCGGGCACGACGTCGTCCTCGCCCACAGCGCACCGCTGTCGGACCTGCGCGACGCCGTCCTGCTCGGGGGCACCGTCACGCTCTGCACCCAGTGCGCCGCCCGGCGCGACCTCGGGCCGGACGACGTCCTGCCCGGGGTGCGGCTGGCGGGCGCCGCGGCCTTCCTCGACGAGGTGCTGCAGGAGGGCGCTCAGGCGCTCGTGTACTGAGCCGGCCGGCCTAGTCCGAACTGGTCATCCAGGCACCACCCCCGCCCGCCGATGTCGTCTGGGTCCGACAGACGCGGGAGGGGGACAGGTGCTCAGCAAGCGCGTACGACGCGGCGACGACGGCGTCGTGGCCGTGCTCACCGCCCTGCTCGTGTGCTTCGTGCTGCTGCCCGTCGCCGCCCTCGGCCTGACGGCGTACACCCGCAGCGGGGTCGCCGAGGAGATGCAGCGGGCCGCCGACTCCGGCGCCCTCGCCGGTGCGGCGTCCCTCGCCCTGCTCGACGTCGACACCCTGCTCGGCAACGGCCTGGTCAACGAGCTGCTGCCCCTGCCCGAGACCGCCCTGCCGGTGCTCGGCAGCACGGGCCGGGCCTGCACCTCCGCCCTGGCCGCACGGGGCACGACCAGCACGTCGCCGCTGGCGCAGGCCTTCGCCAGCCCCCCGACCTGCGCCGCGGTCTACACGCCCGACCCGGTCTTCAGCAGCTGCACCGCCGGGCTGGCGACGGCGGTCACCACCCTGACCGGTCCGGTCACCGACCGGCTGACGTCGCTGCTGGGCGGGCTGCTCGCCCCGCTCATCGGCACCCAGATCACCAGTGCGATCGACGTCACGAACGCCGTCGACCGCCTCGTGCCCGCCCTCGCCCACAACGGCGTGCGGGTGACGCTCGGCTACTCGGTGAACGGGCCGCTGGACGCCCTGCTCCCCGGCGCTTCCTCCCCCACCTCCTCGGTCGCCACCGCCGACGCGCGCCGCCAGTTCAAGGCCCTGCTGCCCGACGTCGCCCAGCTCGGCACCCTGCTGGGCGCGCCACTGCTCACGGCCCCGCTCAACGCCGTGGGGACCGCCCTGAGCCCCACCGAGAAGCTCGTCGTCACCACGCTGCAGCTCGTCCTCAACGCGCTGCGCTACCTGGTCGGCCAGAAGACGGTCGCCGAGCTCGCCTCCTACCTCGACGGCACCCTCGGCGTCATCAACGGCCAGCTGTCGTCGCTGGTCACCGGTCTCACGTCGCTGCTGCTGGGCCCGCTGACGGCGCCCGTCACGGTGCCTACGGTGACCAAGCCGGTCGGCACCTGCCTGCTGGCCACGCAGGACCTGATCGACGACCTGTCGAACGCCCTGCAGATCAACCCGGACGGGCGGACCGACCTGGTCGCCTGCCTGTCCAAGGAGGTCCTCGGCCTCCCGGGCCTGACCACCGTCCCGGTCACGCAGACGTGCGTGAACCGGCTGTTCCGCGCCCAGCTGGCCAAGTGACCGCGTTCCTGCGCCGCGACCGAGGCGCCACCACCGTCGAGGCGGCGCTCGTGCTGCCGCTGGCCCTCGCGCTGCTCGGCGGGATCCTGCTGTTCGGGCTGCGGCTCACCTACGCCGCGCTCGCCGACCACGCCGCCGCCGTCGGGCTGCGCACCGCGACCCTGCGCGGCACCACCAGCTACCTCGACGACGTCACCGGCAACACCAGCCGCTACCCGAACAAGGCGAAGGTCACCACCTCCGTGACCGGGCTGTTCGGCGGGGTCCTCGGCAGCCCGACGTCGGTGGCGCTCGGCGTGCCGTCCGTGACCAAGAAGCAGGGCGTCGCGGTGCAGCTGACCCTCACCTACGACGTCCCCGCCGTCCACGCCGCGGCCGACCTGGTCGACGGCGTGCTGTCGCTGCTCGCCGGGCACGCGGTCGACCTGGGCACCCCGCTCGGGACCGTCACGGCGAGCAAGACCGGGCGGCTCGAGTGACCCGGCCGCGCGGTGACGCCGGCGTCGCGGCCCTCGAGCTCGCCCTCGTCATGACCCTGCTCGTCTCGCTGCTCGGGCTGGTCCTGCCGCTCGGCGCCCTGTTCGTCGAGCGGCTGCGGCTGGGGAGCGCCGTCGGCGACAGCGTCCGCTACGCCAGCAGCCGGGCGGCCGTCCTGCGCACCGTCCCGGGCAGCGCGACGACGGTCGCGGCCGGCACCCTGCCCTCTCTCAGCGCGGTCGAGGCGGAGGCCCGCAACGCCTACAGCGGCCTCGGGACCCTGACGACAGTCACCACGACCGGCACCTCCGACGCCGGCTGCCCCAGCGGCTCCCGCACCACCGTCGTGCTCACCAGCTCCCTCGACATGGGGCCCTTCGCGGGGCTCCTGGTCGACGGGTCCGCCAAGACGCTGTCGGCCTCGGCCACCAGCTGCCAGGAGTAGAAGATGCGCAAGCTCAACGTGACGGTCCTCGTCGGCCTGCTGGTCGCCCTGATCGGCTTCGGGATGGTCTTCGTCTACGGCAGCCGGGTTGACAGCCGGGTCGCCGAGGGCAAGCAGACGGTGGCGGTGCTGGTCGCCGGCGACGCCGTGCAGGCCGGCGCGCTCGCGTCCGACCTCAGCGCGCAGGTCGCCGTGAAGAAGGTGCCGCGGCTGTACGTCGCGGAGGGCGCCCTCGCGGACCTGACCGGCGTGCAGGGCAAGGTCCTGCTGGGCCCGCTGGGCAAGGGCACGCAGCTCACCGCCGCCATGTTCGGCGAGCCCGGCAGCGGCACCACCGTCACGGCCGCCAAGGGCCGGGTCGCTCTCGCACTCGGCGTCGCGCTCACCCCGGGCGTCGCCCGCTACGTCACCCCGGGCAGCGCCGTCGACCTGTTCGTCACCTACAGCGGCGGCTCGGCGGCCGGCGGTGGCTCCAGCAGCACCGGCGACACCGCTGCGGCCGGCGCCTCGACGACGAAGCTGTTCGCCTCCGGTGTGCGGGTCATGTCGGTGCGCGTGGCCGACCCGAGCGGCGCCTCCGACGACGCCCAGGCCGCTCCCGGGGCCGACGCCGGCCAGGTCGTCGCCGTGCTCGACCTCAGCCCGCGCGAGGCCGAGAAGGTCGTGAACGCCACCACCCTCGGCTCCATCTACCTCGCCCTCGCCTCCAGCCAGGACGGCAAGCCCCACACCACGGGTGGTGTCACGCCCGCCGACGTCCTGGGCTCCAACCGGTGACCGACGGCGACGTCGCGGTCGTCGCCGTCGTCGACCGGACGAGCGGCGTCCTGGCCGCCGTGCGCGCGGCGGCCGCGCAGCTGCGCGACGTCGAGGTGGTCGAGGTGCGCCGCTCCTCCGACTTCGACCTCGGCGGCGTCGACGCCGACCTGCTCGTGCTCGGCCCGCGCGAGTTCTCCGCCGCGGGCCTGCGCCGGGCCGGCCGCTGGAGCAGCGAGCACCCCGGCGCCCCCCTGCTCGCCGCCGTCGCGCCCGGGCCCGTCGACGTCCGCGCCCTCACGGGTGTGGGCGTCGTCGGCTGGTGCACCGCGGGCGACGCGGACGCGCTGCTCGACCTGCTGGACGAGACGCTGGCCGAGCTCGACGGCGTTGCCCTCGTCGAGGAGGAGGTCGTCGCGGTCGAGCCCGAGCCCGAGCCGCTCCCCCCGGAGCCCGGCCTCGTCGTCACCGTGCTGTCCGCCGCGGGCGGCAGCGGCAAGACGTTCCTCGCCACCAGCCTCGCCGTCGCCCTCGCCGACGGCGGACGCCGGGTGCTGCTGGTCGACCTCGACCTGCGCGGCGGGCGCCTCGCCGCCGCTCTCCAGGTCCGCCACCCCCACTCGGTCTACGACGGCCTCTACGACGCCAAGGGCCGGCGGCTGGCGCCCGACGCGCTGGTCGAGCACCTCGGCGCCCTCGTGCACCGCGCGACCGACCTCGGGATCGACGTCCTGCTGTCGCCCCAGGACCCGACCCTCGGGGAGCTGGTCACCGGCGACGACGTCGCGGAGCTGCTCGACGTGCTGGTCGACCACTACGACGTCGTCGTGCTCGACACCGCCTCCTCCCTCGACGACGTCACCCTGGCCGCGGCAGAGCGGGCGGACGTCGCCCCCGTGGTCGCCACCCTCGACGTCCCGGCGCTGCGCGGCCTCACCGACCTGCTGCGGGTGCTCGACCAGCTGGGCGTGGACGAGGGCGTGCGCCGGCTCGTGCTGAACAAGGTCGAGCCCGACCTCGGCCTCGATGTCAAGCAGGCGCAGGAGGCGTTCTCGGGCGGCTTCGTCGCGACCCTGCCGCTCGACCGCGCGGTGTCCCGGTCCCTCAACACCGGCCGGGCGCTGCTGCGGTCCGAGCCGAGGTCGCCCGCGGCCAAGGCCCTCGTCAAGGCCCTCGGGCCGGTGCTGCCGTTCGCCTCCCTGCCGGCGCCGGTCCGGTCCGACCCCCTCCCCGTCCTCGCGTCCGGCCTGACCCGCCTCGGCCGCGCCCTCGTCCCCGGAGCGACCTCGTGAAGCTGCCCACCCGCCTGCGCAGCGTCGACCCCGACGCCGTCGCCGCGCCCGCTGCCGCGCGCTCCGTCGCTGCCCCCGCGGCGGCCCGCCCGGGTGCCGCCCCG
>JAODNQ010000260.1 GCA_025464695.1 Frankiales bacterium | reverse complement strand
GGCCTGCGCCCCCTCGCCGCCGCGGCCCCGCCGGCCGCCGTCGCCCTGCTCCCCCGCCGGGGTCAGCGCCCGGAGCAGCTGCCCGCAGCCCTCGTCGTCGTCGCCGCCATCACGCTCGTGAGCGTCGGCGCGGCTCAGCAGGCCGAGGCCCGCTCGCGGCGGGTCGCCGTCGGCTGAGCCGCACGTAGGGTCCCCGGATGCGCGCCATCCAGATCACCGCCTTCGGCGGACCCGAGGTCCTGCACCCGACCGAGCTGCCCGACCCCGTGCCCGGGGACGGCTGGCAGCTCTGCGACGTCACGAGCGCCGGCGTGAACTACGCCGACACGCACCAGGTCGAGGACTCCTACCTGTCGCGCACGACCTTGCCGCTGGTGCCGGGCACGGAGGTCGTCGGGCGGCTGGAGGACGGCACGCGCGTGGCGGCGTTCGCGATGGCGGGCGGCTACGCCCAGAAGGCCCTGGTGCTGCCCGACCTGTCGTTCCCCCTGCCCGACGCCGTCAGCGACGGCCAGGCGCTCTCGCTGATGGTCCAGGGGCTCACCGCCTGGCACTCCTGCGCACCAGCACCCACCTCGCACCCGGCGAGTCCGTCGTCGTCCACGCCGCGGCGGGCGGCGTCGGCACGCTCGCGGTGCAGCTCGCGAAGGCGTGGGGTGCCGGACGGGTGATCGCCGTCGCGTCGCCGCAGGACAAGCTCGACCTCGCCGCGAGCCTCGGCGCCGACGCCGGGGTGCTCGCCGGTGAGCCGGACCTCAAGGGCGCCCTGGAGCAGGCCAACGGCGGCCGCAAGGTCGACGTCGTCCTGGAGATGGTCGGGGGCCGGACCACCGACGCGTCGCTCGCCGCCCTCGCGCCGTTCGGGCGGCTCGCCGTGTTCGGCATGGCGTCCCGGGAGGCGCCGTCCCCGGTCGACGTCGGGGGGCTCATGGGCCGCAGCCGCGCCGTCGTCGGGTTCTGGCTGGCGCACTGCTTGACGCGGCCGGAGATGCTGCAGCCGCAGATGGCCGAGCTGCTCGCGATGGTCGAGGCCGGCACCCTGCGCCCCGTGGTCGGCGAGAGCTACCCGCTGAGCGAGGCGCACCGGGCGCACGAGGCGCTGCGCGACCGCAGCAGCACCGGAAAGCTCGTCCTGGACTGCACCCGATAGCTCAGCGGGGCAGCAGCACCGGTCGGCCGATGCGGACGTCGACCCCCGGCGACCACAGCACGTGCGGCGCCCCCTCGGGCCGCGGCAGACCGGCCGCGGGCACGAGGTCGTCGGACAGGTGCAGGAGCTCGGCGGCGTGCAGCGGCCAGGGCGGGTGCTCGACCGGGGCCCACGCCGTGCGGCCGCCGTACCAGGTCGAGTAGAGGCCCCAGCGCGCCGTGAGGAAGTCGGCCAGCGGGTCGGACGCCACCCGGGCGCCCACCCGCAGCGACACCGTCCCGCCGGTGCCCCGCGGTCCCGGCCAGCGGCGCGACGTCGTGTAGGTCCGGACGTCGCCGACGCTCTCGTAGCGCATCCGCGCCCACAGGTACGGCAGGTGGTAGGTCCAGCGGGCGGCCAGCACCGGGAGCAGCCGGGCCGCCTCGAGGGACCGGAAGACCACTCCACGGCGTCCGTCGGCATCGACCGCGTACAGCCGCACGTTCGTCTCGGCGAACCGCGACAGGTACGGCAGCGGCGGGGTCCCGAGGATGCCGACGCCGGACATGACGAACGGCACCAGCCCGACCCAGGTGCGCCCGTCGACGACGTCCGGCACCGTGCCGGGCGGCAGCAGCGGCGCGACGAGCGCGGGGTCGACCGGCCAGTGCAGGAACGCGAGCTCGCCCCAGTGCTGCGTGAACACGGCCCGGCGCACCGGGTGCAGCGGGGTGGCGCTGAGCGGCTCGACGGTCACCGGACCATCGTGGGTCAGGCGCTCTGGTCCTGCTCCTCGGCGAGCTCGGTGACCTTCGGGCAGGGGCACCAGGCGTCGTGCCAGGCCCGGCGGCAGCCGGCCGGGTAGGTCAGGGCGCGGACGACCCGGGCGGGGTTGCCCGCGACCAGGACGTCGTCGGGCACGTCCCGGGTGACGACGGCACCGGCCGCGACGAGCACGCGCTTGCCGATGGTCACGCCCGGCAGCACCATCGCCCGGGCGCCGAGCCAGGTGCCGTCGCCGATGCGCACCGGCGCCTCGACGTGCGGCCGCCCCTCGACCCCGTGGCTGTCGCTGTCGAGGACCATGACCTCGTTGGCGAAGGCGACGTCGTCGCCGATCTCGATGCCCTTCACCGCGATGATGACCGTGCCGCAGTTGACGAAGACCCGCGAGCCGATCCGGATCGGGCCCCAGCCGCTGATGAGGGTCTTGCGGTGGCCGGACCACACCTTGAAGTCGTCCCCGACGACGAGGTCGGTGGCGTCGACGTTGGGGTTGCCCAGCACCTGCGCGCGCCGCCCGACCCGGCTGGTGCGGCGCAGCGACCAGCGCGCCTTGGCGCCCTGCCGGACGCCGGCGACGTGCCAGCGCACCTCGGTGCGGCGGCGTTCCCAGTCGACGTCGGCCAGGCGGCCCACGAGGGACGGGGACAGGGCGGCCAGACGGGCGATCACGAGGAGCCACGCTAGCCGCAGTGGTAGTCAGGGGCCCATGACCGAGCCCGACGACGAGCCCCCGATCTGCTCCTCGAAGGGGTGCCGCGAGGCCGCGGTGCACGTGCTGGTCTGGAACAACCCGAGCCTGCACGTGCCGGGACGGGAGAAGACCTGGGTGGCGTGCGAGGAGCACCGCGACACGCTGGCGGGCTTCCTGGCGGCGCGGGGCTTCCTCAGGCGGGTCGAGCCGCTGACCTGACCGGGTCGGCGACGTCGCGCAGGCACTCCTGCAGGAGCGCGACGAAGCGGGCGGCGTCGACGGAGCAGGCGTCGTGGTCGGCATCGAGCAGGCGGGGTGCCACACCCAGGGCGTCGGCGAGGGCCCGCTGCTTGCGCGGGGGCACCAGCCGGTCGCGGGTGGTGACGAGCACGGCGGCGGGCGGCTGGAGCTCCCCCGCCCAGCCGCTGCTGTCGAAGCGGCCGAGCTCCCGACCGGCCTCGGCGAGGTCGCGGGCGCTGCCCCGGGCCAGCTCCCCCGCGACCCAGGCGCTCTCCGCCGAGGGCGTGCCGGCCAGCCGCAGGCCGGTCCGCCAGGAGCCGGTCGGGAACAGCCCCAGCAGCAGGCGCAGCCCGCCCATCGTCCGCCAGAACGCCTTCTGCCGCGGGTCGCTCCAGTCGAGCGCCGTCGCGCAGAGCACGAAGCCACCGATCCGCTCCGGGTGGCGACGGGCGAGCAGCTGGGTGACCGGGCCGCCCATCGAGTAGCCCACCACCAGCACGTCGGTCAGGTCGAGCTCGGTCAGCACGCCGGCGGCGTCATCGGCGCAGTCCTGCAGCCGGAACGGGTCGGAGGCCCGCAGGCCCCGGCCGTGACCGCGCAGGTCCATCGCGAGAACGCGGTAGCCCGCGGCCTGCAGGGGGCCGTACGTCTGGGCCCAGTTGAGGTCCGAGGGGAACATCCAGCCGTGGACCAGCAGGACCGGGCGCGCGGTGCCCCCGGAGTCACGGACGAGGAACTCGCCCCTGTCCGGGACGACGACGGTGCGGGCGGGCGGGAAGGGCAGCGGCGGGACGGGCGCCCCGACCGGGCCCTGACGGCGACGGCTCATCCGTCCAGTGTCACCACCTGTGGGCGGACCACTCCGTCGACCCGCTCACACGACGGTCAGGGGCGTCACACCGAAGCCCTTGCCCTGCAGCGAGGCCGGGTCGGGCCAGTCCTGCCGGGGCCGGGGGTCGATCCCCCACGGTTTGGGACAGATGACGCGGGCGCTGATCTCGCCGCCCCCCGAGATGCGGACGCCTTGCCCGACGGAGTCGTACGACCAGCCCTCGCTGCACGGGAAGAGGCACTGCCCGGTTTCCCAGGAGACGCCGACGAGCCAGCCGGGGCAGCCGGTGCTCTTGCAGCGCTGCCGGGAGCCTGTGGTCCGCCCTTGGATCTCGCCGGACTGCGACCACACGACGAGGCCCTCCTCCACGCGCCCGTCGGACAGCAGCGGGAAGGCCGCCGGCCACCTGCCGGGACTGGCCAGGTGCTCGCGGTACACCGCCCAGAGCTCCTCGAGCGTCCGTGTCTCCTTCACGTGCGTCTCCCGTCCTGGGTGAGGCCGCACCCTCCTCGTGATCGCCGGGGCTGTCCATCACCCGCCTACGCTGCGCGCGTGCTCGCGCTCTCCGGTCAGCAGGTCCTCGCGTCGTCGCTGGAGGGGGTGCCGGCCCTGGTGATGAACACGCACGTGACCGGCCTCGCGGTGGCGCGCAGCCTGGGCCGCGCGGGGGTCCCCGTGGTCGGGCTGGACAAGGAGCGCGGCGGGCTGGGCCAGCACAGCCGGTACCTCGCCGGCCTGGGCCTCGTGCCGGGCCCGGACGTCGACGGCGGCAGCGCCCTCGCCGACCACCTCGCGGCGCTGGGTCCCTCCTTCGCCGAGCGCCCCGTGCTGTTCCCCACCAACGACGACTGGGTGCTCGCCCTCGCGAAGCACCGGGACCGGCTCGAGGAGCACTACCGGTACCCGTTCGCGCCCCACGACGTCGTCCGGCGGGCGCTGTCCAAGACAGACCTGTACCGGGCGTGCGAGGCGCTCGGCGTCGCCTGCCCCCGGTCCTGGTACCTCGACGAAGGGGACCCGGCGGAGGACGTCCCGTACCCCTGCGTGCTCAAGCCTGACGACAGCCGCGGCTTCTACGACGCCTTCGCGGCGAAGGTCTTCGTCGTGCAGGACCCGGCGGAGTTCCGCGCCCGGGTGGCCGAGTGCGCCGCTCTCGGGCTGACCCTGGTCGCCCAGGAGTGGGTGCCGACCGAGCCGGGCGGCTTCTGGTCGGTCGCGTCCTACCTGTCCCCCGACGGCACCCCGCGCGGGGTCTTCACCGGCCGCAAGCTCGAGCAGTGGCCGCCCGACTTCGGGACGTCGTGCCTGGCCGACGCGCAGTGGGACGCCTCCCTGGCCGACGCCGGCGTGCGGGTGCTGCAGGAGCTCGGCTACAGCGGCATCAGCGAGATCGAGTTCGTCCAGCACGCCGAGACCGGCGAGCACCTGCTGCTCGACGTCAACACCCGCGCCTGGAAGTGGGTCGGCCTGCCGATCGCCGCGGGGGTCGACCTGCCGCTGCTGGCCTACCGCGACGCCGTCGGGGACCCCTTCACCGCGGGGCAGCAGGTCGACGGCACCCGCTGGGTGTTCCTGCGCGACTACCTGACCCTGGTGCGGGCGCGGGCCAACACGGTCTGGGAGGCGCAGGTGACCAAGGACGAGTGGGTGGCGCTGCTCGCGGGGCACCCGACGTCGCTGGTCGACGGCGTGCACGACCCCGACGACCCCGAACCGGGCTACGACGTGCTCTGGGGCGAGCTCACCGGCGGCTCCGGCTACAGCTGCGCCTGCTAGGGCTTGTAGCGGAACCCGTCGCGGCGCCACTGGAACAGCGACGGCCGCGGCAGGGGCGGGCCGGCGGGCACCGGCTCGGCCCGGACCCGGGCGACCGGCGCGTCGTAGTCGGTGCGGGCGATGGCGTCGACGACGTCGGCCTCGCTGAACGCGTCGCTGCCCTCGACCGTCGGCACCAGGCCGACGAGGACGCCGTCGCGCAGGACGGTGGCGGTCAGCGACGCGCTGGAGTCCGCGCCCCACACCGCGAGCCGCCCGTCGGGCAGCGCCACGCCCACGCCGAACTGGTAGGTCGATGGGCGCTCGAGCTGCGCGGGCACGCCGCGCTCGCGCAGTGCCTCGACGACCCGCCGGGCCTTGAACTCCTCCATGCGGCCTGCAACGCCGACGGCCGGCCCTGCGTTCCAGGGCCGGCCGTCGGGGAGTGCGGGGAGGACTAGACGGTCGCGCTCAGCGCGGTGAGGCGCTCCTGCGCGGCGGCGAGCACGCCCTTGCGGGCCTTGTGGGCCGCCTCGAACGCGAGCAGCTGCTCGAGCTCGGCGACGTCCTCGGTGTCGCGGATGTGGCCCATGACGCGGTCACCGGAGAGCTTCTCGTAGCCGGCGAACGGGTGGGCGACGTCGCCGGTGCCGGTGAGGTCGACGACCTCGTCGGACAGCTCGGACGCGGCCTCCTTGGCCTCCTCGGCCAGGTCGGCGACGGTGGTGTCGACGGCCTCGGCGGCGTCGGTCACGGTCTCGGTCACGGTCTGGGCGGCGTCGGTGGCCTGGTCGGCGACCTCCTGCACGACGTCCTCGGCGCCGGTCGCGGCAGCCGCGACGGTGTCCTCGGCCTTGTCGACGACCTGCGACGCGGTCTCCGCGACCGACGCGGCAGCGTCGGAGGCGGCCTGCGTGACGGCGGACGCGGCGTCGGTCGCCTTCTGCTCGACCTTCGAGACGGCGGGGGCGACGGCCTCGCGGGCCTCGTCGACCAGGCCCTCGACGCCCGTGCCGGCCGCGACAGCGACGTCCTCGGTGCGCTGCGTGGCCTTGCGAGCGGCGGCGACGCCCTTGTCGAGCGCGCTGTCGGCGGTGGCGACGGCCGTGGTGAGGGCGTCCTGCACCTGCACGGGGGTCTTGCGCCAGAGCAGGGCCGAGGCGCTGTTCACGGCGCCGGCGGCGGCACCGAAGGGCACGCCCACGACCTTGCGGACGCTGCCGACGACGGCCTGCACGGGGGTGGCGCGCAGCAGGGAGGTGCCGGTGCGGCCGACCTCGGCGAGGCGCTCTTCGAGCCACTCGATCGTCGCGGTCTGCGCGGTCTCGAGCCGGTCGAAGACGGGCAGCAGCGAGGTCTCACCGAGCGAGACGGCCAGGCCGCGGGCGTAGCGGGCGCGCTCGCGCAGCTGGTGCTCGAGGGTGAGGTCGCCGAGCAGGGCGCCCTGCAGGGTCTGGACCTGGTTGAGCTGGGTGGTGGCGAAGGCGCCGACCTTGCTGACGGCGGAGCCGACGACGTCGGGGGTGCCGCCGAGCTGCTTGATGGCCTGGACGAGCAGCGCGGAGCGCTCGCGGGCCTTCTTGACGTTGGCGGCGAGCTCCGCCTCCAGGGACGTCGTGCGCGCCTGGGTGCGGCGGACCGTCGCGATGGTCTGCTCGAAGGCGGTGAGGCGGAGCAGGTTCTGCAGCTCGCTGACGAGCATGTCCTTGGTGACGGGCACGGGAGTTCCTCCAGGAGGGTCGACTGAGGACAGTCTGCCCTGGTGCTGCCTCTTGCAAGCACCCTGCTAGCAGTGACGCCGCTCACGCTCGTCCGGCTGTCTAGGGTGGCCGCATGCGCTTCGGGTACTGGATGCCGATCTTCGGGGGCTGGCTGCGCAACGTGCCGGACGAGTCGATGCCGCTGACGTGGGAGTACCTGCGCGACCTCGCGGTCGAGAGCGAGCGGTCCGGGTTCGACCTGTCGCTGATCGCCGAGCTGAACCTCAACGACATCAAGGGCCACCGGGCGCCGTCGGTGGACGCCTGGACGCTCGCTCCGGCCGTCGCCGCTGTCACCTCGACCCTCGAGCTGATGCTGGCCGTCCGGCCGAACTACCACTCCCCCGCTCTGACGGCCAAGGCCCTGTCGACGCTGTCGCTGCTGGCACCGGACCGGGTCAGCCTCAACGTCGTCAGCTCCTGGTGGAAGGACGAGGCGACCCAGTACGGGGCGCCGTTCGACGTGCACGACGCCCGCTACGCCCGCACGGAGGAGTGGGTCGGCCTGGTGCAGCGGCTGCTCACCGAGGACACCGTCACCCACCACGGGCCCCTGTACGACCTCGAGGGCTGCATCGTCGAGCCCAAGCCGGCGTCGCTCCCGACCTTCTACATGGGCGGCGAGTCGTCGCGGGCCAAGGACGTCATCAGCCGCTACGGCACGGCCTACGTGATGCACGGCGACCCGCCGGAGGTCATCGCGGGCAAGGTCGCCGACATGCGGGCGCGGGCCGCCGAGCACGGCCGGGAGTTCACGTTCGGGGTCAGCGGCTACGTCGTCGTGCGGGACTCCGAGGCCGAGGCGCAGGAGGAGCTCGCGCGCATCCTCGACGTGAGGGCGTCGCCCGAGGCCTACGCCAGCTACCAGGACTTCGTGGCAGGCAGCCAGCTCGAGTCGCAGGTGTCGCTCGAGGAGTACAGCGTCTCCAACCGGGGCCTGCGGGCCGGCCTGGTCGGCACACCGGTCCAGGTCACCGAGCGCATCCGGGCCTACGAGGACGCCGGGGTCGACCTGCTGCTGCTGCAGTTCTCCCCGCAGCGCGAGGAGATGGCCCGCTTCGGCCGGGACGTCATCGCCCGCTACCGCAGCTGACGGCGGCGGGGCCGCTCAGCCGACGAGGCCGAGCAGGTCCAGCGCGTCGACGTCGGCCGCCCCCAGCGGGGCCGCGCCAGTGCGCGGCACGGGGACGAGCTCGTGCACGCTCGCGACGGACGCGTCGAGGTCGAGCACGCGCACCACGGTGACGGGAGCCGCCGGAGCCAGGGGGACGGCGACGGGCGCGAACGCCTCCTCGACGGCGAGGACGGGCTCGGGCTCGTCCTCCCAGCCGACGACGTCGACCCCGCCGCAGCAGACGCAGGTGAGCCGGAGCGCCCCGTCGTGCCACCCCTCGCCGGCGAGCCAGGCGCGCAGCCCCCGGCGTCCGGTCCAGGTGAGGACGAGCGGCCGCGCGTCGGACCCGCAGGGGAGGCAGAAGCCGTCCCAGCGCGTCACGAGGGCCACGGAGTGCAGGGCGGCGGGTCGGCGGGTCACCCTGCAGGAGTCGACAGCGCCGACCCCGGGCTGCACCGCCCGGACGAACCGGCCCGTCGGTGCGGAGGGACTACCTCTGGACCACCCGTCCGGGTGGTCACGCCGGCTCCTCGTGCAGCCGCACCCGCACCAGCCCGCCGACGACGGCGACCTCGTGCACGGGCAGCCGCTGCGCGGGGTCGTCGAGGCACTCCCCGGTCCGCAGGTCGAACACCTGCTTGTAGAGCGGCCCGGCGAGGGTCGGGCGGTCGCCGCGGCTGCCGACGATGCCGCGCGACATGACCATCGCGCCGCTGCGCGGGTCGCGGTTGCCGACGGCGTGCACCCAGCCGTCGGAGGTGCGCACCAGCGCCACCTGCTCGCCCTGCACGAGCGCGGCGACGCCGCGACCGGGGAGCAGCTGGCGCAGCCAGCACACCGTCGTCCAGGTCACGGTCTCGGGCGGGAGGAGCAGCTCTGCGGTCATCGGACGACCTCGAGGACGGGGCCGGCCACCAGGACCGGACCGGGTGCGGGAGCCGCGGGCTGGATCTGCCCGCGGACGGTGTCGAAGCGGACGTTCGGGTCGGGAGCGTCGGGCGCGTTGACGAACGAGGCGAACCGGGCCAGCTTCTGCGGGTCGGCCAGCACGTCGGCCCACTCGTCGGAGTAGCCCGCGACGTGCCGCTCCATGGCCGCGTCGAGCTCGGCGCACAGCCCCAGGCTGTCGTCGACGACGACGGCGCGCAGATGGTCCAGGCCGCCCTCGAGGCCCTCGATCCACGGCGCCGTGCGCTGCAGCCGGTCGGCGGTGAAGACGTAGAACATCAGCACGCGGTCGATGGTGCGGACGAGGGTCTCGGTGTCGACGTCGGTGAGGAACAGGTCGGCGTGGCGGGGCCGGAAGCCGCCGTTGCCGCCGACGTAGAGGTTCCAGCCGTTCTCGGTCGCGATGACGCCGAAGTCCTTGCTCCGGGCCTCCGCGCACTCCCGGGCGCAGCCGGAGACGCCCATCTTCACCTTGTGCGGGCTGCGCAGGCCGCGGTAGCGCAGCTCGAGCTCGATGGCGAGGGTGGTCGAGTCCTGCACCCCGTAGCGGCACCAGGTCGAGCCGACGCAGGACTTCACGGTGCGCAGCGACTTGCCGTAGGCGTGGCCGCTCTCCATGCCGGCGTCGACCAGGCGCTTCCAGATCTTGGGGAGCTGCTCCTGCCGGGCGCCGAACAGGTCGATCCGCTGCCCGCCGGTGATCTTCGTGTAGAGCCCGAAGTCCTTCGCCACCTGGCCGATGACGATGAGGTGCTCCGGCGTGACCTCCCCGCCGGCGATGCGCGGGACGACCGAGTACGTGCCGTCCTTCTGGATGTTCGCGAGCATGTGGTCGTTGGTGTCCTGCAGGACCGCGTGCGCGTCGTCGAGGACGTGCTCACCGTGCAGGCTGGCGAGGATGCTGCCCGCGGTCGGCTTGCAGACGTCGCAGCCGGCGCCGCGGCCGTGGTCGGCCAGGAGCTGGCTCCAGGTGCGGATGCCGCGGACCCGGACGACCTCGAACATCTCCGCGCGGGAGAGGTCGAAGTGCTCGCAGAGCGCGGTGCTGGCCTCGACGCCGAGCGCCTTGAGCTCGAGCCCGACGACGTCCTTGACCAGCCCGACGCAGGAGCCGCAGACCGTGCCGGCCCTCGTGCACGCCTTGACCGCGGCGACGTCGCGGCAGCCGCTGTCGGAGACCGCGCACCGGATCGCGCCCTTGGTGACGTCCATGCAGGAGCAGACCTGGGCGCTGTCGGGCAGGGCGGCCGCCCCGGCGCCGGGAGGGGCGTCGCCCCGGGCCGGCAGCACGAGGTCGGCCGGGCTGCCGGAGATCGGCGCGCCCACCATGGGGCGCAGCAGCGCGTACTGCGACGCGTCGCCGACGAGGATCCCGCCGAGCAGCGTGCCGGCGTCGTCGCTGACGACGAGCTTGCTGTAGACGCCGGCCACCGGGTCGGCGTAGACGAGCTCGAGGGCCCCCGGCGTCGTGGCGAAGGCGTCGCCGAAGCTGGCGACGTCGATGCCGAGGAGCTTGAGCTTGGTCGACAGGTCGGCGCCCGTGAAGCTGGCCGCGCCACCGAGCAGCCGGTCGACGACGACCTCCGCCTGCGCGTAGCCGGGTGCCACCAGGCCCCAGGCCCGGCCGGCGGCGTGGGCGCACTCCCCCACCGCGTAGACGTCGGGGGCGCTGGTGCGGCAGGCCTCGTCGACGTCGATGCCGCCGCGGGGACCGACCGCGAGGCCGGCCTCGCGGGCGAGCGCGTCGTGCGGCCGGATGCCGGCGCTGAAGACCACGAGGTCGACGTCCAGCGGGTCGCCGTCGGCGAACTCCATCCGCAGGCCGCCACCCTCGACGTCCGCGATCTGCTGCGTCGACGCGCCGAGGCGGACCTGCACGCCCATGTCCTCGACCAGCCGCTTGAGGGCGACGCCTCCGGCCTCGTCGACCTGCACCGGCATCAGCCGCGGCGCGAACTCGACGACGGTGGTCTCCAGCCCGAGGCCGTGCAGCGCGCCCGCCGCCTCCAGGCCGAGCAGCCCGCCGCCGACGACGGCGCCGCGGGTGGCGCCGGCCGCGGCCGCCTTGATGCCCTCGAGGTCCTCGATCGTGCGGTAGACGAAGCGGCCCGGACCGCTGGCACCGGGCACGGGCGGGACGAACGGGGTCGAGCCGGTCGCGAAGACCAGGGCGTCGTACGGGGTGACGAGGCCGCAGCGGGACGTCACGGTGCGGGCCTCGACGTCGACGGCGACGACCGGGTCGGACAGCCGCAGCTCCAGCCCCGGCACCTCGAAGAACCCGTCGCTGACCAGGCACAGGTCGTCGCGGCCCTCGAACCAGGACGTCAGGGCCACGCGGTCGTAGGCGGGCCGGTCCTCCTCGGCGTGGACGACGACGTCCCACTCCTCGAGCAGCCCGCGGGCGACCGCCGACTCGACCAGACGGTGGCCGACCATGCCGTGGCCGACGACGACGAGGGTGCGGCGGGTCATGCGGTGCTCCTCACGAGCTGGGGGGAGGGTGCGGTGCCGAGCAGAGCGGCGACGGAGGACGTGCAGGTGCCGCAGCCGGTGGTGGCGCGGGTCTCGGCGGCGGCCTCGGGGACGGTGCGGGCGCCGCAGCGCCGCAGCGTCCCCGCGGTGACGCCGTTGCAGGTGCAGACGACGTCGTCGTCGCGAACCTCGGCGGGCGGGCCGGAGGACAGCCCGGCGAACAGCAGGTGCAGCCGCTCGGCCGGCAGCACGGTCCCCCGGTCGAAGGCCTGCGTGACCGGGCCCGCGGTCGACAGGTCGCCCAGCAGCACCGCCCCGGTGACGACGCCGTCGGTGACGACGAGCTTCTTGTAGACGTGGCGCACCGGATCGGCGAACGAGAGCACCTCGACGCCGGCGCCGCAGTCCTCGAGGCCGGGGGTGACGTCGCCCATGGCGGCGACGTCGAGGTCCATCGCCTTGAGCCGCGCGACGGTGCGGCTGCCCGTGTAGGAGGCGTCGCCACCGGTGAGCACCTCGGCGAGCACGGTGGCCTGCTCCCAGGCGGGAGCGACCAGCCCGTAGACCTGCCCGCGGTGCTGGCTGCACTCGCCGAGGGCGAAGACGTCGGGGTCGCTGGTGGTGAGCTGGTCGTCGACGAGGACGCCCCGCTCGACGTTCAGGCCGGCGGCCCGGGCCAGGCCGACCTCGGGCCGCACGCCGCAGGCGAGGACGACGAGGTCGCCGTCGACGTGCCGGCCGTCGGCCAGGCCGACGCCGGTGACGCGGCGGTTGCCCGTGACGCTCGAGGCGAAGGAGCCCAGGTGCACGCCGACACCGAGGGCCTCGACCGCGCGCCGCAGCACCGCGCCACCGACGGCGTCGAGCTGCACGTCCATCAGGTGGCCGGCGCCGTGCACGACGTCGACCTGGAGCCCGTGCTGGAGCAGGCCGCGGGCGGCCTCGAGGCCGAGCAGCCCGCCGCCGACGACGACGGCCTTGCGGGCCCGGCCGGCCGCTGCGGCGATGTCGGCGCAGTCGTCGAGGGTGCGGAAGACGAACACACCGGGCAGCAGCTGCCCGCTCGGACCGGCGATGCCGTGCACGGGCGGCACGACCGCGGTGCTGCCGGTCGCGAGCACGAGGGCGTCGTAGGGCAGGACGTCGCCGCCGTCGAGGGTGACCGTGCGGGCGGTGCGGTCGACGCCGGTGACGCGCACCCCGAGCCGCCGGACCGCCGTCGGCGACGTGAGCCCGATCTCGCCGGCCCCGCGCTTGCCGGCGAGCACGTCGGACAGCAGGACCCGGTTGTACGCCGGGCGGTCCTCGGCGCCCACGACGGTGACGTCGCAGGCGGGGTCGCGGCGCAGCAGCTCCTCGACCAGCCGGGCACCGGCCATGCCGTTGCCGACGACGACGACGCGGGTCGGGACGGTCATCGGCTGGCCTCCGCGTGCAGACGGTCGATCCGGGCCGCGCAGACCTTGAACGCGGGCATCCGGCTGGTGGGGTCGAGGGCGCTGCTGGTCAGGCTGTTGGCGCGCTGCTTGCCGGCCCAGTGGAACGGGACGAAGACGGTGTCGGGGCGGATGCCGTCGCTGATCCGCACCCGCAGGTAGGCGTCGCCGCGGCGGGTCGAGACGCGGACCCGCTCGCCGTCGGCGACCCCGAGCTGCTCGGCCAGGTGCGGGTGCACCTCGACGAAGGCGGCGGGAGCGGCGTCGTCCAGGGCCTTGATGCGCCGGGTCTGCGCGCCGCTCTGGTACTGCAGGGCGACCCGGCCGGTGGTCAGGTGCAGCGGCCAGGCCTCGTCGACCGGCTCGGCCGGGGCCGGCTGGTCGACGGCGTGGAAGCGGGCCCGGCCGTCGGGGGTGGCGAAGCGGTCCAGGAACAGCCGGGGCGTGCCCGGGCTGTCCTCCGACGGGACCGGCCAGTGCAGGGCCTCGCCGTCGCGCAGCCGGCCGTAGGTGACGCCGCTGTAGTCGGCGGGTCCGCCCGCGGAGGCCCGGCGGAGCTCCTCGAAGACCTCCTCCGGGTCGGTCGGGAACCCCGTGGGGCACCCCAGCCGCTCGGCCAGGCCCTGCAGGACGTGCAGGTCGGTGCGGACGCCGTCCGGCGGGTCCAGGGCCTTGCCGCGCAGCAGGACGCGCCCCTCGAGGTTGGTCATGGTGCCGGCCTCCTCGGCCCACTGGGCCGTCGGCAGGACGACGTCGGCGAGGGCGGCCGACTCCGACATCACGAGGTCGGCGACGACGAGGCAGTCCAGGGACGCGAGCCGCTGGGCGACGTGGCGGGCGTCGGGGGCGCTGACGACGGGGTTGCTGGCGAGCAGCAGCAGGGCGCGGGGGCCGCCGCCGTCGCCGAGGGCGGACAGCAGCTCGAACGCCGACCGGCCGGGCCCCGGGAGGCTGTCGGGGTCGACGCCCCAGACGCCGGCGACGTGGGCGCGGGCGGCGGGGACGGTGATGCTGCGGTAGCCGGGCAGCTGGTCGGCCTTCTGCCCGTGCTCGCGGCCGCCCTGGCCGTTGCCCTGGCCGGTGAGGCAGCCCCAGCCCGAGCCGGGCCGGCCCGGCAGCCCGAGCGCCAGGGCCAGGTTGGTGAGCGACAGGACGGTGTCGACGCCGTGGCTGTGCTGCTCCGCGCCGCGGGCGGACAGGACGACGGCGGTCTGCGCCTCGGCGAGCATGCGGACGGCGCGGCGCAGGTCCGGCTCCGAGACGCCGGTGACGCGCTCGACCCGGGCCGGCCACCACTGCCCGACGGCGGCCCGCACGGCCTCCCACCCGGTGGTGCGCGCCTCGACGTAGGCCGTGTCGACCAGCCCCTCCTCGACGGCCACGTGCAGGAGCCCGTTCGCCAGCGCGAGGTCGGTGCCGGGCAGCGGCTGCAGGTGCAGGTCGGCCGCGGCGGCGGTGGCGGTGCGGCGCGGGTCGACGACCACGAGCGTGCCGCCGGCCGCGCGCTGCTTCGCCAGGTGGGCCATGAAGGGCGGCATCGTCTCGGCGACGTTGCTGCCGACCAGCAGCACGCACCCGGCCTCGGCGACGTCGGACAGCGGGAACGGCAGACCGCGGTCCAGGCCGAACGCCTTGTTGCCCGCCGCGGCCGCGGAGCTCATGCAGAACCGGCCGTTGTAGTCGACCTGGCTGGTGCGCAGCGCGACCCGGGCGAACTTGCCGGTGGCGTAGGCCTTCTCGTTGGTCAGCCCGCCGCCGCCGAACACGGCCACGGCGTCCGGGCCGCCGAGGGCCTGCGCGGCCCGGAACCCGGCGGCGGCGCGGTCGAGCGCCTCCTCCCAGGTGGCCGGCAGCAGCGGCGCGCCCTTGCGAGCCCGGACCAGCGGCGTGGTCAGCCGCTGCGGGCTGGTGAGCAGGCCGGCCGACGTCCAGCCCTTGCGGCACAGGCCGCCGAGGCTCGTCGGGAACGGCCGCGGGGCGACCTCGGCGCCGCCGTCCCCGGAGGGCGTGAGGGTCATGGCGCACTGCAGCGCGCAGTAGGGGCAGTGGGTCGCCGTCCCGGCGCCGGGCACGGCCGGCAGCGGGGGGAGCAGCGTCGCGGTCACAGGGAGAAGACTGCGAGGAGCCCGTGCCGGAAGGGTGTCCCTCGTGTGTCAGGCCGGTGACATGGTCCTCAAGGCCGCCGGCGCACAGCGTGCACCGCTCCTCGGCACGTGCCCGCAACAGTCCCGCAACGTGCAGCGGGCAGTCTGGCGGCGTGGACGATCCTGAGAACGCCGTCGGAGAGCAGCTGCCCCTCGCCGGCTTCACGGTCGCCGTGACCGCGGCACGGCGCCGCGAGGAGCTGACCGGACTGCTCGTGCGGCGGGGAGCCCGCGTCGTCGAGGCGCCCGCCATCCGCATCATCCCCACCGGCGACGACGAGGAGCTGCTGGCCTCCACCCGCGCCTGCATCGCCTCCGCCCCCGACGTCGTCGTGGCCACCACCGGCATCGGCTTCCGCGGCTGGATGGAGGCGGCCGACGGGTGGGGTCTCGGCGAGCAGCTGCGCGAGCGCCTGGCCGCCGCCGAGCTGCTCGCCCGCGGGCCCAAGGCCAAGGGCGCGGTGCGCGCGGCCGGTCTGGCCGAGGCGTGGTCGCCGGACAGCGAGGCCTCCGACGAGGTGCTCGCCCGACTGCTCGCGGAGGGCGTCGACGGGCGGACCGTCGCGGTGCAGCTGCACGGCGAGCCCGTGCCCGGCTTCCTCACCGCGCTGCGCGACGCCGGCGCCCGCGTGCTCGAGGTACCGGTCTACCGCTGGGTCCCCGCGGAGGACCTCGCTCCCCTGCGCCGCCTGGTCGCCACCGTGGCGGGAGGTGGCGTCGACTGCGTGACCTTCACGAGCGCGCCGGCCGTGGCCTCGCTGCTCACCGTCGCCGAGCAGGAGGGCCGCCGCGACGGCGTCGTCGCCGCGCTGAGCGGACCGGTGCTCGCGGCCTGCGTCGGGCCGGTGACCGCGGCGCCGCTCGAGCGGCTCGGCGTGCGGACCGTCCAGCCCGAGCGGGCCCGCCTGGGCGCGCTGGTGCGCACGGTCGTGCAGGAGCTGCCGGCCCGGCAGACCCGCACGCTGGTCGCCGGGGAGCACCTGCTGGAGCTGCGGGGCCACACCGTCCTCGTCGACGGCCGCCCGGTCTCGCTGACCGCCCGCCAGGTCGGGGTGCTCGCCGCGCTGGTCGAGGCGGGCGGCACGGTGCTGTCGCGGCCCGAGCTCCTGCGCCGGGTCTGGACGGGGGAGGTCGCCGACGAGCACGCCGTGGAGATGACCGTGGCCCGGCTCCGGAGCGCCCTCGGCCCCGCCGGCACGGTGGTCCAGACGGTGGTGAAGCGCGGCTACAAGCTGGCCGCGCCGGTGTCCCAGCCGGTCTGACAGGTCCGCCGGAGCACTACGGCCGGTGGGCGTCGACCGGCACCCGCAGCGCCGCCTCGACGAACGCCTCGACGTCGTCCCCGCCCAGCAGCCCGTTCTGCTCCAGCGACGTCAGCCCGTGCACCGTGGCCCAGCACAGCCGGGCGAGGTGGGGTGCGTCGGGCGCCGTGAGCGTGCCGGCGTCCAGGCACTCCTGCACCGTGTCGACCAGGACCCCGAAGGTCGAGGAGCGGCCCCCGGTGCGGGTGCGCCGGGTCGGGGTGAACCCGGCGACGGCCCGGCCGAACATGACCGAGAAGAACCAGGGCTCGGCCCGGGCGAACCCGCGGTAGGCGTGCCCGAGAGCGAGGATCCGGTGCGGGTCGCCGGGGGGCGGCGCGTCCCGGAGCGCCTCCTGCTGCGCGCGGGCCAGCCGGCGGAAGCCCTCGGCGTACAGCGCGTCGACGAGCCCCGGCTTGCCCCCGAACAGCGTGTAGACGAGCTGGGTCGACCCTCCCGCCTCGGCGGCGACCTTGCGCAGCGACAGCCCGTGGGGCCCCTGCTCGGCGAGCACGCGCGCTGCGACCTCGACCAGCGCCTCGCGGCGGGGGTCGTCGTCGTCCGGCTCGGGCTGCACCCGCCCATAGTGCTGGACGCAGGAGGCATAACGCTGTTATACCTGCGTTCTACCGCCGCTCCTGGAGGCTCTCGTGACCACCTGCACCCGCACGTCGACGCCGCCCCGCCCGGGCACCGCCCCCGTCTCCCCGGACGCCGCGTGACTGCGGTCGCCGAGGCCCCCTCGGAGGTCGTCCCCGCGCACGCCTGGAGAGTGCTCGCGGTCTCCGCCGCCGGCGTCTTCGTCGTCTTCCTCGATGCCACCGTCGTCAACATCGCGTTCCCCGCGCTGTCGGCCGACTTCCCGGACGTCAGCCGGGCCGGCCTGTCCTGGGTGCTCAACGCCTACGCCGTCGTGTTCGGGGCGCTGCTGGTGACCTGCGGCCGGCTCGCCGACGCCCGCGGCCGCAAACAGGTCTTCCTCGGCGGCCTGGTGCTGTTCGCCCTCGCGTCCGCGCTGTGCGGTCTCGCCCCGACCGTCCCGGCACTGGTCGCCGCCCGGGGCCTGCAGGCCGTCGGGGCCGCGCTGCTCGTGCCGGCGTCGCTCGCGCTGCTGCTGCCGGAGTTCCCGCTCAGCAAGCGGGCGACCGCGGTCGGGATCTGGGGCGCCGTCGGCGCCGTCGCCGCCGCCACCGGCCCGACCCTCGGGGCCCTGCTCGTCGACGGCCCGGGCTGGCGCTGGGTGTTCCTGGTGAACCTGCCGTTCTGCGCGGTCGCCGTCGCCGTCGGGCGCCGGGTGCTGCGCGAGTCGACGGGATCCGTCCCCGACGGCGCCCGCCCCGACGTCCTCGGCGTCGCCCTCGTGACCGCCGTCTTCGGCCTGCTGTCGCTCGGGATCGTCGAGGGACCGTCCTGGGGCTGGGGCTCCGTGCGGGTGGTCGGCTCCTTCGTGCTGGCGGCGGTCCTGGCACCGCTGCTCGTCGTGCGGGCGCTGCGGCACCCGAGCCCGGTGCTGCCGGTGCGGCTGTTCCAGCGGACGTCGTTCTCCGTGGCCACCGCCGGGACCGTGCTGTTCGGCGCCGCCTTCTTCGCCACCATCCTGTGCAACGTCCTGTTCCTCACCGGGGTGTGGCAGTACTCGGTGCTGCGGACGGCCGTCGCCGTGCTGCCGAGCCCGCTGCTCGCGGCCGTCACCGCGCCGGTGGCGGGACGGCTGGCCGACCGCTACGGCTTCCGCGTCGTCATCGTCCCCGGCGCCCTCGCGATGGTCGCCGGGCTCCTGCTGCTGGCCTCGGCGACCGGGCCGGAGCCGACCTACGCCACCCGCTTCCTGCCCGGCGGCGTGCTCATCGGCCTGGCCATCGGGTCCGCCTTCGCCACCCTGGGCGCGGCCTCCGCCTCGGCCCTGCCGCCGCAGCAGTTCGCAGCCGGCGCGGCGGTCGACGCGACCGCTCGGCAGCTCGGTGCCGTCCTCGGGGTCGCGGTCCTGGTCGCGGTCCTCGGTGAGCCCGCGCCGGCCGAGGCGGTGGCGGCCTTCCACCGGGCGTGGACGGTCGTGGCCGGTGCCGCGGCGGGCTGCGCCGTCGTCTGCCTGGGACTGAGCCGCCCCGTCCCGGCCGGGTCAGGCTGAGGGTCGGTCGAGGGCGGCGCGCACCCGCGCGAGGTCGTCCGGGGTGTCGACGTCGTCGCCCGCCGAGGAGCGGACCCGCACCGGCTCCAGCCCC
>JAODNQ010000246.1 GCA_025464695.1 Frankiales bacterium | reverse complement strand
TTCACCGACACGCCCGACCCCGTCACGGGCCGCGGCCGGTACGACAACTACACCGACCCCACCCGCCCGAAGGACAAGACCGACACGGCGCTCAGCCCCTGGGAGTTCGACTACTCCTGCCTGACCCTCACGGTGCTGAGCATGAGCGGGAACGTCGCCAACAACGACAAGCTGCCGTTCGAGGCGGGCGCCGACGTCCTGACCGGCCGCGTCCACCTCACCGGCGGGCCCGGCTGCGCCACGCTCGACACCCGCTCGGTGGTGCCGACCACGGCCTCGCCGTCCGCCTCGCCCTCCGTCTCGCCGTCCGCCACGGCGGCGGCGCCGGGCAGCAGCGCCACGCCCGCCGCGAGCCCCAGCGCGAGCAGCAGCCCGACGCCGGCAGCTCCTGGGGGCGGCGGCGTGCCCGCCCCGTCCTCGAGCCCGACGGCGAGCGGGTCGCCGTCGCCCAGCGCTCCGGCGTCCGCCGGCCCGACCGGCTCCGCGTCCGCTCCCGCCCCTGCGGCGACGACGGTCTGCGGCGTCCCGGCCCCTGTGCAGGTCGCTCGCAGCACGATCGTCTCCGGCGACGCCGTCACGGCGCAGCTCACCGGCTCCCCCGGCGCGCTCGTCGACCTGGTCGCCTACACCCGTCCGTCGACGACGTACCGCACGGTCCGCTCCGTCCGCCTCGCCGGCGACGGCACTGCGACCGCCCGGCTGCTCCCGCCCAGCAACACCCGGATGTACGCGCAGGAGCGCGGCTGCGCGGCCGGGCCGTCCTCGGTGGTCACGGTGAAGGCGTCCGTGTCGCTGGACGCCCGCCGCACCGGGCCTCGCACGTACGCGTTCAGCGGCAACAGCCTGCCGAAGCGCGCGGGCGGGATGCCGGTCCTGCTCTACCGGCGGGACGCCGGCGGACGCGAGGTCCTGGTCTCGCGCACCCGTACCGACGGGCGGACGGGCACGTGGACGCTGCGCCGCACCTTCACGGGCACCGGACGCCTCGCCCTCGTCGCCCGGATCCCGCAGGACGCGAGCAACGCGGCCGGCGTCAGCGCCGTCCGTACCGTGACCGTGCGCTGACCCCCGCTCCTCCCCCGCGACGGCGGCCGCTCCTGCAGGGGCGGCCGCCGTCGCGCGCGTCCGTCGTCCACAGGCCGCCGGTGCGGTCCGGCCCCGCCGACTACCTTCTGCACCAACAGGACGAACAGGAGCAAGGTGTGAGCGCCGTCGACACCGTCGAGGCCGAGGTCCGCGAGCTGGTCCGGCGGCGCGGGCTCGACCCCGTCTCCGACCGTGGTGCCGTGCGCCGCCTCGTCGAGGAGGTCGTCGCCGACTACGACGAGCGCGCCCTCACCTCGGCCCTCCCGCCGCTGTCGGACACCGCGGGCGCCACCCGGGTCGTCTACGACGCCGTCGCCGGGTTCGGCCCCCTGCAGCGCCACCTCGACGACCCGACCGTCGAGGAGATCTGGATCAACGAGCCGGGGCGGGTCTTCGTCGCCCGCCGCGGGCGGTCCGAGCTGACGACCACCATCCTGACCGAGCCCCAGGTCCGCGACCTCGTCGAGAAGATGCTGAAGACGACCGGACGCCGGGTCGACCTGTCGACCCCCTTCGTCGACGCGATGCTCCCCGACGGCTCCCGCCTGCACGTCGTGATCCCGGACATCACGCGCCGCCACTGGTCGGTCAACATCCGCAAGTTCGTGCTCTCGGCCAACTCGATGGACGAGCTGGTGGGCCTCGGCACCATCACCCCGCAGGCCGCCCGGTTCATGGAGGCCGTGATGCAGGCCGGCCTGAACGTCATCGTCGCCGGGGGCACCCAGGCCGGGAAGACCACGCTGCTCAACTGCCTCGCCGGAGCGATCCCGGCGCGCGAGCGGATCATCACGTGCGAGGAGGTCTTCGAGCTCAAGCTCGGCCTCCCCGACGTCGTCTCCATGCAGACCCGCCAGGCCAACCTCGAGGGCACCGGCGAGATCCAGCTGCGGCGCCTGGTCAAGGAGGCGCTGCGCATGCGCCCCGACCGCATCGTCGTGGGAGAGGTGCGGCAGGAGGAGTGCCTCGACCTGCTCATCGCGCTGAACTCCGGGCTGCCCGGCATGTGTTCGATCCACGCGAACTCCGCGCGCGAGGCCATCGTCAAGATGTGCACCCTGCCGCTGCTGGCGGGGGAGAACGTCGGCCACGGCTTCGTGGTGCCGACCGTCGCGGGCTGCATCGACATCGTGGTCCACACGGCCAAGGACGGGTCCGGGCACCGGCAGGTGCGGGAGATCGTCGCGGTCCCGGGGCGCGTCGAGGGCGACGTCGTCGAGACGGCCGACCTGTTCGTCACCCGCGCCGGGCGGCTGGTCCGGGCCGACGGCTACCCGCCGCACCCGGAGCGCTTCGAGTGGGCGGGCATCGACCTGCCGCGCCTGCTGGCCCAGGTGGCCTGACGTGGGCCCCCTGGTCGGCCTGCTGTTCGGGCTCGGGCTCTTCCTCGTCCTGCGCTCGGGCACGCACGCCCCGCCGCCTCGAGCGCGGACCGGGCCGACCTTCTCGGAGCGGACCCAGGAGCTGCTGGTCCAGGCGGGCATCGAGGGCGTGACGTCCAGCCAGCTGCTCACGCTGAGCGGCGTCCTGGGGCTGGTCGTCACCGTGCTGATGTTCGCGACCTCCCAGGTGCCGCTGATCGGCCTCATCTTCGGGTGCTTTGCGGCCGCCCTGCCCTACGCGCTCGTGCGCCGGCGGCGGGCGCAGCGCAGCACCGAGCTGCGCGAGGTCTGGCCCGAGGCGGTCGACAACCTCACCAGCGGCGTGCGCGCCGGCCTGTCCCTGCCCGAGGCGCTCACCCAGCTCGGCGAGCGCGGGCCCGAGCAGCTGCGGTCGGCCTTCCGCCGGTTCGGCGAGGACTACCGCGCCACCGGCCGCTTCGGCGAGAGCCTGGACCGGCTCAAGGCCAACCTGTCCGACCCGGTCGGTGACCGCGTCGTCGAGGCGCTGCGGATGGCGCGCGAGGTCGGCGGCACCGACCTCGGGCGGCTGCTGCGCACCCTCTCCACCTTCCTGCGCGAGGACGCCCGCACGCGGTCCGAGCTCGAGACCCGGCAGGGCTGGACCATCAACGCTGCCCGGCTGGCCCTGTGCGCCCCGTGGTTCGTCCTCCTCCTGCTGGCGAGCAAGCCGAACGCGGTGGAGGCCTACCGCAGCGGGGCCGGCACGGTCGTGCTGCTCGGCGGGGCAGGCGTCTCGTTCGTGGCCTACCGGGTGATGATGCGGATCGCGCGCCTGCCCGTCGAGCGCCGGGTGCTGCGGTGAGCGCCGCGACCGGGATCGGGCTCGGGCTGCTCGCCGGCGGCGGTCTCTGCCTCGCGGCGCTCGGCACCCCGGCGGCCCGCCGTCCCTCGCTGGACGACCGCCTCGCGCCCTACCTGCGCGACACGCCCCGGCAGAGCCGGCTCCTGGCGCAGCGCCAGACGCTCACGCCCTTCCCGACCATGGAGCGGATCCTCGCGCCGGTCCTCGGCGACCTCGCCGGCTTCGTCGAGCGCACCGTCGGCGGGGTGAGCAGCGTCCGTCGCCGGCTGGACGCCCTCGGCGACGGCACCACGGTGGAGCAGTTCCGGGCGGAGCAGGTCGTGTGGGGCGCGCTGGGCCTCGCCGCCGCCTTCGCGGTGACCGTCTTCTCCGTGCTGGGCGGGGGCGCCATCAGCCCCGTCGGGCTGCTCGGCCTCGGCGTGCTGCTCACGGTCGGCGGGGTCCTCGGCCGTGACCGCTACCTCAGCAAGCAGGTGACCCGCCGCGAGGAGCGGATGCTCGAGGAGTTCCCGACGGTCGCCGAGCTGCTGGCCCTCGCCGTCAGCGCGGGGGAGGGACCGGTGGGCGCGCTCGAGCGGGTCCACCGCATCTCGGTCGGCGAGCTGAGCAAGGAGCTCGGGCGCGCTCTCGGCGAGGCCCGCGCCGGGGCCACCCTGGTCCAGGCCCTCGAGAGCGTCGCCCGGCGGACCAGCCTGGCGCCGCTCGCGCGCTTCGTGGACGGTGTGTCGATCGCGGTGGAGCGCGGAACCCCACTCGCCGACGTGCTGCGCGCGCAGGCCGTCGACGTCCGCGAGGCCGGCAAGCGGCAGCTGCTGGAGGCCGCGGGCCGCAAGGAGATCGGCATGATGGCGCCCGTCGTCTTCTTCGTCCTGCCCATCACCATCCTGTTCGCCCTGTTCCCCGGTGCGCAGCAGCTGCAGCTCGTCACGGGGTAGGAGCGCGCACGTCACCCTGTGGACAGCGCCGCAGACCGCCCCCGAGTAGCCCATACTTGGGCACCCGCCGACCTGGAGGACCTGTGTCCGAGTCCCTGCTCCGCCTCGCCGTCCGCACGCAGAACCGCGTGCACGGCCCCGACGCCGAGCGCGGTGACGTCCCCGGATGGGTCATGATCACGCTCATGACCGCGGCGATCGTCAGCCTGATCTGGGGCGTCGCCGACGACGCCCTCAAGAACCTGTTCAACGACGCGATCACCAAGGCCAAGACCCCGACGTGAGCCGCAGGGCCGGCAGCGCGCGCCGCAGGGACGAGGGCTCGGCGGTCGCCGAGTTCGTCATGGTCTCGGCGCTGGTGCTCGCCCTGTTCGTCGTCGTCTTCCAGGCGGGTCTCGCGCTGCACACCCGGAACGTCCTCGTGTCCGTGGCCGCCGAAGGGGCCCGGTACGCCGCCAACGCCGACGTCTCGAGCGAGGCGCTCGTGCGCGCGCGCGTGCTCGACGGCATCGAGACCGCCTTCACGCCCGCGCTGGCGGCACGCTCGACGGTGAACGCGACGGAGACGGGCGGGATCGTCGAGGTGGAGATCAGGGCCCCGCTGCCGCTCGCCTTCGTCCCCAGCCCGATCCGCATCACGGTCCGCGGCCACGCGTACGAGGAGGGCCGGTGACGCTCCTGCGCCGGCGTCTGCAGGCCCGGGGGGAGGGTGACGCCGGCAACGCGATGGTCGAGTTCGTGATCCTGTCCGTCGTGCTGATGATGCCGCTCGTCTACCTCATGATCGGCGTGTTCGACACCCAGCGGACGTCCTTCGGCGTCACGGAGGCCGCCCGGCAGGCAGGGCGGGCGTGGATCGCGTCGGGCTGCGACCGGGGGTTGGCCGAGCGGGCGGCGGACCTGGCGCTCAAGGACCAGGGCGTGGGGGTCAGCGACGTCTCGGTGCCCCTACGCTGCCCGCCCAAGGGGGGCCGCGACACCGTCCAGGTGCGGGGCTTCGTCAAGCTGCGTGGGTTCGGCGCCGTGCTGCCGGCCGACCGCGGGGGGTTCTGGGTCAGCGCGAGCTTCGTCGCCGTCCGGGACCGGTTCGCCCCGTGAGCGCGGCACTGCGACGTCGGCCGGCGGGCGACGACGGGTCGGTGATGCTGCTGATCCTCGGTTTCGCCGTCGTGCTGCTCGGGCTCGTGGTCGTGGTCGCCGACGTCAGCGTGGTGCTGCTGAACCAGCGCGCGGTGGCCGCCGCGGCCGACGGTGCCGCGCTGGCGGCGTCGCAGGAGCTGAACGACTCCGTGTTCTACACCCAGGGGCTGGGCCGCAAGGTCCCGCTCGACGAGGGCCAGGTGCGGCGGGTGGTGGCCGAGTACGCCGCCGACCTCAAGTCACCGACCCGGCTCGTCGGCCGGCTCGACGCCACCCGGCTCACGGTGGTGGTGGAGGGCTCCCGGGCGGTGTCGCTGCCGTTCGGCCGCTTCACCGGGGGACAGACGGTGACCGTCCGGAGCGTCGCTCGTGCCACCTCGCCCGTGGCGGGCTGAGCAGCACTGCTCCTGACCCGGCGCCGGTAGCCTCGCCTCTCGTGCCCGCCGACCGCTCCGACGACCTCAAGGCCCTCGACGCCACGCTGACCAGCATCGAGAAGGTGCTCGACGTCGACGCGCTGCGCACCGAGCTGCGCGACCTCGAGGAGCAGGCCGGCATCCCCGGGCTCTGGGACGACCAGGAGAAGGCCCAGAAGATCACCGGCCGCATGTCGGTGATCCAGTCCGACCTCGAGCGGCTCTCGACGTACCGCGGCCGGCTCGAGGACATCGGGACGCTGTTCGAGATGGCGGCCGAGGAGGCCGACGAGGGCACCGCCGCCGAGGCCGAGGCCGACCTCGCGGCCCTGCGCAAGGAGATCGGCTCCTTCGAGGTCCGCACCCTGCTGTCGGGCGAGTACGACGAGCGCGAGGCCCTCGTCCAGATCACCCCCGGCGCCGGCGGCGTGGACAGCCAGGACTGGGCGCTGATGCTCTGGCGCATGTACTACCGGTGGGCCGAGCGCCACGGGTACCCCCTCGACGTCCACGAGTGGCAGGAGGCCGAGGAGGCCGGCGTCAAGAGCGTCGTCTTCCAGGTCAAGGTCCCGTACGCCTACGGGACGCTGGCGGGCGAGCACGGCGTCCACCGGCTGGTGCGGATCAGCCCGTTCGACAACCAGGCGCGCCGTCAGACGTCGTTCGCGATGATCGACGTGACGCCGGTCGTGGACACCGCCGACGCGGTGGAGGTCGACGAGAAGGAGATCCGCGTCGACGTCTTCCGCTCCAGCGGTCCGGGTGGTCAGGGCGTCAACACGACCGACTCCGCGGTCCGGATCACGCACCTGCCCAGCGGCATCGTCGTCAGCTGCCAGAACGAGCGGTCGCAGATCCAGAACCGGGCCGCGGCCATGGTCGTGCTGGCGACGAAGCTGCTCGAGCGCAAGCGCGAGGAGGAGCTGGCGACCATGGACGCCATCCGCGGGGCGAAGGCCGACGTCGCGTTCGGCTCGCAGATCCGCAACTACGTCCTGCACCCGTACCAGATGGTGAAGGACCTGCGCACCGGCACGGAGACCGGCAACACCGCGTCCGTGCTCGACGGCGAGATCGACGAGTTCGTCGAGGCGACGATCCGCTGGCGCCGCACGCGCGACGCCGAGGCCGAGGGCGCGTAGCCCTCGGGCCTGCTGGGCCAGCCCCCCGCGACTACTGGGACAGGGCGAGCACGAGCAGCAGCAGGACGAGCGCCGCCAGCAGCAGCGGGACGGCGGGGAGGGCCGGGCGCTGCTCGCGCAGCCACTGCCGCGACGCCCGGCACGTGGCGCAGCGGGCCTCGGCGACACGCCCGCCGCACGCGGCGCACAGCAGGTCCTCGCTCATGCGCCCATCCTCTCCCGGGCGGGCGTCCCACGCCTGCCGTCCGCCGTGTCCTTCGCCCAGTACAGCGTCCGACGCACCCCGGGTGTTCCGACGACGTCCCGCTCCGCACCCTCTGCCCGACCTACGATCGACCCACTAGCCGGAGGAGGCACGGGCGTGATCCGCCTCGAGCACGTCAGCAAGACCTACCCGTCGACCGGGCGTCCGGCCCTCGACGACGTCGACGTCGACATCGACCGGGGCGAGTTCGTCTTCCTCGTCGGCAGCAGCGGCTCCGGCAAGAGCACGTTCCTGCGGCTGCTGCTCAAGGAGGAGGCGCCGACGGCGGGCACCGTCCACGTCGCCGGCAAGGACCTGTCGCGGCTGAGCTCCTGGAAGGTGCCGGCGCTGCGCCGCTCGATCGGCTGCGTGTTCCAGGACTTCCGGCTGCTGCCCAACAAGAACGTGCACGAGAACGTCGCCTTCGCCCTGCAGGTCATCGGCAAGCCGAAGAGCGTGGTGCAGCGGGTCGTCCCGGAGGTGCTCGAGCTGGTCGGGCTCGAGGGCAAGGGCGGCCGCATGCCCGACGAGCTGTCCGGCGGCGAGCAGCAGCGGGTCGCCGTCGCCCGGGCCTTCGTGAACCGGCCGATGATCCTGCTGGCCGACGAGCCCACCGGGAACCTCGACCCCGGCACCAGCGTCGGGATCATGAAGCTGCTCGACCGCATCAACCGCACCGGCACCACCGTCGTCATGGCCACCCACGACTCCGCCATCGTCGACTCGATGCGCCGCCGGGTCGTGGAGCTGTCGCACGGCAAGGTCGTCCGCGACCAGACGCGCGGCGTCTACGGCTACGGCGCGTGAACGCTCCAGCCGGTCCCGCCCCCTCCCGAGACGAGTAGTCGTGCGCGCCCAGTTCGTCCTGTCCGAGATCGGCATCGGCCTGCGCCGGAACCTGACCATGACCTTCGCGGTCATCGTCACGGTGGCGATCAGCCTGGCGCTGTTCGGCGCCGGTCTGCTGATCCGCTCGCAGGTCGACGTCAGCAAGGGCTACTGGTACGACCGCGTCGAGGTGTCGGTCTTCCTCTGCGGCGACGAGAGCCAGGCACCCAGCTGCGCCGGGGGAGCGCCGGCGGAGGCCGAGCGCACCCAGCTCCTCACCGAGCTCGAGGCGCTGCCGCAGGTGCAGCGGGTGTTCTACGAGTCGAAGGAGCAGGCCTACACCCGCTTCAAGGAGACGTTCAAGGACTCTCCCGACCTCGTGGCGAACGTGACGGCGGACGTCCTGCCGGAGTCGTTCCGGGTGAAGCTCAAGGACCCGACGCAGTTCGAGGTGGTCGCGAGCGCGCTCCGCGGCCGGCCCGGGGTGGAGGAGGTGCAGGACCAGAAGAAGCAGCTGGAGAAGTTCTTCTCCGTGCTCAACGGGTTCCAGCGGGCCGCCATCGCCGTCGCCGTCGTGCAGCTGCTCGCCGCCGCCGTCCTGATCAGCAACACCATCCGGGTCGCGGCGTTCAGCCGGCGCAGGGAGACCGGGATCATGCGGCTGGTCGGCGCCAGCAACCTCTACATCCAGCTGCCGTTCCTGCTCGAGGGCGCCCTGGCCGGGCTGCTGGGGGCGGGGATCGCGGTCGGGATGGTCGCCACGGTCAAGGCCGTGCTCGTCGACCGCGTGCTGCGTCCGAACTTCCCGTTCACGACGTTCATCGGCTGGGACGTCGTGGTGCGGCAGGCGCCGCTCCTGCTGCTGGCCGGCGTGCTGCTGTGCGGCCTGTCCAGCTTCGTGACACTCCGGCGGCACCTGCGGGTCTGAGCGGTCGGGACGTGCGATCTTCGGCGTCCCGTCCCTGCTCCAGAGAGGTCCGCCGTGCGCGTCCGCCGCAACGCCGCCGTCGCGTGCCTCCTGGCGCTCGCCCTGCCGGGTCTCGCCGCGACGACGCAGCGCCCCGCGACGGCGCAGGAGACCCCCGCGCAGGCACGGGCCCGGGTGGGCGACGCCGCCGCCGCGCTGGAGAGCTCGACGGCCCAGGTCCGGGCCGCGGCCCAGGCGCTGGCCGAGGTCGCCGCCGAGCTCCCGCTCGCCGAGGCCGACGCCGCCCGTGCCCGCGGTGAGCTCGACGGCGCGCGCGCCCGGTCGGCGACGGCGGCCGCCTCCGCCCGGCGGGCCGAGCAGGCCGCGCAGGCC
>JAODNQ010000243.1 GCA_025464695.1 Frankiales bacterium | reverse complement strand
ACACCGAGGACCCGGAGGCCGACCCCGCTCCGGCGCTGGCGGCCGTCCTGACGCTCTCGCGCTACGTCCGGGGGCGGGGCGGCGTCGGACCGGGCAGCTGGCTCGGCACCCCGGTCACCGCCGCCGCGCAGGCCGTGGGCGCCGCCCTCGCCGAGGGCGAGGACCGGGAGGCCGTGCTGGACCTGCTGGCCCAGCTGCTCGAGGACGACGTCGAGGGGCCGGACCTGCTGGAGGCCTTCGTCTGCGCGTTCTCCCAGCTGCTCGTGCACCTCGAGCCGCACGAGCAGGCCGAGCTCCGGCGCCTGCAGGTGGCCGAGCTCATGAGCGCGGTCCCGGGCGGGCCGCGCGGCTCGCGCTGGCTGATGGCGGCGTGCCTGCGCGAGGCACCGGCGCACGACACCAGCGCCGCCGACCTCGGCCCGTTCCTGTCCGGCGAGCCCGCGGGAGACCCGGACCGGGCCGCGGCCCGGCTCAGCCGCGCGAACCTGCTGGCCGCGGGCGTGGCGTGCCTCGAGGCCCTCGCGGGCGTGCTGGGCGAGGACGCCCAGATGCCCCGCGAGGAGCTGCTCGGGCTGGTGCTCCCGAGCGCCCTGGGTGAGCACGACCTGCTGCGCCAGGCCTGACCGGCGAGGCGCCCTCCGCGCCTCGAGGACGCCGTGTCAAAGCTGCGTTCCGTTCCTGTTTCCGCAGGCCGGATCGGCCGGCAGGCGTGCTCGGCTGGGCTCTCCACCCCAGCCGTCCAGGAGGCGCACGATCGTCACTCGACCCCCTCTCCTCCGCCGCAGCACGACCACCGTGCTCGCCCTGTGCCTCGCCGCCGGCACCGCCGCGGCGATCCCCTCCCCCGCGTCCGCCGCGGTACCGGTCGACCTCGAGACCGCGACCGTCGCGCAGCTCGACGCCCTCATGGCCGCCGGCACCAGCACCAGCGTCGCCATCACGCAGGGCTACCTCGAGCGCATCAAGGCGCTGTCCGTCGGCGGCCCGCACCTGAACGCGGTGCAGGTCGTCAACCCGGACGCCCTCAAGGACGCGGCCGCCGCGGACGCCAAGCGCAAGGCGGGCGGTCCCGTCGGCCCGCTGCTGGGCATCCCGGTCCTCGTCAAGGACAACATCGACGTGAAGGGCCTGCCGACCACCGCCGGCTCGCTGGCGCTGGCGGGCAACACCGCTCCCGCGGACGCGCCGCTGATCACGAGCCTGCGCGCTGCCGGCGCCGTCATCCTGGGCAAGACCAAGCTCACGGAGTTCGCGAACTTCCTCACCAACGGCATGCCCGCCGGCTACAGCTCACTCGGCGGTCAGGTCCTCAACGCCTACGACGTCAGCCAGACCCCCAGCGGCTCGAGCGCCGGCTCCGGCGTCGCCGCCTCCGTCGGCCTGGCACCGCTCACGATCGGCACGGAGACCTCGGGCTCGATCCTGTCGCCCGCCAACGCCAACTCCGACGTCGGCGTCAAGCCCACGGTCGGGCTCGTGCCGCGCACCGGCATCATCCCGATCGCCGCGAGCCAGGACACCGCCGGACCGCTCGTCAAGACCGTCGCCGACGCCGCGGCCCTGCTCAACGGCATCACGAGCAAGGACCCGGCCGACAGCGTGACCGCCGTCAACCCGCTGGTGGGTCACGACTTCCTCGGCGACCTGTCCACCACCGCGCTGCAGGGCACCCGCATCGGCGTCGTCGTCGGTCAGGCTCCGTCGCCGGCCACCGCCACCGTCCCCGTCGGCACCGGGACCGGGACCGGGACGGCCGACAACTTCCTGCTGTACCAGAACGCGCTGCAGACCCTGCGCGAGCAGGGCGCGACCGTCGTCGAGAACGTGACCCTCCAGCCGTCGGCGACGAGCACCCCGCCGGCCACGGGCACGGTGAGCACGCTGGTCTACGAGTTCAAGCGGGACCTCAACGCCTACCTGTCCACCCGCACGGCGCCGGGCTTCCCCGTCAAGACGCTCGCCGACGTCATCGCGTTCAACGACGCGCACCCGAAGGAGACGCTCAAGTACGGGCAGACGCTCGCGCTGCAGGCGCAGCGCACCGACACCGAGAAGGACGCCGCGAACGCCGCCCTGCAGCGGCAGCGCGACCTCGCGAACAGCCGCTCGCGGATCGACGCCACCCTGCAGAACGGGACCCCGAACGACCCGAGCGACGACTTCAGCGCCCTGCTCTACGTCGGCTCCGGCAGCGCCGGCATCGGCGCGCAGGCCGGCTACCCGACCGTCCTCGTCCCCGCCGGCTACACCAGCGGTCAGGGCGCGGCGACCGCGGGCGGCGACGCCACCGGCAACCGCCGTCCGTTCAGCATCAGCTTCCTCGGCAAGGCCTACGAGGAGCCGAAGCTGCTCGGGCTCGCCTCCGACTACGAGGCCGCGTCCGCCCTGCGCAAGGCGCCGTCGGAGCTGAACCCGTCCCTGTTCCGCTGCACCACGCTCGCCGGCAGCGACCAGACCGGGTGCACGACCGGTGAGGCCACGCCGGTCACGCCCGCCGGCTTCGCCCTGCGGATCAGCCCCGCCACCACGGTCGTCCGCAAGGCCACCACCATCCAGCTCTCCGTCCGGCTGGTCCACACCGACGGGAGCGCAGTCAGCGGCGCCCGTGTCGGCCTCTACACCCGCGGCAAGGCCGCAGCGACGTTCTCGCTCAGCCGCTCGCTGGTGACCGGCGCCGACGGGCTGGCCTTCGCCACCTTCAAGCCCGGCACCGACTTCCGCTGGTACGCCAACTACGACGTCGACGCAGCGACCGCCGGGGCGAGGAGCGCCGCGGGGCTGGTGCAGGTGCGGTAGCCCGCTCGTCCACAGACGGCCCCGCCGTCCACAGCACCGTCGTCGAGCCTGTCCGGGAGCACCTGTCCCGGACAGGCTCGATGCATGACTGCAGACGCTCTCCCCGGCCGCCTCGACCTCCTCGAGTCCTACCGCCAGGCACCCCTCGACGACGGCGACGCCGTGCTGCTGCTGCCCGACGACGAGGTCTGCCTGGAGCTCGGGCCGCTCCCCGGCGCCGACGACGTGCGGGAGCGCGTCGCGGACCTGGTGGGGAGCCTGACGGCCCCGACCGCGCTGCTGGCCGTGGCCCGCCGCGGCCGCCGGCCCCGCCCCGCCGACCTGCTGCTGTGGACCGAGCTGTGCGTCGCCCTGGACGGGTCAGGGACGGCGCTGCTGCCCCTGCAGGTCCTGCCGGCGGCGGCGTGACAGGGCGGCGAGCTCGGCAGCAGCGACGGTCATGTCATGGCACTCCCACACGACCACCGGCAGCCAGCCGGCCTCCGCGAGCCGCAGGAGCGTGTCGGCGTCGCGCTCGCGGATGGACGCCAGCTTCAGCCGCCACCACTCGGCGTTCGCCTTCGGCGCGTGGAAGTGCTGGGGGCAGCTGTGCCAGAAGCAGCCGTGCACCAGGACGGCGATGCGGGCTCCCCGCAGCAGCACGTCGACGCGCCGGCGACGCCCGCAGCCGGGGGCCGGCACGTCGACGAGGAAGCGCAGACCGAGGGCGAACAGGGCGCGTCGCAGCGCCAGCTCCGGCGCGGTGTCGCGCCGCCCCGTGCGGGACAGCACCCGGCGCACGTTCTCGGACGAGGCGGGTGGAGCGGGCGGGAGGACGACCGGCACGAGGGGCACGAGGGGCAGCGTCGCCGACGGGTCCGACAGGACGAGCCGGCAGCGCGCCGTCGCCGCCCGACAGACCTAGGGTGACCGCGTGAGCCACGACGTCGACCCGGAGTTCCTCGCGCTGCCGCTGCGTGAGGCTGCCGCTGCCGCGCTGCAGGCCGCGACCGAGGCAGGTGCCACCTCCGCCGACGTGCGGGTGGAGCGCCTGCGCGGCCAGGACCTCGCCCTGCGCGACGGCCGGCTCGAGCGCCTGCAGGACGCGACCACCGTCGGGCTCGCCGTCCGGGTCGTCCACGACGGCACGTGGGGCTTCGCCGCCGGTCCCGACGTCACCGTCGACGAGGCCGTCCGGCTGGCCCGGCAGGCCGTCGACGTGGCGCGCACCAGCCGCGCGCTCAACAGCGAGCCGGTCGAGCTGGCCGACGAGCCGGTCCACGGCGACGTCACCTGGGTGTCGGCCTACGACGTCGACCCGTTCCGCGTGGACCCGACCGAGAAGGTCGCGCTGTTCGCGGAGTGGAGCAGCCGCCTGCTGGCCTCCGACGACGTCGACCACGTCGACGTGAGCCTGCAGCAGGCGCTGGAGGGCAAGTTCTACGCCGACACCGCCGGCACGACGACGACGCAGCAGCGGGTGCGTCTGCAGCCGCGGGTGACCGCGACCAGGGTCGACCCGGGCGGCGGCTTCGAGACGATGCGGACCGTCGCGCCGCCGGTCGGCCCCGGCTGGGCGTACCTCACCGGCGGCGTGCACGACTGGGACGCCGAGCTCGCCGAGCTGCCGTCGCTGCTCGTCGAGAAGGCCAAGGCCAGCAGCGTCGAGCCCGGCCGCTACGACCTCGTGATCGACCCGACCAACCTGTGGCTGACCATCCACGAGTCGATCGGCCACGCCACCGAGCTCGACCGCGCGCTCGGCTACGAGGCCGCCTACGCCGGCACCAGCTTCGCGACGCTCGACCAGCTCGGCAGCCTGCGCTACGGCTCGCCGGTCATGCAGGTCACCGGCGACCGCACCGTCCCGCACGGCCTGTCGACCATCGGTTACGACGACGAGGGCGTGCAGACGCAGGCCTGGCACATCGTCCGGGACGGCGTGCTCGTCGGCTACCAGCTCGACCGGAGGATGGCCCGCCAGAACGCGGCCGCCCTGGGGGTGAGCCGCTCCAACGGCTGCGCCTTCGCCGACTCCCCCCTTCACGTGCCCGTCCAGCGGATGGCGAACGTGTCGCTGCAGCCCGACCCGCAAGGGCCGTCGCTGGAGGAGCTGATCGGCCGGGTCGACCGCGGCATCTACGTCGTCGGGGACAAGAGCTGGTCGATCGACATGCAGCGCTACAACTTCCAGTTCACCGGACAACGCTTCTACGAGATCCGCGGCGGCCGCCTCGTCGGCCAGCTCCGTGACGTCGCCTACCAGGCGACCACCACCGAGTTCTGGGGCTCGCTGGAGGCGGTCGGCGGTCCGCAGACCTACCAGCTGGGCGGCGCCTTCAACTGCGGCAAGGCCCAGCCCAGCCAGATCGCCGCCGTGTCCCACGGCTGCCCGGCGTCGCTGTTCCGCGGCGTCAACGTCCTCAACACGGTGCGGGAGGGCGGCCGATGAGCGACGTCGTCGAGCGGTGCCTGGCGCTGTCGAAGGCCGACGGCTGCCTCGTCGTCCACGCGGAGAGCAGCCGCGCCGACCTGCGCTGGGCCGGCAACACGCTGACCACGAACGGCGCCGCCCGCGGCCGCTCGCTGACCGTCATCAGCGTCGTCGGGGAGTCGGTCGGCGTGCGGAGCGCCACGGTCGTCGACGACCTCGAGGGCCTGGTGCGGGCGTCGGAGCAGGCGGCCCGCGACGCCGGACCGGCCGAGGACGCCGGCCCGCTCGTGGAGGGCCCGTCCCAGCTGGACTTCTCGGCCCCTGCCGAGCAGGTCGGTCCGGCCGTGTTCGCCGAGCTCGCCCAGGGGCTCGGGGACGCGTTCCGCGACGCGCGGACGGAGGGCTCGCAGCTCTACGGGTACGCCTCGCACGACACCACCACCACCTGGCTCGGGTCGTCCACGGGGCTGCGGCTGCGGCACGCCCAGCCCACCGGCTACGTCGAGGTGACGGGCAAGAGCGACGGCGGCTCGTCGTGGGTCGGCCAGTCCACCCGCGACTGGTCCGACATCAGCGTGCCCGGCCTGCACGACGAGCTGCGCCGGCGGCTCGGCTGGGGCGCCCGCAGCCTCGACCTGCCGGCCGGTCGCTACGAGACGCTGCTGCCGCCGTCGGCCGCGGCCGACCTGTTCGCCTACGCCTACTGGACCGCCGCCGGCCGGGGCGCGGCCGAGGGTCGCACCGTGTTCAGCCGGGCGGGCGGTGGCACGCGGGTCGGCGAGCACCTCGGCCCCGCCGGGCTGCGGCTGTGGTCCGACCCCGCCGACCCGGAGCTCGCGACGTCGCCGTTCACGGTCGCCACGAGCTCGTCCGCCATGACGTCGGTGTTCGACAACGGCCTGCCGCTGACCGCCACCGACTGGCTCCGCGACGGGGTCCTGCAGAACCTCATCACCACGCGGGCGACCGCGAGGGCGACCGGGCTGCCGGTCGCGCCGTACGTCCACAGCCTGTCGATGGACGGCGGCGGCACCGCCAGCACGGACGAGATGATCGCCCGCACCGAGCGCGGCCTGCTGCTGACCTGCCTCTGGTACATCCGCGAGGTCGACCCGGAGACGCTGCTGCTCACCGGACTGACGCGCGACGGCGTCTACCTCGTCGAGGACGGCCAGGTGGCCGGCCGGGTCAACAACTTCCGCTGGAACGAGAGCCCGGTGGGGCTGCTGGGCCGGCTCGCGGAGGTCGGGGCCGCCGAGCGCTGCCTGCCGCGGGAGTGGAGCGACGACCTGACCTGGACCCGGATGCCGACGCTGCGCGTGCCGGACTTCAACATGAGCTCGGTCAGCCAGGCCAGCTGAAGCGGGTGGACACGGGCGGGAGGGTGGGCCCGTGATCCGCCACGTCACCGTCAACGCGCGGGACCCGCACGCTCTGGCCACCTTCTGGGCCGCGGCCCTGGACGGCCGCCTGCAGGACGACGACCTCCCGGGCGACCCCGAGGCGCTCGTCACCTCGCGGAGCGGCCCGCCCCTGCTGTTCGTCCAGGCCGACGGGCGCCACACCCACCTCGACCTGCAGCCGGACCTCCCCCGGGCGCACGAGGTGGACCGGCTGCTCGCCCTCGGGGCCACCCTGGTCGACGACCAGACCCGCCCCGACGGCACCGGCTGGGTCGTCCTCGCCGACCCCGAGGGCAACCCGTTCTGCGTGGAGCGCAGCGCAGCGGAACGAGGCCTGCCCGGCCCGCACGACACCGGCGAGCGCGACTACCCGCGGGTCCACACCGCGGGCGAGCGGGAGGCCCTCACGGCGCTGCTGGACTGGTACCGCGAGGGCGTGCTCGCCAAGGTCGAGGGCATGACCGACGCCGACGCCCTCGCCAGCCCCCTGCGGTCCGGCACGAGCGCGGCCGGCCTGGTGAAGCACCTGGCCTACGTCGAGGACGCCTGGGCGACCGAGCGCCTCGCCGGGCAGCCGGCGCCGGAGCCGTGGGCCGGCGCCCCCTTCGACGACGACCCCGACTGGGAGTTCCACAGCCCGGTCGACCTCGCGGAGCCGGTCGCCCTGTACCGCGCCGCCTGCGCCCGGACCCGGGCCGTCACGGAGCAGCGGGCACTCGACGACACCGCCGTCGACGAGGGCGGCCGCACGATCAGCCTGCGCTTCGTGCTGCTCCACCTGCTCGAGGAGACGGCCCGCCACCTCGGCCACCTCGACGTCCTCCGCGAGCTCGCCGACGGCGTCACCGGGGAGTGACCAGCTGCCCGAGCAGCCACGACGGCCCGACGACCTCGGCGCCGGCCGCCTGCGCCCGGGACCGCAGCTCCCGGTCCGCCGTCACGAGCAGCACGCCCGGGGCGCAGTGCTCCGCCAGCGTGCTGTCGCCGTCGGCCGGCGCGTGGACCACCCGGACGCCGTCGCGCTCCCCCTCCGGCTCCCCCGCCCTGGCGGCGCCCTCGAGCACGACGACGACAGTCCCGAGGTCGGCGCCCGCAGCTGCTGGACCAGCCGGGCGGCGGCGCCCGCCCGGTCCCGCCACCAGCCGTCCGGGCGGGAGCCCACGACGTTGGCCGCGTCGACGAGCAGCACGGTCACGCTCGCACCGTAGGGGGCGGCCTAGGCTCGCCCCCGTGCCCGCCTCCCCGCTCCGCGGCCTCGCCCAGCGGCTCGGCGACCGCCGGGCGGCGTCGCAGCAGGCCGCCCGCGCGGCACGGGCGATCGACACGGCGGACCTCGCGGCAGCCCGGGCAGGCCGGGAGGTCGAGGAGGCCGCGAGCGCCGCCGTCGACGCCGGACTGCCCCCGGACGCCCTGCTGCTCGACGAGCAGGAGCGGCGGGTCGCCGCCGGCGCCACCGAGGCCCAGCCCTACGGCAACCGGGGCGTCGCAGGCACCCGCGGCCCGGTCAAGACGGGCTTCGCCGTCACGGCAGGGGCGCTCCTCGCGGTCGGCTCGGCGTACGCGCTGGTGACCGTGCGGCACCAGCTGGTGCTGCTGCTGATCAGCCTGTTCGTGGCCATCGGCCTGGACCCGGCCGTCCGCTTCTTCGTCCGCCGGGGCCTGTCCCGCAGCCTGTCCGTGGCGCTCGTGAGCCTGCTGACGCTGGCCCTGCTCGTGGGGTTCCTGGCGTCGCTGGCGGCCCCGCTCAGCCGCGAGATCGCCAGCCTCATCGATGCGACGCCCGGCTACCTGCAGCAGCTGCAGGACCGCAGCAGCACCCTGGGCCGCGTCAACGAGCAGCTGCACCTCACCGAGCGCGCCCAGGCGCTGGCCAGCGAGGGCTTCGGCGGGGACACCGCCGGCAACCTGCTCGAGGTGGGGTCCGCCGTCGCGGCGGGCATCTTCGACACCGTCATCGTTCTCGTGCTGATCGTCTACTTCCTCGCCGACCTGCCGCGCATCACCCACGCCGCCTACCGGCTCGCGCCGCGCCACCGTCGTCCGCGGGTCGGCCTGCTCGGCGACGCGATCGTGGCGCGGGTCGGCGGCTACGTGCTCGGCAACGTCGCGACATCCGTCATCGCCTTCTTCTTCACCTACGTGGTCCTGGTGGTCCTCGACCTGCCGTACGCCCTGGTGCTGGCGACCCTCGTCGGCGTGCTCGACCTCGTCCCGCTGGTCGGGTCGACCATCGGTGGCGCGATCGCCGCCCTGGTGGCGCTGAGCACGCAGGGGACGACCGCGGCGGTCGTCGTCGTCGTGTTCACCTTCGTCTACCGGCTGGTCGCCGACTACCTCATCAACCCCGTGGTGCTGCGGCGCACCGTCGACGTCAGCCCGCTGGTGACCGTGATCGCGGTAGTCATCGGCGGCGGGCTCCTCGGCGTCGTCGGGGCGCTGGTCGCCGTCCCCACCGCCGCCGCGGTACAGCTGCTGCTCACGGAGGTGGTCTACCCGCAGCGCGACGCGCAGGTGGCGCCGTGACCGACGCGCAGGTGGCCCCCGGGACCGACGCACAGGTGGCGCCGTGACCGATGCGCGGGCGCGCCTGCTGGCCGACCTCGCGTCGACCGAGGCGCAGCTGCGCGACCTGCAGCGCGACCATGACGGCGTCGTGGCGGCGTCCCGCGAGGCGAACGCCGACGACGAGCACGACCCGGAGGGCGCCACCATCGCCTTCGAGCGACAGCAGCTGGTCGCGCTCCTCGAGCAGGCCCGTACGACCCGCGCCGCGCTGCTGCGGGCGCTGACGCAGCTCGAGGAGGGCGGCTACGGCGTCTGCGAGGCCTGCGGCGGGGCCATCGGCGCCGACCGGCTGGAGGCCCGCCCGGGCGCCCGGACCTGCATCGCGTGCGCGCGGCAGCAGCGCTAGCCCGGGCCGGAGGCCTGGACAGCGGGGGCCGGAGCGCGTACGACTAGTGGCACCCCGGACGTGCGCCTGACTCCCGCCCGTCCCTGCCCGTACGCCGATCTCCGCGAGGGCCTGTGCTCGAACTCCTGCACCCCACCGCCCTGCTGCGCCTGCTGCCCCCGCAGCGCGGCGCACTGGCCAACGCTCGCGAGGCGGTGGAGGAGCAGGCGGTCGCCGCCGGCGAACGGCACGAGCTGAACCTGATCCAGGCGCGCGCGACGGGGCCGGGCAGCTGGACGCGGCTGGACCAGGGGACGGGGCCGCTGCACGCGGTCCACGTCAGCACCAGCAGCACGGACCTCGTCGCCACGCTCGCCGGCTACTGCATCGAGGGGCTCGCGGACGACGAGGTGTGCGTGGTCGCGCTCACCCCCGAGCACCTGGCCGGGCTGCGGCACCGGATCCACCTGGCGGGGCTCTCCGGAGCCGCGGAGCGCCTGCTGCTCGCGGTCGACCCCGCGACCGTGCTCGCCCGGGTGCTGCCGCAGGGCCGACCGGTGGCGGAGCTCTTCCAGCAGCAGGTCGGGCGGACGCTGCGCCGCCTGGTGGCCCTCGGCCGGCCCGTGCGGGCGCTCGGCGAGACCGCGGGCATGCGCGCCGGGATCGGCGACCTCGCGGGCGCGGTGGAGCTCGAGCAGCTGTGGGACGAGCTGCAGACCGAGCTCGGCTTCAGCTCGCTCTGCGCCTACCCGCCCCTCGCCGACGACGGCTTCCGTCGGCAGGTCCTGGCCGGCCACACGCACGCGGCGGTCACCGTCGGGTAGGACGGTCGGCATGACGGAGCGGAAGCCGCGGGGCGTCTCCTTCGAGTCCTGGGTCGAGAAGCAGATCCGGGAGGCCCGCGAGCGCGGGAGCTTCGACGCCCTGGCCGGCGCCGGGCAGCCGCTGCCCCCGACGTCGTCGGACGAGCTCGCCTGGGTGCGACAGAAGGTCGAGCGGGAGGGCCTGCCGCTCACCGCGCTGCTGCCGCCGTCGCTGGCCGTCGCCAAGGAGGCCGAGGACCTGCCCCAGCTGCTGGCGCGGGAGCGGAGCGAGGAGCGGGTGCGCCGGCTCGTCGAGGGGCTGAACGCGCGCATCGACGCCGCCCGCCGCGGGCCCGCGCTCGGTCCGCCGGTGCGGACGCCGCTGTTCGACGTCGAGGCGACCGTCGCGGCGTGGCGGGAGGCGCAGCCGGCGCCCGTCGTCGCCCCACCACCTCCGCCGCCGGCGCCGCGCGCCCGCTGGTGGCGCCGTCAGCGGTAGGCGGCGGCGACGGCCTTGAGGCGGGCGTGGACGTCGACGAGCGGGCCGGTCCGCGGCGGCAGCCACTGCTTGCGGATCTTCGCGACGCTCGTGTAGTTCGTGTCGCAGACGTTGGCGAGCGGGGACTCCACCGCCTGGGTCACCAGCTGGTAGGCGTCCAGGTGGGACAGGCCGTGGTCGCGGGCCAGCCAGGTCACGAGGTCGTGCTGGGCGATCCGGTAGGCGTCCTCCAGCGGTCGGGCGGAGCCGGTCGACATGACGTGGGTGTCGCTCTCGATGCGCGGCCACGGCGTCGGCGTGCCCTTCACCAGGTCGACGACGACGACGGTGTCCATGGCGCACTCCACCGCGACGCCGCAGGTCTCGCCCTCCCCCTGCCGCGCGTGCCCGTCGCCGAGGGAGAACAGCGCGCCCTCGACGTTGACGCCCAGGTAGCAGGTGGTGCCGGCCCGCATCTCCGGGGTGTCCAGGTTCCCGCCGTGAGCGCCCGGCGTCAGGGCGGACAGCGCCTCCAGGTTGGCCGGCGCCACGCCGACCGTCCCGTGCATCGGGTCCATCGGCAGGTCGACCCGGAAGTCGCCGTCGAGGGCCTCGAACCGGCAGGTGCGGGCCGTCCGGTCGAGCTGCCAGATCCACACCCGCTCCGGCAGCGGCTCCTGCAGGGTCGGCGTCAGGTGCGTGCTGGTCAGGGCGCCGAACAGCGGGAGGGTGGACGACGCCGCCCAGTCACGGCTGGGCTCGATGCTGACGAAATGGACGGCGAGGGTGTCGCCCGGCTCGGCGCCCTCGACGTAGAACGGCCCGGTCTGCGGGTTGAGGAAGGGGAACTGGCAGACCTGGCTGACGAGGTCGCCCTTCGTGCGGACCCGGCCGCCGAAGCAGTCCTCGGTCCACAGCTCCAGCACCGTGCCCGGCCGGATGCGCCTCACCGGCGGGGCGCCCCCGAAGGTCCAGGCGTACTGGTCGGGCGTGGGCCGGAACGGGACGACGACGGGGTCGCTCATGCGGCCGAGTCTGGCACCGCTGTGCGGCCTGGAGGCCCGCCTACCGCCAGACCGTGCGGGTCTGGCTCGTGACGGCGAACGGGTCGGCGCCGCGCATCAGGGCGAGCACGCCGAGGGCCGGCTCCCGGTCGGTGCGGACGACCCGCCCCGGCCCCACGTGGTGCTGCCAGGCCGCCTCGAACAGCCGTCGTCGCCGCTCGTTGCGACCCAGCTCCGCCGGCACGGCGTGCCAGGCCTCGGCCGCCTCCACCGGCCGCCCCGCCGTGCGCCGTGCCGCCAGCCGGAGCCGTCCCCGGGTGGTCGCGGGCCGCGGCAGGACCAGCCGGCTCACCAGGGCCCGCGGCTCCCCGAGCGGGGCCAGCACCTCGTCGAGCGCGGTCGAGAACCGCTCGGAGGCCGCCGTGCCGCCGCCGGACAGCCGCACCTGCGTCCACCCGTCCGCGGTGACCTCCAGCCGGACCCCCTCCGCGCCGACGCCGGTGTCGCCCGCCTCGTGCAGGGCGTCGGCGACGGCCGCGGCGATCTGCTCCAGCGCCCCCGACGGGCCGGCCTCCTCGAGCGAGCGCGCCGTGTCGAGCACCCGCCGGACGGTCTCGCCGATCCCGAGGACGGCCCCGCCGGCCAGGACGGCGAGCGCGGCGACGTGCCCGAACGAGGCGGCGACCGCCGCCGCCGGGAGCAGGGCGGCAGCCGCGAGACCCAGCGGCGCCCGGGAGCGCGGCAGGCCGCGCTGCTTGGCCGGGAGCAGCTGCGCCGGCACGCCGAGCGGGCGCTCGACCCGCAGCCGCAGGACCGCCGTCTCGACCCCCTCGTACGGCTCGCCGAGGTGCCACCGCTCCCGGGCGCCGTCGGGGTCGGCGGCGCGCGCGAGGCTGCGGGCCGTGACCTCCCGCGCGAGGGCGGCGTCGGGCGGGCCGTAGGGGCTGAGCGCCGGGTCGCAGTGGCCGACGCCCGACACGAGGGAGCCGTCGGGGGCCGGGGCGAAGTGGTGCGCGTGCTTGCGGACGAGCCGCAGGTAGTCGGCGTCGCCGCGGGGGTGGCCGGCGGCGACGCAGGTGACCGTCCAGTTGTCGGCCAGCTTGAGCGGGTCGGCGGGGTCGCGGCGCAGCGAGCGGCCCCGCATCTGCACGACCGAGGTGCCCGACCCCGCCTCGGTGCAGTCGACCAGCGTGGTCACCTGGGGGCAGTCCCAGCCCTCCCCCAGCAGGGCGCGCGTCCCGACGAGCACGCGGGCCTGCCCCTGCGCGAAGAAGCTGGTGACGAGCGGCGTCCACAGCCGCGACGTCCAGCCCTCGCCGACGAGGCGGCACAGCCCGCCGTCGTCGGTCTCGAGCCGCAGGCCCGGGTGCCGGTCGCGGCAGTGGGCGAGCAGGTCGTCCGCCACCGGCTGCCGGGCGGCGACCGTCCGGCCGGTCAGCAGCACCGGGCGCAGCCAGCCGGGGACCCCGTCGTAGGCGGCCGCCGCCAGCTTCTCGAGCATGCCGAGGGCCGACCCGGCCTGCTCCCCCAGCGGCGCGTCCTCCAGCGAGCTCGGGAGCGTGGCGCTCGCGGCCTCCCGGTCGCACAGCACCACGGCCCGCAACCGGCTGCCGAGGACCGCGGCCTCCACCTCGAGCAGGTGCGCCGTCGCGGCCGCCTTGCTCGCCGACAGCGACACCAGCCGCTCCACGCCCGAGACCGCGGACCGGCGTCCCGTGGCGGCGAGCCGGCAGCCGAGCGACGGCAGGACCCGGCGGACCTGGGCCAGCGCCTCGAGGTCGCGCGGGTCCTCCGACCCGGCGAGGTGGCGGGTGGCGAAGTCGACGAGCAGCTCGACCCAGTCGTCGGCGTCGGGGTCGGTGCGGTGCTCCTCGCGCAGCCTGGCGCCGGCCGGCAGCGGCAGCATCCCGGCGTGCACGAAGCGCAGTGCGGCCCGGCACAGGTCGGGCTCCGCGGCCTCGAGCGCCTGCCACGACACGACGCCGCCCTCCTCCGCGCGGCGGTCGACGAGCCGGCGCTCGAGCCAGGCGAACAGCGGGAGCGAGCCGAGCGACGCCGACGCCAGCTCCACCTGCAGGTCGGCGAACCGCGAGCGCTCGGCCGCGACCCAGGTGTCCTCCTCCGGCGTCGGCGCGGTCAGGTAGACGAGCTCCTGGTAGGGCGCGAGGTCGCCCTCCTTGACCACGGCCGGCGTCGGGACGGAGAAGTCGGGCTCCGCCCCGAACAGCTCGGCCTGCAGGTCGCGCTGCCAGGCGCTCAGCTCTCCCGGCGGCGTCGCCGTCAGCCCGACGACGACGGTGTCCTCCCCGAGGGCGTCCGCCAGGACGCGCACCAGGCCGCCCCACAGCTCGAGCAGGTGGTGGGCCTCGTCGAGCACGAGGGTCCAGGGGCCTCTCGCGCCCGCCCGGGCGACGGCGTCGCGGGCGTGCGGGTGCAGCAGACCGAGCAGCTCCTCCGGCGTGCCGCTGCGCAGGACCCGGGTGCGGGCACGGCCGTCGGCCTCGTCGGGGTCGACGACCGCGAGCGCCTGGTAGGTCAGGACGGTGAGGTGCGCGTCGAAGGAGCGGTCGGTGCCTGCCGGCTGCGTCCCGCGCACGTGCTGCGACCACTGCGCGGCCCACTGCCCCTGGACGGCGGTGTTGGGCGCCAGCACGAGGGTCCGGCGCCCCTCCCGGCGGGCGATCTCGAGCCCGACGAGGGTCTTGCCCGCACCGGGCGGCAGCACGAGGCAGGACCGGCGGCGGCCCGCCCGACGGGCGGCGTCGTAGGCGTCCAGGGCCGTGCGCTGGTAGCGGCGGGGCTCGGTCGCGAGCACGAGGTCCACCCGGCTACTCGACCACGACGACCAGACTTGAACGGATCAGGTCCAGGTGGTCCAATGGTCGGGATGCACAGCTCCCCCGACGTCGAGCAGCTCCTGCGCGACGCCGCCCTCCGCGTGACCGCCCCCCGGCGAGCCGTGCTGGAGGCTGTGCACGCGCACCCCCACGCCGACACCGATACGCTGCTGCGCGCGGTCCGCGAGCGCGCCGTCGTGTCGCACCAGGCGGTGTACGACGTCCTGCGCGCCCTCACCGACGCCGGCCTGGTGCGGCGCATCCAGCCCGCCGGGTCCGTGGCCCGCTACGAGGCCCGGGTCGGCGACAACCACCACCACCTCGTCTGCCGCTCGTGCGGGAGGGTCGTCGACGTCGACTGCGCCACCGGCGAGACCCCCTGCCTGACCGCGTCCGACGACGCCGGCTTCGTCATCGACGAGGCCGAGGTCGTCTACTGGGGCCGCTGCCCCACCTGTCCTTCTCCGACCCATGCACCGACGCAGAGAGGCACCACGTGACCGAGACCGACCCGAAGCCCCGCGACACCAGCGCCAGCCCGCAGGGCACCGACACCACCGCGAGCACCAGCGAGTCCGAGAACCCTGCGATCTCGGGTCCGACGCCTCAGGTCACGAACCGGCCGCGCACCAACCGCGACTGGTGGCCCAACCAGGTCGACCTGTCCGTGCTGAACCGCCCGGCCAAGAGCTCCGACCCCCTGGGCGAGGAGTTCGACTACCGCACGGCCGTGCAGTCCCTCGACGTCGACGCTGTCAAGCGCGACCTCGCCGACCTCATGAAGACGTCGCAGGAGTGGTGGCCCGCTGACTGGGGCCACTACGGTGGCCTGTTCATCCGCATGTCCTGGCACGCCGCCGGCACGTACCGCAGCGCCGACGGCCGCGGCGGCGCCGGCAACGGCGAGCAGCGCTTCGCGCCGCTCAACAGCTGGCCCGACAACGCCAACCTCGACAAGGCCCGCCGCCTGCTCCTGCCGGTCAAGCAGAAGTACGGCCGCGCCCTGTCCTGGGCCGACCTGCTCGTGCTCGCCGGCAACGTCGCGCACGACGACATGGGCCTGAAGACCTTCGGCTTCGCGTTCGGCCGCGAGGACGTCTGGCAGCCCCGCGAGACGTTCTGGGGTCCCGAGGACACCTGGCTGGGCGACGAGCGCTACAGCGGCCCGGACGCTCCGCTCGACCTGTCCGAGGGCGACCTCGGCGCGGTCACCATGGGTCTGATCTACGTCAACCCCGAGGGCCCGCAGGGCCGGCCCGACCCGCTGGCGTCGGCGCACGACATCAAGGTCACGTTCAGCCGCATGGGCATGAACAGCGAGGAGACCGTCGCGCTCGTCGCCGGTGGTCACACGTTCGGCAAGGCGCACGGCGGCGGCGACCCGTCGCTGGTCGGCCCCGAGCCCGAGGGCTGCCCCGTGCACGCGGGCGGCCTCGGCTGGAAGAACGAGTTCGGCAAGGGCAAGGCCGAGGACACCATCACGTCCGGCATCGAGGGCCCCTGGACCGTCAACCCGACCCAGTGGGACAACGGCTACTTCGACCTGCTGCTCAAGTACGAGTGGGAGCTCACGGAGAGCCCCGCCGGCGCGAAGCAGTGGAAGGCCAAGGACGTCGCCCCCGAGGACCTCGCGGACGACGCGCACGTGTCCGGCAAGAAGGTCCCGACGATGATGACGACGGCCGACATGGCCCTCGCCGTCGACCCGGAGTTCCGGGCCATCTCCGAGCGCTTCCACACCGACCCGGAGTACTTCGCCGACCAGTACGCCCGCGCCTGGTTCAAGCTGCTCCACCGCGACATGGGCCCGACCAGCCGCTGGCTCGGCCCCGACGTGCCCGCCGAGGAGCTCGTCTGGACCGACCCGGTCCCGGCCGGCACCTCCACCGCGTCCGACGCCGACGTCGCCTCCCTCAAGCAGGCGGTCCTGGCGTCGGGCCTGACTGTCTCGCAGCTGGTCCACACCGCGTGGTCCTCGGCGGCGTCGTTCCGCAGCACCGACAAGCGCGGCGGTGCCAACGGCGCCCGGATCCGCCTGGAGCCGCAGGCCTCCTGGGCGGTCAACGCGGGGACCCAGGACGTCGTCGCGAAGCTGGACGAGCTGCGCGCCGGCACGCCGTTCTCGCTGGCCGACACCATCGTGCTCGCCGGCTGCGCGGCGGTCGAGAAGGCCGCGGCCGACGCCGGCGTGCAGGTCACGGTGCCGTTCACCCCGGGCCGCGGCGACGCGACCCAGGAGCAGACCGACGTCGAGAACTTCACCTGGCTGGAGCCCCGCGCCGACGGGTTCCGCAACTGGGTCAAGCCCGACGCGAAGCTCTCCCCCGAGCAGCTGCTGGTGGACCGGGCCTACAACCTGGACCTGACCGCCAAGGAGATGACCGTCCTCGTCGGCGGTCTGCGCGTCCTCGGCGCCAACACGGGCGGCGCGCCGCACGGCGTGTTCACCGACTCGGTGGGCGTCCTGTCGCAGGACTTCTTCCGCACGCTGCTCGACCTCGACGTGCAGTGGAGCACCAGCCGCGACACCGACGGCGTCTACGAGGCGCGCGACTCCTCGGGCAACGTCCTGCGCACCGCCACCGCCGCGGACCTGGTCTTCGGGTCCAACGCGATCCTGCGCGGCATCGCCGAGGTCTACTCGTTCGACGAGTCGAAGGAGAAGTTCGTGAAGGACTTCGTCGACGCGTGGGACAAGGTCATGATGCTGGACCGCTTCGACGTCACGTAGTCCCTGCCCGACCCGGCGCCCCGGTCCGCCTCGTGCGGGCCGGGGCGCCGTGCGTCCTCCGGTCTCGGAGCTCCCGGCGGGGTCGGACGGGGGATTCCTGGGCAGATCACTTAGGATCCCCTGGACGACCTGCCCGACGCTCGCACCGCCGGGCCCCACCCGCGAGGACGGCCCGACGCAGATGACGACGACCGCGGGCGGAGCCCCGCCGGCCGGGTCGACCGACGCCGTGCCCGGGCTCCCGGCGTCGGAGGACCGCGGGCCGGGCGGTGCCCGCGCGAGCAGCCTGCGGGCGCTGGCCGGGCGGGTGGCGGTCCGCCTGCTGGCCCTGGTCGCGTTCCTGGCCGTCTGGGCGCTGGTGACCACCACCGGTCTGGTCGACCCGCTCTACCTGCCGTCGCCCGCCGCCGTCTGGCGGGCGTTCGTCCGGGCCAACAGCGACCACCAGCTCGCGCCGGGCGTCGCGCGGATCGTCCGCGGTGAGCAGGACTACTACCTGTGGGAGCACCTGCTCGCGAGCCTGCAGCGGATCGGCATCGGCGTCGGCGCCGCGATCCTGATCGGTCCTCCGCTGGGCTTCCTCATGGCGTCGTCGCGCACCGTGGGCACCGTCCTCGAGCCCTACCTGAACTTCCTGCGGGCGCTGCCGCCGCTCGGCTACATCGGACTGCTCATCGTGTGGTTCGGCATCGGCGACACGTCCAAGGTCTGGCTGCTGTTCCTCGCCGCGTTCCCCCCGATCACTCTCGCGACCATCAGCGGCGTCCGCGGGGTCCGGGCCGACTGGCTGCACGCCGTCCGCACCCTGGGCGCCAGCCGGCTGCAGGTGGTGACCCACGTGGTCCTTCCCGCGACGCTGCCCGAGATCCTCAACGGCGTCCGGATCGCCGTCGGCTTCGCCTGGACCACCGTCGTCGCCGCCGAGCTCAACAACGGCATCCCCGGCATCGGGGGCCTGGCCTACCTGTCCGGCACCCAGCTGAACACCCCGCTCACCCTGGCCTGCATCGCCGTCATCGGCATCGCCGCCGTCCTGCTGGACCTGGCGATCAAGGCCGTCGCCGGCGTGCTCGTGCCCTGGCGCGGGCACGGCTGAGCGACACCCGTCCGCAGCCCCCCCTCTGACCCGGAGATCCCCGTGCCCCTCCCCCGCCGCGCCACCGCGCCGGTCGCCCTGACCCTGCTCGCCGTGCTCGGACTGACCGGCTGCGTCGAGTCGGGGCGCACGAGCACCGCCGCCGCTCCCGCCGGTGGCGCCTGCCCCGTGGCCCCGGACCCCTCGATCATCACGACCGCGCGGATCGCCTACCAGCACATCCCCAACGCCGACCTCGTGGTCAAGGACCGCGGGATCCTCGAGGCCTGCATGCCGAAGGCGACCATCACCTGGAGCAAGTTCGAGTCGGGCGGCGACGTCATCCAGGCGTTCGGCGCGAAGAGCGTCGACCTCGGCCTGATCGGCTCCAGCCCGGCCACCAAGGCGCTGTCCGCGCCGCTCAACATCCCCGTGCAGGTGGTGTGGGTGCACGACGTCATCGGCGAGGCCGAGTCGCTCGTGGCCCGCGACCCTGCCGTGAAGGACCTGGCCGGGCTCAAGGGCGGGACCATTGCGGTGCCGTTCAGCTCCACCGCCCACTACAGCCTGCTGCAGGCGCTGCAGGACGCCGGGATGGACTCCTCCAAGGACGTCAAGCTGGTCAACCTGGCGCCGGAGAACATGCCTTCCGCGTGGAAGGGCGGCCAGATCGACGCCGCCTGGGTCTGGGACCCGGTGCAGAGCGCGCTCAAGGCGCAGGGCGGGCACCTGGTCCTGTCGAGCGCGGACACCGCGAAGGCCGGCAAGCCGACGTACGACCTGGGCGCTGCGACGCAGGCCTTCGTCGGCGCCAACGACCCCTTCATGAAGATGTGGGCGCGGGCTGAGGACGAGGGCGTGCGCCTGATCACGGAGAAGCCCGACGAGGCCGCGCAGAACATCTCCGCGGTGCTGGGCATCCCGCCGGCGGACGTGCAGAAGCAGTTCCCGGGCTACCACTTCCTGCGCGCCACGGAGCAGGCGAGCCCGGCCTACCTGGGCGGCAAGATGGCCACGGACCTGCGGCAGACGGCCGGCTTCCTGCTGCAGCAGGGCGGCATCACCGCCATCAGCGCACCGGCCGTGTACGCCGGCGGCGTGGACGCAGCGCCCGCGGCCTCCGTCAGCTCGTGAGCGCGGGCGAGGCGCCGCCGACCGCACCCATCTCGGTGCGCGGGGTGTCGCACTGGTACGGCGAGGGCGGTGCCCGGGTGCACGCGCTCGCCGACGTCGACCTGACCATCCGGCCCGGCGAGTTCGTCTGCCTGGCCGGCCCCTCGGGGTGCGGCAAGACGACGCTGCTGCAGATGATGGCCGGCTTCCTGCAGCCCAGCGCGGGTCAGGTCCTGGTCGGCGACAGCCCGGTCACCGCCCCGGCCGCCGACCGCGGCGTCGTGTTCCAGCAGGCCAACCTCTACCCCTGGCTCTCCGTGCTGGGCAACGTCGAGCTCGGCCCCCGACTGCGCGGGGTCGACAAGGAGGCGCGCCGCGAGACGGCGACGTCCTACCTGCGCATGGTCGGGCTCGAGGACTTCCTGGACCGCAAGCCGTACGAGCTGTCCGGCGGCATGCAGCAGCGCTGCCAGATCGCCCGGGTGCTGACCAACGACCCGTCGATCATCCTCATGGACGAGCCGTTCGGGGCCCTGGACGCGCTCACCCGGGAGCGGCTGCAGACCGAGCTGCTCGCGATCTGGCGAGAGACGCGCAAGACCATCTTCTTCATCACGCACAGCGTGGAGGAGGCGCTGTTCCTCGGGAGCCGCGTGCTGGTCATGAGCGCCCGGCCCGGACGGATCGTCTTCGACGAGCCGGTCGACTTCTCGCACGCCCGCCTGGACGGACTCGGCGACGAGATGCGCGCCCTGCCGGAGTTCGTCGAGCTGCGGCGCCGGGTCAGCCAGCAGATCTACGACGCGCACGGCTGACACCCGTTCGGTCGCGCGCCGGTGGGCCGGCACCGCCGCCGCTGCACGCCCCTCACCGCGAGCCCCAGGTGTGGCGGCAGGCCCCGCACACGACGCGCGGGGCGTCGTCCGGGACCGTGCACCCCGCGAACTCCACGACGTCCTGCAGCCGGTGGTAGCTGCCGGCGTCGGGCATGCCGAACACGAGGGGCCGCACGTCGCCGGAGCCGCAGTGTGGGCACGGGCCGGCGGCGACGCGCACCTGGTCGACCCAGCTGTCGTCGTCCATCAGTCCTCGCACTCGTGGTCGGGGTCCGCGGCGTGCGGGAAGGTGACGTGCCCGCCGTGCACCGCCGCCAGCAGTGTCCCGAGCCGGTCGGCGGTCGTCCCGACCTCGTGGCAGAGCGTCGCGAGCTCGCCGGGGCCGAGCGGCTCCAGCGGGAGACAGCCCTCCACCCACGCGGCGTCGTGGCGGCTGTAGACGCGGGAGAACAGCAGCTCGGCGTTGGCGGCGTCCATCTCTCGGAGCACCGGCTTCGTGATCCGCAGCCCGCCCACCGCCCGCGTCCAGACACGCAGCACGCGGCCGCCGCGCACGACCGACGCGTAGTAGCGCGCCGTCCCGCACCGGAACGGCAGGTCGCCGTCGTCGTCGACCACGACCTCGTCCAGCTCGAACGCCTGCCGCGCGAGCTCCTTCACGTGCGACCGCGCCATGTCCTCGTAGGACAACCGCTCACCTCTTCTCGTCGGGCGACCACTGTCCCGCGCCCCCCGACAGTTCCGTTCCTGTCGGAGGCGCAGGTCATCGTCTGTACGACGACAACAGGAGGAGGTCAGGATGCACCTGACGAGCAAGCAGAACGACAGGGCCGTAGGGGTCCTGCTGGGCAGCGCCGCCGGCGACGCCCTCGGCGTGCCGTACGAGTTCGGCAGCCGCACGTTGCAGGGCGAGGCCGCGATGCTGGGCGGCGGCCTGGGCGGGCTCGCGCCGGGCTGCTGGAGCGACGACACGGAGATGGCGGCCGTGATCGCCCGGGTGGCGGCGACGGGGGCGGACCTGCGGGACGAGCACACCCTCGAGCAGGTCGCGCAGGGCTTCCTGCAGTGGTTCCGCGAGGGACCGCCGGACGTCGGGATCCAGACGCGCCGGCTGCTGTCCGACGCCCTGCACGCCGAGGGACCGGTCGCGCCCGAGCTGCGCCGGCTCGGTGCCGCCCTGCACGCGCAGACCGGCCGCACCGCGGGCAACGGCTCGCTCATGCGCACCGGCCCGGTCGCCTTGGCGCACCTCGGTGATCCCGCGGCATCGCCGACGCCGCCCGGGCCGTCAGTCTCCTGACGCACCACGACCCGGTAGCCGGCGACGCCTGCGCGCTCTGGTGCCTGGCGCTCGACCACGCCGTCCGCACCGGCGAGCTCGACGTCCGCGTCGGTCTCGGCGACGTGGACACCGCCTACTGGACGCCGCTGCTCGACGAGGCGGAGCAGGTCGACCCGTCGCACTACCGGGCCCAGAACGGGTGGGTCGTCGCGGCGCTGCTCGCCGCCTGGTCGGCGGTGTCGCGCGCGACCTCGCTCGAGGACGGGCTCCAGCGCGCGGTCGCCGGGGGCGGTGACACCGACACGGTCGCGGCCATCGCCGGCGCGCTGCTCGGCGCGCGCTACGGCGGGAGCGCCGTGCCCCACCGCTGGCGCCGGGTCCTGCACGGCTGGCCCGGCCTGCGCTCCCGCGACCTCGCCGGCCTGGCCGTGCTCACGGTCCGGGGCGGCCGGCCCGCCCGACCCCGAGGGTTGGCCCCTGGCGGACCGGCTCACCTCGTACGCCGGGTCGTCGTCGCGCGTCGTCGCCCACCCCGACGACGACGGCGTGCTGCTGGGCGCCGTGGGGGCGCTGCGGCCCGGCGTCGCGCAGGCGGTGGTCAGCCTGTGCCGGCTGGGCGCCGCGGAGGTGCCGCTCGCGGGCGTCGCGCCGGAGGACCACGTCGAGGCGTGGATCGTCGACAAGGAGGACGCCAACAACGACCTCCGGTACGCCGTCACCGACGCCGCCGAGGCGGTGCGGACGCTGCGGGCCGAGGGCAACACGGTGTTCCTGCACTGCGTGCACGCCCACACGCGGACGCCGGTGGTGGCCGCGGCGTACGGGGCGCTGGTCACCGGCGGGTCGGAGCGCGAGGCGCTGCGGCGGGTGCAGCGCGTGCTGCCGTCGGGGGGGCACCCGCGGGAGTCGATCGCCGCCGTGCTGCGGGACTGAGCCGACGGCTCAGGCAGAACGCCGATGCACGGCCCGCGGGCCGAGCACCGGTTGCCCGCCGCGACCGCCGCGGTACCCCCGGTCCCAGGGCCAGTGCCCGCGGTCATCGCTGTGCACGAGCTGCTGGGCCCGCACCTCCCCGAACGCCTCGACCGCGGTGAACAGGTGGGCCTCGGGGTGAGGGAGCTCCACCACCTCGACGTCGCGGCCGCTGTGGCGCAACCGCTGCCCGTGCTCCACGGGCCCCTCCACGAGCAGCTGGTGCCCGACATGGTTCAGCAGCGTCGCACCCCGCTCGAGGCGCAGACCGGTCACGAGCAGCTCGGGCAAGCCGTGCAGCGTCAGTCCGACCGTGTAGGCGAACGGGGCGGAGCCCTTGTCGCCGTACACACCTGTCACGTGCCAGCCGTAGCGCTCGATGTTCGGGCGCACCACCTCCTCCAGGTAGTCGCCACCCGGGTTGTCACAGTCCCAGCACACGTCGTCCTCCTCGCCGTCGTCCCTATCACGAGACCGTCTCAGCCGGGTCCGACAGTCCTGTGACCGACGAGCGCCGCCGCGGTCCGTCAGACCAGCGCTCCCAGGTCGTCGGCCAGCAGCGTCAGACGGATCTGTGGACGGTGTGGACAGCCGCAGTCCCGTCGGACGTCTCCCCGACCCTGGCGACATGACGACGACGACGAGCCCGGTCTTGGTCCTGGGCGAGGACGCCCACGTGCTGCTGCGCTGCCTGCAGACAGCCTTCGACTCCCTGCGTCCGAGCGCGTCGGGAGGTCACGTCCTCGAGGTGGTGCTCCCGGACGCGGACGGCAAGACCCTGCAGCGCGCCCTCGACCGGCTCGAGGCCCAGGGCGGCCCGACCACGAGCGACCCCGGGGTGCTCCCGCACCTGTTGCTCCAGGTGCTGGCGGCGCTGGACGCGGCCGGCTGCTGACCTGGTCGCGGAGCGGTGCGGCGGGCGCGGACGGGAGGTCGAACGGGGGCGTGTCAGATCGTCTGTGTAAGGGCGTGACCTCGACGCTGAGTCGCTGCGGCGGCTCGGGGAGGACACGGCATGACCGAAGTTGTGGAAGCAGGCACCGACGCGGGCCTGGACACTGGGCAGG
>JAODNQ010000229.1 GCA_025464695.1 Frankiales bacterium | reverse complement strand
GCGGCGCCCGCCGCGGCTCCCGCGGCCGCCGGGAGTGCTGCGGCGCCCGGCGCTGCGACGGCGGCGGGCGACACCTCGCACTGCGTGCGCGGCAAGCAGTTCGGCGACTACAGCAGCGCCCCGCCCTGCGTCGCTCGGTTCACCGGAGACAACGGCGGGGCGACCTACCCAGGCGTCACGGCGAAGACCGTCAAGCTCGTGTACTTCCGCGAGAAGGACAACCCCGTGGTCAAGGGGCTGCTCTCGTCGCAGGGCCTCTACTCCGACCCCGCCGACCAGCGGCGCTTCATGCAGGCCATGGAGGACTTCATCAACAAGAAGTACGAGCTGTACGGCCGGAAGGTCGCGATCTCCTTCTGGTCCAGCCCGTGCCAGGCCGCTCCGCCGGACGACTCCTGCTTCCGCAACGACGCGCGCGCCCTCGTGGCGAAGGAGAAGCCCTTCGCGGTCGTCTACGACAACAACACGAACACGCCGGCGTTCTTCGACGAGCTGAGCAAGCTGCGGGTCGTCAACTTCGGCGGCTGGCACTTCCAGGACTCCTTCAACACCTCGCACCGGCCGTACCACTGGGACGCGAACATGGGCGGCGACTTCCAGGCCCGGCTGACCGGCGACTACTGGTGCACCCGGCTGGCGGGCCACAAGGCGCGGTACGCCGGCACGCCGGACCTCACCGCGAAGACCCGCAAGGCCGGCATCTTCTACCCGCAGACCGACGTCAACACCGAGCCGGCCAAGCGGCTGGCCGGGATCCTGCGCGGCTGCGGCACCCAGGTGGTCGAGGTGCCCTACAGCCCCGACACCGCCACGGCGTCGCAGCAGGCGACGTCGCAGGTCGCGAAGCTCAAGAGCGAGGGCGTCACGAGCGTGCTCGTGTTCGGCGACCCGATCGCGCCCGCGTTCCAGACGACGGCCGAGACGCAGCAGGCGTACTTCCCGGAGCAGGTGCTGGTCGGGAGCGGGCTGATCGACTACGACAAGCTCGCCCGGCTCTACGACAAGCAGCAGTGGGCCAACGCCTTCGGCCCGAGCGACCTCACGGTCTACCCGGCGTTCGCGAAGCAGGAGTGCAGCACCGTCTGGCGCGCCACCGGCCACAGCGGCGTGCCCTACTCGAGCGCCCAGCTGCCGTGGAGCTACTGGACCATCGTCGCCACGGCCGTGCAGCTGGCCGGGCCGCAGCTCGACCCGGGGACGTTCGAGCAGGCGCTGCTGTCCGGCCGGGGCGACACCCCCCAGTACGCGACGTCGAAGAACGCCTTCGTCGCCTGGACCCACTTCGCCCCGGGCGACTACACCGCCGCCTCCGACGCGAAGGAGGCGTACTGGGACGCGGGGGCGGTGTCGGCGATCGACGGGCAGCGCGGCGCCTACGTGGCGCTCCGCAAGGGTGCCCGCTACGCCGCCGGCGGCTGGCCGCGCGGCGAGGCCTCCTTCCCGCTCGGCGGCTGAGCGTGCTGCTCCCGCCGCGGGTCCGGTCCGTCCTGGTCCCTCTCTCGTGGGCGGCCGGCGTCGTCGCCGCCGTCGAGGTGCTGTTCGGCCGGGGGTCGACGACGTCGGTCCTCGGCCTGCCCGTGCCCACCGGCATCCCGACCGGCATCGTCGTCAACGGGGCCGTCATCGGGACGCTCTACGGGCTGGTCGCCTTCGGGCTGATCCTCGTCTACAAGGCGACCCGCATCATCAACTTCGCCCAGGCCGGCCTCGGCTCGGTCCCCGCGCTGCTCGCCCTGCTGCTGCTCGTCGGCCGCGGCGTCCCGTACTGGGTCTGCGTGCTGGTGATGCTCGCCTCCGCGGTCGCCGTGGGGGCGCTGGTGGAGGTCGTCGTCGTGCGGCCGTTCGCCGGGCAGTCGCGCCTGGTCCTGACGGTCGTGAGCATCGGCGTGCTGCAGCTGCTCGTGCTGTGCGAGAGCTACCTGCCGAAGCTCGTCACCGGCGACGCCGTCGCGCCCGTCAGCTTCCCGACGCCGTTCCAGCGCTTCCGCTTCGACGCCGGCGGGGTCACCCTCAACGGCGACTACGTGGCCGTCGTCGTCGTCGCCGGCGCCACCCTCGTCGCGCTGGCGCTGTTCCTGCGCTTCACCCGCATCGGCATCGCGATCCGGGCGAGCGCGGAGAACGCCGACCGGGCGTCCCTGCTCGGCATCCCGGTGCGGCGCGTCCAGACCACGGTGTGGGTGCTCGCCACGGTGCTGTCGGCGATCGCCGTCTTCCTGCGCGGCCCGGTGGTCGGGCTGCCGGTCGGCGGCGCGATCAGCCCGTCGGTGCTGCTGTACGGCTTCGCCGCCGCCATCGTCGCGCGGATGGCGAGCCTGCCGGTCGCCCTCGGCGCCGGGATGGCGCTCGGCGTCCTCGACCAGGCGGCGGTCTTCGGCACCAGCCGGGCCGACCTGTCGGTGGCGCTCGTGCTGCCGATCGTGCTGGTCGCCCTGCTGGTGCGGCGCGGCACGCTGTCGCGCGCCTCCGACACCGGGGTCAGCAGCTTCACGGTGCTGAAGGAGCACCGGGGCGTCCCGGTCGAGCTGCGCGAGGTGCGCGCGGTGAAGCGGGCACGCGCCGGCGGGGCCCTGCTGGTGGCGGCGCTCGCGCTCGGGGCGCCCTTCCTCGTCGGCACCTCGCGGGCCGACTTCGCCTCGCTGATCCTCGTGTACGCGCTGCTCGGGGTGTCGCTCGTCGTGCTGTCGGGCTGGGCCGGGCAGATCTCGCTCGGGCAGTTCGCCTTCGCCGGCATCGGTGCCGCGACCGCCGGAAGCCTGGCCACCCGCAGCGACGGCGTCCTGGGCGACTTCTTCGTCACCCTCGTCGTCGCCGGTCTCGCCGGGGCGCTCGCCGCCGTGCTGATCGGGCTCCCCGCGCTGCGCGTCCAGGGGCTGTTCCTCGCCGTCGTCACGTTCGCGTTCGCGGCCACGGTGCAGAACGTCGTCCTCAACCGCGACTTCCTCGGCGCCGTCCTGCCGGAGTCCGGGGCCGACGTCGGGCGCCCGGTGCTCTGGGGCCGGGTCGACGTCACGGGCGGCGTCGCCTACTACTACGTCTGCCTGGCCGGGCTCGTGGTCGCGCTGCTCATGGCGCGGGCGCTGCGGCGGTCGCGGAGCGGGCGGGTGTTCCTCGGCGTGCGCGACAACGTGCGGGCGGCCCAGTCCTACGGCGTCTCCGCGACGTCGACCCGGCTCGCCGCGTTCGCGCTGTCGGGCTTCCTCGCGGCGCTGGCGGGTGCGCTGTACGCCTACCAGCAGGGGTCGGTCGACCGGCAGGCGTTCAGCCCGTCGCTGTCGATCGAGGTGTTCATCTTCGCGGTGGTCGGCGGGCTCGGGAACCCCGGCTCGGCGGTCGCCGGGGCGGTCGTGTTCGAGTCGCTGCGCTACTTCAAGCCGCTGCAGGCCGCCTTCGGCACCGGCACGGTCACGGACTTCCTCGACGTGTTCGTCCTGTCGGGGTCGGCGCTGCTCGTCCTCAACGTCGCGCCCGGCGGCCTCGGCGACCTGTTCTTCCGCCGCCGCGACGACTGGCTGCGGCGCGTCGCCGCGCGGGAGGGGATCGTCGTGCCGAGCCTGCTCGCCGACAAGCGGGTCGAGGACGAGACGCCGCAGGAGCGGGCCCTCGAGGACGCCGAGGAGGTGGCGCTCGAGCTCGCCGCCGGCCGCACCCCCGTGGCCACGCACGTCGAGCGGCCGGTGTTCACGCCGTCCGACGACGCCGTGCTCGTCTGCCGCGGCGTCGACGTCAAGTACGAGAGCGTGCAGGTGCTGTTCGGGGTCGACGTCGAGGTCCGGCGCGGGGAGGTGCTGGCGCTGCTCGGCACCAACGGCGCCGGCAAGTCGACGCTGCTCAAGGCGGTCAGCGGTCTCGTCCGGCCGTCCGCCGGGACCATCACGTTCCAGGGGCGCGACGTCACCACCCTGGACGCCGTCGGGATGGCGAGGCTCCGGGTCGTGCAGGTGCCCGGCGGCAAGGGCGTGTTCCCGACCCTGACCGTGGCCGAGCACCTGACGGCGGCGTCGTGGCTGCTGACGAAGGACCCCGACCTGCCCCGACGCCGGGAGGAGGTGCTCGAGCGGTTCCCCAGGCTGCGCGAGCGGATCGACCAGCTGGCGGGTGACCTGTCCGGCGGCGAGCAGCAGCAGCTGGCGCTGTCGATGGCGTTCCTCGCCAAGCCCGAGCTGCTCATCATCGACGAGCTGTCGCTCGGCCTGGCCCCCGCGATCGTCGGGCAGCTGCTCGAGCTCGTGCGCGAGATCAACGCGGGCGGGACGGCCGTCGTGCTGGTGGAGCAGTCGGTGAGCGTCGCCCTGACCGTGGCCGACCGCGCGTACTTCATGGAGAAGGGCGAGGTCCGCTTCGAGGGCCCGACCGCCGAGCTGCTCGAGCGCGACGACATCGTCCGCAGCGTCTTCCTGTCCGGCGCGTCCGCGCCGGCGCCCCGCCGCCGTCGCCCGGTCGCGGCCCAGGTCCGGGTCGAGCGGGCCGCCGACCGCCGCCCCGTGGTCCTGGAGGTCGAGGGCCTCGGGGTCTCCTTCGGCGGGATCCAGGCGGTGCAGGACGTCTCGTTCTCGCTGCGCGAGGGAGAGATCCTCGGGCTCATAGGCCCGAACGGCGCCGGCAAGACCACGGTGTTCGACCTCGTCTCCGGGTTCGTCACCCCGACGTCCGGCGGCGTCCGGCTGCTCGGCGAGGACGTCACCGGCTGGTCGCCCGACAAGCGGGCCCGGCTCGGGCTGGGGCGCTCGTTCCAGGACGCCCGCATCTTCCCCTCCCTGACGGTCGCGGAGAACATCGCGCTGTCGCTGGAGCGACACCTGGCGGTGCGCGACCACGTCGCCGCGAGCCTCGGGCTGCCCGAGGTGCGCGAGGTCGAGGAGGACGTCGCCTGGTCCGTCGCTGACCTGGTCGAGCTCATGTCGCTCGGCGCCTTCCGCGACAAGTACGTGGGAGAGCTGTCGACCGGCAGCCGCCGCGTCGTCGACCTCGCCATGGCCATCGCCCACGACCCTTCCGTGCTGGTGCTCGACGAGCCGAGCTCCGGCATCGCGCAGGCCGAGACCGAGGCGCTCGGCCCGCTGCTGCGCCGGATCCGCGACGAGACGGGCTGCGGCATGCTCGTCATCGAGCACGACATGCCGCTGATCACCGGGCTGTCCGACCGGCTGCTCGCCCTCGAGCTCGGGCGAGTCCTCGCGTCCGGGACACCGGCCGAGGTCGTCTCCGACCCGCGGGTCGTCTCGTCCTACCTCGGGGGCGACGCCGCCACCATCAACCGCTCCCGCGGCGGCACCGTCAACCGCTCCCGCGGCGGCACCGTCGCCGCGGGCGTCCGAGGGGCCCGCGCATGAGGCTGCTGTCCCGCGCCGCTGCCGCGGCCGTCCTCGCCCTGCTGCCCCTGCTGGCGGCCGCACCCGCCGGCGCCGCCGCCCCCGTCGCCACCGGCTGGTGGAGCTTCGCCACGATGCCCGGCCTCCCGGTCCCGCCGTCGCCGCCCGACGTCGGCGAGGGTGACCTGCTCCTGCAGGCCGGCGACCCGAGCGGGCTCTCGGCCGGCAGCACCGACGCGACGCCCGCGCCGTCCGCCGTCGCCGCCCTGCGCTTCGACCTGCCACCGGGATCGGCCGTCGGGCCGCTGACCCTGACCGTCGCCGACGGCGCCGCCGCCTCGGACGTCCGCGCCTACGTCACCCGCGACGACTGGGAGCCGGCGTCGGGCGCGCCCCTCGCCGAGGCGCCCGTGGCGGACCGGAGCCGCTACAGCCTCGGCGTCCTCGACGGGACCCGGCTCGTGTTCGCCGACGTCGGCCGGCTGCTCCCCGAGGAGGGTCCGCTGTCGCTGGTGCTGCTGCCCGGGGTGGCCGACCGCGTGGTCGTGCGGCGCCCGGGGGCCGACGCGCTGGCGGTGACGGCCCCGCCCGCGACGGCACCGTCGACGGCCCCGACCGCAGCCCCTGCACCCCCGGCCTCCACGGCAGCGGCGGCAGACGCCGCACCCCCGGTCGTCCCCGACGTCGTGCCCGGCGACCCGGAGGCGCCGCTGCCGGAGCCGGTCGCCGGAGCCCCGGACGTCGCGGTCGCCGCTCCGGACGCAGCTGCCCCCGCGCCTGCTGCTGCGCCCGCGGTCGCCCCGGTCACCGCTCCCGCTGTCGCCGCACCGCTGCCCGTCCCGGCCGCGCTCGACGACACCCGCACCCGGTACCTCGCGGCGGCCGAGCTGGCACTCGTCCTGCTGACCTTCGCGATGCTCCGCGGCGGACCTCTGGCGGGCCTCGTCGGGGGTGCGACGCCGGCCGCCGAGGAGGGGGCGGCGCGCGTCCGGGGCGTCGGCCGGTTCGCGAAGGAGCGGTCGGGTCGGGTGGTCCGCCTCTAGGTCCCTGCGCTCGACCGGGCGGGACCGGGCCGGGAGCGGCCTACCCTCCCCCCGGGAAGGCCGGTGACTCGCGTCGTCCGTCTCCAGCGAGCAGCACGACCGCCACCACGGCGGCCGGCGGACCGACAGGGAGCCCACGTGGACCAGCTGCTGAGGGTGCAGAACTTCACCGTCTCGGAGGACGGCTTCGGCTCGGGGGAGGGGCAGAGCCTGGAGCGCCCCTTCGGCTCCGCCGACCCGCGCACCCTGATGGCCTGGGCGATGGCCACCGCGAGCTTCGCCGGCCCGAAGGGCCCGGGCGGGAGCAGAGGCCTGGACGACCTGTTCACCCGCGGCTACAGCCACGGCATCGGCGCCGAGATCATGGGCCGCAACAAGTTCGGGCCGCAGCGGGGCCCGTGGCAGGACGAGGAGTGGACGGGCTGGTGGGGCGACGAGCCCCCGTTCCACACCCCGGTCTTCGTGCTGACCCACCACGACCGGCCCTCGTTCACCCTGGGCGACACCACCTTCCACTTCGTGTCGGGCGAGCCCGCCGACGTGCTGGCGAGGGCGCGGGCCGCGGCCGAGGGCGGGGACGTGCGCCTCGGCGGCGGGGCGGAGACCGTCCGGCAGTTCCTGGACGCCGACCTCGTGGACACCCTCCACGTCGCGGTCGCCCCGGTCCGGCTCGGCTCCGGCAGCCGCCTGTGGCAGTCGCCGTCGGACCTGGACGACCGCTTCCACCGCGACGAGGTCCCCAGCCCGAGCGGCGTCGTCCACCACCTGCTCTGGCGCCGCTAGTCGCCCTGCAGCCGCTTCGGGGCCTGCAGCCGCCAGCCGTCCTGCAGGACCCCCGCGAGCTCGCCCTCGTCCAGGTC